>NZ_JAGFIP010000016.1:0-129561 GCF_017582705.1 Paenibacillus sp. F411
GTCGCCTGGAGTTAACGCTGCATCCGACCAAAACGCGTATTGTCGGATTATGGACAGGAGAAGAAGGCTTTGACTTTCTAGGCATGCACCATCGAAAGACGAAAGCGGAGACATCTCAAGGCAAAATATATTATACGACCCAGCAGTGACTGTGCCGCAAGGCGGAGGAACGAATCAGAGAGGTCGTGAAGGAGCGACTTGCTCCGCCGAATATGCGTCACAAGACTTTCCAGGACCACCTGGAATATTTAAACCCAAAAATACAGGGGTGGCGCAACTACTACTACACAGCCTACAGCCAAAAGAAGATGGCAAAACTAGATTGGTACATCTTGCAGCGCTTAGCAAAGTGGGTTGCCAAGAAGCGTCAACGCACGCGATGGATGAGTTCGTTAAGCGAAGTGAAAGCATTGTCCAAACAATATGGACTTAAAACGCTCTTGTGATCTGCATGCACATGAATGACGAACATCGGAAAGCCGTATGAGGGAAAACCTCACGTACGGTTTGATGAGGAGGGGCAGAGATGTCTGCCCTTTACTCTAGAGAAGGAATGATGATTTAACGTGAAAGCAGAGGGTCATACAGGTTATAATACAGAGTACGGGCTGTAGATGATACCGATACGCTTGAGGTCAGTAAGGTGAATTGACGGCGCAGGCAGGGATATGATACTATAGCCATTATTCTTTACTTTATTAGCAAGGTAGCACTTTACCATAATAAAGAGTCGGGTGTTATTTTTTAGAGGATAATACCGGACTTGATCGTTTAAAAATAGAATTCGAGGTGACTACGCCATGTCTAAACCGAAAGGTTTTGAAAAACCCGCCGGTGTGCGGGACTATCTCCCCCATGCGGTATCCCGGCTGCGCCAGATTGAATCCCGGGTGCTTCAATGCATGGAGCGCTGGGGTTATCGGCAAATCATGACCCCGACGATTGAATTTTATGATACGGTGGGTGTGTCGAGCTCCACCTCTGACCAGAAGCTGTTCAAGCTGCTCAATAACCGGGGCACGACAATGGTGCTGCGTTCCGATATGACGGCCCCTATTGCCCGGGTTGTATCATCTCTATTAAAGGAAGAAGCTCTGCCGATTCGCTTGTCCTACCATGCCAATGTGTTTCGGGCGATTGAAGAGGAAGCGGGACGGGAGGCTGAATTTTACCAGACTGGTGTGGAGCTTGTGGGAGACGACTCTCCGGAGGCGGATGCCGAGGTGGTGGCGCTTGCGATTGAGAGCCTTCGGGCGGCAGGCGTGAAGACGTTCAAAATGGCTATGGGTCATATGGGCTTCCTCAACGGACTGCTCGAAGAGGTGCTGCCGGACCGTCCGGGCGATCAGGAGAGCCTGAAGCGTGATCTGCTGAACCGGGATTATGTCGGCTACCGCAGCACTATTCAAGCTCTGCAGCTGCCCCCGCAGGAGGCAGCAAAGCTTGAGGGCATTCTCCGTCTACGCGGCGGCCGGGAGGTATGCACGGAAGCGAGAGAGCTGAGCCTGAACCCGCTGGCCCGGGCCTCGATCGAGCATCTATGCAAGGTGTGGGAGGTGCTGGAGGCTTACAGTGCTTCTAGTCATGTGCTGATTGACCTGACCATGATTGGTGACTTCTCTTACTATACGGGTATGACCTTTGAAGGCTATGCGGCCGAGATCGGTTCTCCTGTAGCCAGCGGCGGACGCTATAACAAGCTGCTGCAGCAATTCGGCAGAAGCGTGCCGGCCACGGGCTTTGCTTTGAAGACGAACCGGATTCTGGATGGTGTGGATGCAGAGGACAGCGAAGCCGTGAAGCCGGTGCTGATTCAGTACACGCTGCAGCATCGCAAGGAAGGCTTGGCCAAGGCCAGTGCCCTCCGGGAAAGCGGCCGGATCGTAATTACCTCCATGATGGGGGATGGCGAGCATGGAAGCTTGCAGGATGCACGGAATGATGTTCCTGGTGCCAGCCTGCTGCATCAAGGCTATGACGAAATTATTACCTTACAATAGATCTCAATCCTAGACAGGAGGTGCCTCACATGGCAGAAACCTTAAAAGTAGCTATGCCCAAGGGACGGATATACAAGAAAGCCTCGGCCCTGTTTCGCGAGGCCGGGCTGCCGATTCCCCTTGACGTGGATGAAACGCGCAAGCTTGTGATCCCGCTGCCGGAGGCGGGAATGGAATTTATATTGGCCAAGCCTGTCGATGTTCCGACGTATGTCGAGTACGGCGTGGCGGATATCGGTATTGTCGGCAAGGACGTGCTGATTGAGGAAGACAAGGATGTATATGAGCTTCTTGATCTCGGCATTGCCCGCTGCCGCATGTCGGTCATTGGCCTGCCAGACTGGACGCCGGGCATCCGGCAGCGCGTGGCGACGAAGTATCCCAACACAGCCTCCCGTTACTTCCGGGAGCAGGGACAGCAGGTAGAGGTCGTCAAGCTGAACGGATCGATTGAGCTTGCCCCTTTGATTGGCCTGGCCGATCGCATCGTCGATATGGTTGAAACCGGTCAGACGCTGCGGGAGAACGGGTTGGTTGAGATGACGAGCATGTTCGAAATTACAAGCCGGCTCGTTGCCAACCGGGTCAGCTACCGGATGAAGAATCGGGAAATTCAGGAGCTGTGCGACCGGCTTCAGAGCGTTATTTTTGCAAATACAGACAAATAGATCGGCAGCATAATTCATAGGAAGCAGGCGGGGAGGAATCAGGAATGAGAATAGTGCCGGCAGAGGAGTTTGATTTAAAGCGGGAAAGTGACTACGGCACACCCGAGCAGAATGAGGCCGTCAAGGAGATTGTCCGGAACGTTCGCCGCGAAGGTGATGCCGCCCTGCTGCGGTATACGGAGCAGTTCGACAACACGAAGCTGACAGCAAGCGGCCTGCGGGTACAGCACAGCGAGCTGATGGCTGCGTATGACGAGGTGGAGGAGTCGTTCGTGACCGCAATCCGTTCGGCAGCAGAACGGATTCGCAGCTATCATCAGAAGCAGAAGCGCAGCTCGTGGATGGATGTGCAGCCGGATGGAAGCATCCTGGGCCAGATTATTCGGCCCCTGCAGCGAGTCGGTGTATATGTGCCCGGCGGGAAAGCAGCCTACCCCTCCTCGGTGCTGATGAACGTCATTCCGGCGCAGGTAGCCGGGGTGCCCGAAATTGTGATGGTCACCCCTCCGGCAACGGGAGGCACGGAAGGCATCAATCCGTACATTCTGGTGGCAGCAGCGGAGGCTGGTGTGACCGAGATCTACCGGGTGGGCGGCGCTCAGGCGATTGCAGCGCTGGCTTACGGAACCGCGTCAATTGCTCCTGTCGATAAAATTTGCGGGCCCGGCAACATTTATGTGGCGCTGGCGAAGCGCGAGGTGTACGGTGCTGTAAACATTGACAGCATTGCCGGCCCGAGTGAGATCGTCGTTCTGGCCGATGACAGTGCTGAGGCAGCGTATGCGGCAGCGGACCTGCTCTCCCAGGCTGAGCACGATGAAATGGCTTCGGCGGTGCTGGTGACGACGTCAGCAGCCCTCGCAAAAGCCGTCAGCGCAGAAGTAGAACGCCAGCTGGAGCTGCTGCCGCGCCGCGATATTGCCCGGGCATCGGTTGACAGCTACGGGGCGGCTATTGTGGCTCGCTCCATGGACGAGGCCATCTCGATCGTGAACAAGCTGGCACCGGAGCATCTTGAAATTATGACAGAGGACCCGATGGGCATCCTGGGCCGGATTGAAAATGCAGGTGCCATCTTCCTCGGTCCGTACAGCTCAGAGCCGGTCGGAGATTATTTTGCCGGTCCCAATCATATCATTCCGACCAACGGGACGGCACGCTTCTCCTCGCCGGTCGATCTGGACGATTTCATTAAGAAATCCAGCATGATTTACTATAGTAAGGAAGCACTGCTCCGCGACGGCGAGACCATCATGGAGCTGGCACGCCGGGAAGGGCTGGAGGGTCATGCCCGAGCGATCGAAATCCGGCTGGAGCAGGAATCACAAACAGGGGGGAATTCAGAGTGAGCTTTGAAGCTAACGGGCGGACGTCAAGCGTCAGCCGCAAAACGAATGAGACCGATATTTCCTTGAAATTCAATGTGGATGGTACTGGGGTGTCACAGCTGGAGACCGATGTGCCGTTCTTGAATCATATGCTGGATCTGTTCACGAAGCACGGACACTTTGACCTCAGCGTGAATGCGAAGGGCGACATCGAGATTGATGATCACCATACTGTAGAGGATATCGGGATTTGTCTGGGTCAGGTGCTGCGGGAGGCGCTCGGTGATAAAAAGGGCATCAAACGCTATGCCAGCGTCTTTGTTCCCATGGACGAGTCTCTCGCTCAGGTCGTCATTGATATTAGCAACCGGCCTCATTTCGAGTACCGCGCGGAATATCCGACTCAGCAGGTCGGCTCTTTTGATACGCAGATGGTGCATGAATTTTTGTGGAAGCTGGCTCTGGAGGCGCGCATTACCCTGCATGTCATCGTGCATTACGGACACAATACGCATCACATGATTGAAGCGGTGTTTAAAGCACTGGGACGCGCTCTGGATGAGGCAACGAGTATTGATCCCCGCGTTACGGGCGTGCCATCCACGAAGGGAGTGCTGTAATACATGGCCATTGCGGTAGTGGATTACGGCATGGGCAATCTCCATAGTGTCAGCAAAGCGGTAGAGCGGCTCGGCTATGAGCCGCTGATTACCGGAGTGCGGGAAGAAATCTTGTCGGCGGACGGCATTATTCTGCCAGGGGTCGGCGCATTTGGAGATGCGATGGAGCATTTGCGGGAAAGCGGGCTTGATCAGGTCATGCGTGAGGCTGCGGCCAGGACAGCGCCGCTGTTAGGGATTTGTCTCGGGATGCAGCTGCTGTTCAGTCAAAGTGAAGAGCATGGTGTGCATGAGGGCTTGAATATTTTGCCCGGCAAGGTCGTCCGGTTTACAGGTGGAGATTACAAGGTGCCGCATATGGGCTGGAACAGCCTGAGCTTCCTGCAGCCGGATGTGCCGCTGTTTGCGGGGCTTGAGGAGGGCCATGTGTACTTTGTCCACTCGTATCATGTTCTTCCTGAAGTGAAGAGTGATCTTCTGGCCGTGACGGATTACGGGCAACCGGTGACCGCCATTGTCGGCCGGGGGCATGTATACGGCATGCAGTTTCACCCGGAGAAAAGCGGGGAGCTCGGCATGAGCCTCTTGCGCGGCTTTCTGGCGTTAACGGATGGAGCAAGCTAATTATTTCTACAGAAACGGGGAATCTGCAAATGTCATCATTCATTATTTATCCCGCGATTGATATCCGCGGCGGCAAGTGCGTCCGGCTCGTGCAAGGAGATTATAACCAGGAAACGGTTTACAACGACAGTCCGCTGTCTGTAGCCCGTTCATGGGAAGAGCAGGGAGGCAAATTCATTCATCTGGTGGACCTGGATGGAGCGAAAGCGGGGCATCCCGTCAATGATGAGATCATTGCTCAAATTGCAGCCCATGTTCAGGTTCCGGTTCAGGTTGGCGGCGGACTGCGCCGGATCGAGGATGTTGAGCGTCTGCTCTCTCTCGGTGTGAGCCGGGTTATTATCGGCACAGCCGCCATTGAGGACCGGGTATTCACGGAAACGGTACTGGGCCGCTATGGAGATAAGGTGGCGATCGGCATTGATGCCCGAAACGGATATGTCGCAACCCGCGGCTGGCTGGAAACGTCAGAGGTGCAGGCTGAGGTGCTGGCGAAGGAGCTTGCGGCGAAGGGCGCGGAAAACTTTATTTTTACCGATATTTCCCGGGACGGCATGATGCAGGGACCGAATGTGGAAGCCATTGTAGCTTTAGCCAAAGCCAGCGGCCGGACGGTTATCGCCTCAGGCGGTGTGACGCGGATGGAGGATCTGGAGGCTCTGGGCAAGCACCGCGAGGACGGTGTCGGCGGCGCCATTGTAGGCAAGGCGCTGTACACAGGAAATATTGATCTGGCAGAGGCTGTCCAGAAGATTCAGAAGTAAAATTAATCGGGGGAGATGTGAAGGATGCTGGCCAAGCGGATTATACCTTGTCTGGATGTGAAGGATGGACGGGTCGTTAAAGGGGTTAACTTTGTCAATCTGCGTGATGCCGGAGATCCGGTAGAGCTAGCTGCGCTGTATGACCGGGAAGGCGCCGATGAGCTGGTCTTTCTGGATATCTCCGCTTCCGTGGAAGGCCGGGCGACGATGGAGGAGGTTGTACGGCGGACGGCGGGAGAGATTGCGATTCCCTTTACCGTCGGCGGCGGCATTTCCTCGGTGGACGATATGAAGCGGATCCTGCGCGCCGGTGCGGACAAGATCGGCATGAACACGGCAGCTGTGAGGCAGCCAGAGCTTATATCCGCTGGTGCACGGCGCTTCGGCTCTCAGTGTGTCGTCGTAGCCGTGGACGCAAGGTTCAATCCGGAGTGGGATGAGTGGGAGGTGTACACGCACGGCGGACGTACCCCTTCCGGCATTAAGGCACTGGATTGGGTTAAACAGGCGGAGTCGCTGGGGGCCGGAGAAATTCTGCTGACCAGCATGGATGCCGACGGCACGAAGGATGGCTTCGACCTGAAGCTGACCTCGGCCGTGTGCAGCACGGTGTCCATTCCGGTGATCGCCTCTGGCGGAGCCGGGAAGGAAGAGCATTTCTATGATGTGTTCACCGACGGCCGGGCAGATGCGGGGCTGGCGGCGACGATTTTTCACTATAAAGAAATCGGGATTCCTCAACTGAAACAACAATTGAAGCATAAAGGAGTGGAGATCCGATGAGCGTACATGATGACATGATGCAGGATTTGTCCTTGCAGCAGGTGTCGGAGCATATCCGCTGGGACGAGAATGGTCTGGTTCCGGCGATCGTGCAGGATGCAGAGACGAAGGAAGTATTAATGATGGCGTACATGAACCGGGAATCCCTGCAGCTGACCCTGGAAAAAGGAGAAACCTGGTTCTGGAGCCGCTCCCGAAAGGAGCTGTGGAACAAGGGGGCAACCTCTGGCAATACGCAGACGGTGATCTCTCTGTCCTACGATTGTGATGGTGACACGCTGCTGGTGCTGGTAGATCCTAAAGGACCTGCTTGTCACACCGGCGAGAATACCTGCTTCTTCAACACGATTACCGTTCAGGGACAATCGACAGTGTCCGGCGAAGATGTGCAGTCCTCGGGCAGCCAAGACCGCTTTGCAGTGCTGGGTGAGCTGGAGCAGGTCATTGCACAGCGGGAAGCAGAGCGTCCGGAAGGGGCATATACAACCTATCTGTTCGATAAAGGCGTGGATAAGATTCTGAAAAAGATCGGGGAAGAAGCCTCCGAGACGATTATTGCGGCTAAAAATCGCGATAACGAGGAGCTGCGCCTGGAGGTCAGCGATCTGATTTACCATCTGATGGTGCTGCTGCAGGAGCGCAAGCTGCCATTGGATCATATTCTGGACGAGCTGGGCCGCCGTCATGAGCGTCCACGCCGCGACGGTTAAAGAGGGCACAAGGCTATGCATATTGACTATCACACTCACCATGCCCGGTGCGGACACGCTGTTGGAGCACTGGAAGAGTATGTATTGCGGGGCATTGAGATTGGGCTGGACCAGCTGGGCCTGTCCGATCACATGCCGCTTATTCATATCAAGCCGCATGAATATTACCCGGAGATGGCGATGCCGATGGAGGAGCTTCCACGCTATGTGGAGGAATGCCTGACCCTCAAGGAGCGCTATAAAGGCCAGATTGAGATCCGTGTCGGCCTGGAAGGGGACTATATCGAAGGCTATGAAGAGGACGTCCGGAAGGTGATTGAGGCGTATCCTTGGGATTATGTGATCGGCTCGGTCCATTTTCTCGGAAAATGGGATATTACCGATTACCGCCAGACCCATGGCTGGGAGGGGCGTGACCCGATCACGGTATACAGGCGCTATTACGATGCGGTCTGCAAGGCGGCATCGACAGGCTTGTATGACATTATGGGACATCTGGATGTCATCAAGCGCTTCGGCTTTACCCCTGGGCCGGAGCATCAGGATGAGGTTGTGGCGCTGGAGAATGAGGCGCTGGCCGCTGTCCGCCGGAGCGGCAAGGCGATGGAGCTGAACGCCTCCGGTCTGAGCAAGGACTGCCGGGAGATGTTTCCAAGCCGGCGTATGCTGGAGGAGGCCCTTCGGCTCGGTATTCCGCTGACGCTCGGCTCTGACGCGCATCAGCCCTTGAAGCTCGGTGAGCATCTGGATCAGGCGAGGGAGCTGTTAATCGAGCTCGGAGTGAAGCAGGTGGCTGTCTTTGAGGGACGGCAGCGGGACATGGCTGCGCTGTAATGGAAGCGGCCAGCCTTTTTGAAGCTGTTCTAAATGTACCGCCAACCATACAGGCTGTTTCCTGAAGTCATAGTCCCGCGCTCTATGTTCTTATGAGGAGCGCGGACTGGCGTCTGATGGAGACGGCCTGCTTGCGCGACAGCGCTTTCCTGATGCGCTATAATAGAGTACAAGCAATCCCTATACTTTGGGTATTCCAGGAGGCATTCATGTATCAGAAACTTCGTCTGTTCGCCGGATCATCCAATCCGCGGCTGGCCGCGGATATCAGTCGGCAGCTGGGCGTCGAATTGGGCAAGATCAAGCTGTCCCGTTTCAAAAATGGAGAAATCTACGTCCATTATGAGGAAAGCATCCGTAATTGTGATGTGTTTCTGCTGCAGTCCTTCTCCCATCCGATTAATGAAATGTTCGTAGAGCTGCTGGTTATGATTGATGCGGCCAAGCGGGCCTCTGCACGCACGATAAATATTATTGTCCCCTACTACGGCTACGCCCGGCAGGAGAGAAAAGCTGCACCCCGCGAGCCCATATCCGCCAAAATGGTCGCCGATGTGCTGACGACAGCCGGAGCCAGCCGCGTCATTACCATTGATCTGCATGCCCCGGCTATTCAGGGCTTCTTCAATATTCCAGTCGATCATCTGACGGCCATGGATCTGATCACCAACTACCTGAGAAGCAAGCAGCTGGAGCAGCCGGTCATCGTCTCTCCTGATGCCGGCCGGGCTAAAATTGCCGAGAAGCTGGCAGGCCGGCTGGGTGCGGGCTTTGCGATGATGGTCAAGCAGCGCCCGGCCCATAATGAAGCGGTCATTACGCATGTGGTTGGAGACGTAGAAGGACGCACGCCGATCATCATCGAAGATATTATTGACACAGGTACTACCATTGTACAGGTCGTGGAGTCTCTCAAGAAGTTAGGCGCCAAGGATACGATCGTATGTGCGACGCATGGCGTATTCTCGGGGGAGGCATTGTCCCGCCTGGATCATGGCCATATCAAGGAGCTGGTAGTGACAGATTCCATCGCGCTTCGGGAGCCGCCGATGAAAGGCATGACCATCTTATCGGCAGCGCCGATCCTCGCTGAAGCCATCCATATTATTATGGAAGGCGGCAGCATTGCGACCTTATTTAAAGACGCCGGCGTCTGATGACCGGCGTCTTTTTCTCTGCAAGCGGCAGGAGATCATGGTATACTGTTGAGGATAGAGAGAAGCAAGTTAAAGGAGGTGTCTTGCTTCGATGCATGCAAACATTCCAGGTCATCAGGACCTGCAAAATATAATTCCTATCGATTACAACGCTAATTTTTTCTTTGAACGCGCCGTGAAGTCGCTGGACCGTTTCCAATATGGCAAGGCGCTGAAATATTTTCGCAAGGCTGTGGAATATGAACCGGATAATCCTGTGAATCATTGCAATATGGCGGGTATATTATCAGAGACCGGTGATTATGAGGGCTCGAACCGGGTATTGAAGCATATACTGGATCAGGTAGATTCCTCGATGACGGAATGCCATTTCTATATGGCGAACAACTACGCGAATCTGGAGCAGTTTGAAGAAGCCGAGCAGGCGCTGATTACGTATCTGGAGGAGGATTCCAGCGGCCAGTTTATGGACGAGGCCGAAGAGATGATGGAGCTGCTTCACTATGAGCTGAACCGGCCCACGAAGGTGAACAAGATCAAGAGCCGCGAGGGCATGGTGGAGCATGAGCAGGCACGGGCGCTGCTGGAGGAAGGAAAATTCGCTCAGGCTGCCAAGCTGTTGGAGACGATTGTAGAGGACTGTCCGGACTTTATGTCGGCCCGCAACAATCTGGCGCTTGCCTTCTATTACATGGGCCGCTTCGCGAAGGCGAAAGAGGTCATCGGTGATGTGCTGGACAAGGAGCCGGGCAATCTGCATGCGCTGTGCAATCTGGCGATTTTTTATCAGCATGAGAAGGATGAGGAAGGGCTTCACCGTCTGCTGGACATGCTGTCTGTTACGGTTCCGTTTCATCAGGAGCATGTCTTCAAGCTCGCGACAACGATGGGCATTCTGGGGAGGCACGAAGCGGCCTACGGCCATTTTCGCCGTCTGACGAAGGATGAGGAATTTAGCAGTGATGCAAGCCTGTATCATTATACAGCCGTTGCAGCCTGCAACAGCGGCAGAATGGAAGATGCGGTCAGATACTGGCGTCAGTGCAAGAGGCTGGACCCGGCAAATGATGTCGCTGATTTCTACCTGGCTCAGCTGGACTCTTTGCAGGAAAGTGATTCCGGAAGCTTGAAGGTCAGCTATCACTATCATCTCCCCTTTGAAGAGCAGTTTAAGGTGTGGGAGCATGATGGAGCTGCCTTGACTGAGGAAGCGAAGAGCAATCCGTTAATCCGCTCCTCCTTCTTCTGGGCGCTTCGCCATGGCGAGCCTCACATCAAGCTGCAGGTTATACAGACGCTGGAGCTGATTGCCGATGAAGAGGTTCAGCATGCGCTGCACCTGTTTCTTCAGGAGCCAGGAGAGGATGTAGAGCTGAAAGCTGCGGCGGAGCTCGTGCTAACGCGCTTGGAGGGAGCTTCAGGCCGGGAGGCAGCGGGCGAGATGCCCAGCGACTCGTTAAACGAGGTCCTTCCGGAGTGGCATAAGGAATGGCAGCAGGTGCTGGATCTGGCGGTCTCTATGGGACAACGGCAGGACCCTTACCGCAAAAGAGAGATGGAAAGGCTCTGGTCACAATTCCTGAGCCGGATGTATCCCGACCTTCCGAAGATGCGTAATCTTTCCGGCTGGGCGGCAGCGCTGGATTATACGGCCGGCAAGCTAGCGGGAGACTCGTATACGTACGAGAAGCTCGCGGAGCGCTATCAGATTTCATCCTCTACCGTGAGGCGTTACGCCCGGCAGCTGGCAATGACGGATGCCGATCGGGAAGAGGCTCGCAATAATTTTCGCCCGTTTACAGAAAAATCGTAGAACCGGGACAAGCTAACCAACAGGACCCAATAAAGGAGGCAATCTCTATGTACAAATCAATCGTAATCGGAACCGGCCCTGCCGGACTGACCGCAGCCATCTACCTGGCACGCGCGAATATGAAGCCACTGGTCATTGAAGGAATGCAGCCGGGGGGCCAGTTGACCACAACCACCGAAGTCGAGAACTTTCCGGGATTCCCTCAAGGCATCATGGGACCTGAGCTGATGGATAATATGCGCCAGCAGGCAGAGCGCTTCGGTGCGGAATTCAAGAGCGCCTGGGTAGAGTCTGTTGATTTCTCGCAGCGTCCATTCAAGATTAATGTCGAGGGCATGGGAGAATTGCAGGCTGAGTCGGTCATCATTTCTACCGGTGCCTCGGCCAAGTATCTGGGCATTCCCGGGGAGCAGGAGAATGTGGGCCGGGGTGTCAGCACATGTGCGACCTGCGACGGCTTCTTCTTCCGCGGCAAGAAGATTATCGTGGTGGGTGGAGGCGATTCCGCGATGGAGGAAGCGAGCTTCTTAACACGCTTCGCTTCCAGCGTCACATTGGTTCACCGCCGGGAAGAGCTGCGCGCTTCCAAGATCATGCAGGATCGCGCTCGCGAGAACGAGAAAATTCAGTGGGCACTTGACCGTACGCCGCTAGAGGTCGTAACGACGGAAACGGGCGTGAAGGGCTTGAAGGTTCGGAACAACGAGACTGGCGCCGAAGAGCTGATTGAAGCGGAAGGCGTATTCGTGGCAATTGGCCATACGCCGAACACAGGCTTCCTGGGAAGCCAGATCAATACAGATCCGACCGGATATATTCTGGTGAAGCCAGGCACAACGGAGACGAATATTCCAGGCGTGTTCGCCTGCGGTGACGTTCAGGATACCCGGTATCGCCAGGCGATTACCGCAGCCGGCTCTGGCTGTATGGCTGCCATGGATTGTGAGAAGTTCATTGAAGGTCATATGGTCCATGACTGGAGCGAAACGCTGAATCCGTAAATGGAGCTTTGAAGGTGAGAGGCCGGGCAACCGGCCTCTTTTTTGCGCGGCTCTATGATATGGATGATGATGGGCGAGAGCGATATGTATGTTATAATGCGGATGAAATGAGGCACGGGACAGGGTCCACGGCCGATAGAGGAGCTTACAGATGCTAAACGACTATTTAAAGAAAAATAAAATGACCTGGATTGTGCTTGCCCCTTTGCTGGGCGGCTGGTTATTTCAAGCCCTAATGACGCGGATACCTGCGTCGGGCGTGCTGATCTGGACCATTCATCTCGGATTCGTGGTGTTCTGGTTCTGGGCCGGGCGACAGTTCTCGCAGATGAAAAAGAGTACAGCGCTCAGCTTTGTCATGGGTAACTCGCTGTGGCTAATATGTCTGCTGCTGTTTCTGTGGCAGTTTATGCTGGCCGGCGACGAATCCCGAAGCCTTGTGCTTGCACTGATGGCCCAGCTGTATGTGCTGCTGATTGTAGGATTTGGAACCCAGCTGCAGCTGCTTCTGACGGGGAGTATCGATGCTGCGCAAATCATTATTATGTCTTACATACTCATGCTGCTGGTGTTTACGGCGGGCTTTGTGTATGAGCGGGTGCGCAAGCCCAAGCCCGAGAACCACACGCTGTAAGCAAGAAAGCTCACCAAGGTGGGCGGATTGCATATAATATCTCAGAACAGGACGGGTGCACACTTAAAAAGCGGACGCCATGCTGGCATCCGCTATCGGATGGACACGGCATATGGCCATGTCAGTATGACAATGCTTTATAACGTTTGCGGACCAGCCATGGCTATGCGCTGCGCTGTTAGCAGCGCTTCGACTTGGGCTTTGCGGTTCGCTTGCGCTGCAGTGAGGGGCGCGGCTTCGTCCTGGCTGGCTTGGAAGGCCCGCCTGCAGCTGCTCTTTTTTTGCGCTTCTTGAGGGTCTTCTTCGGCGTCCAGCCCTCGCTGGCCCAGCTGCAATGCTCGCTGCCGAAGGAGTGGCTGCCGCCAACACCGCTGGAGCCGTCGTATGCGCCCCACTGATCCGGCGGGTGGAGTCCATCCGGGTACAGGCCGGAATGGTGGCTCTGCGAGTGATGACCCGTAGAGGCATGGCCGCTGGAATGATGGCCGTGCGAATAGTGGCCTGCAGAGGCGTGGCCGCTGGTATGATGGCCGTGCGAAGCATGCCCGAGCGAGCCGGGGAAGCCGGATTGATGCCCATGGTGCGCTTGACTGAGCGGCTCGCCGGGGAAGTAGCCGTCGTTAGCGCCCGGGGAAGCCTGACCGCCTGAGGACGGGGTTGCGGCGATTCCCTCTGAAGCATTGCCGGCTGCGGGAGACCACGGCCAAGCGGTGAAGGCTCTGACGCGTGCGGTTGTTCTTTTGGAATATGGAGAGACTGGCTTCGTTCTATTTGTACGCACTGTCCCTACTCCTTTCAAGATGGGAATGAAATCTAACTGCCACATTATATGTAATGAAGGTCAATATGGGACTGGTTTCATGCAGGGTAGGCTGCAAGATCAGCAGCTGCCTGCCTGGGGAAGGAAGGAGGCCTGGTATGGAGCTGCCGGTGTACCGAATCCTGATTGAGGACAACAAGCTGGCCTGGCTTAACAAACACATCTGGTCGGAGCAGTTCGTCAAAGCCCGCATCTCTTATAAAGGAAAAGAGGTACCCATCTCCCTCCGTTACCGCGGAGGGCACACCCGGGAATATCCCAAGCGCTCTTACGAAATTCGTACGGCGTCAGCCACCTATCATTTCAATGCTGAGCATGATGATCCATCATTGATTCGTAATGCCCTGTCTTTTCAGCTATTCGAGACGTTGAAGGTACCGAGTCCCCGAACCCGTCATTGCCTGCTTTATATTAATCAACAGCGGGCGGGCGTGTATTTGCAGATTGAGGCTGTGCTGCCGCGATTTTTTCGCAGGCGGAGGATTCCCGTGAAGAGCATCATTTACGCGGTGAACCGCCATGCCGACTTCTCCCACAAAGAAAGCCGCGGGCTGTCCTGGTTCGCAGGATACCGGCTGATCGCCGGGGACGAAGGGGAGCGGCGGCGGTTCGTTGCCTTTTTGCAGGGAATGCATGAAGGGAGCAGGGCGGAGAGGGCGCAGAGGGCGCAGTTTCTTGAGCAGCATCTTCACGTGGAGCAGTATTTACGCTGGCTATGCGGGGCGGTGCTGACAGGGAATTATGACGGATTCAATCAAAACTATACGATCTACGAGCATGGAGAAACCCGGCGTTATCAGATGCTGCCTTGGGATTACGAGGGCACCTGGGGGCGCAACTGCTACGGAAAGAGAGTAGGGGCGGATTTGGTCCGGATTACGGGATATAACAAGCTGACCGAGCAGATTTTGAGCATCCCCTCCTACCGCAGGCTGTACCGGAGCCTGCTGCTTCACAGCATGGATACGGTGTTTACTCCGCATAAGCAGCTGGAGCAGGCGGGAGAGCGGTTTGATGCTATCGCAGGGGAGCTGTACAAGGATAAGGAATATAAATGGAGCAGGCAGGAAATCCAGGCTGATCTCGGCGTCATCTACCGCTACATTCAGGATCGCAGAGGGTATATTTACAGCCGGCTTCATCAGCTGTGAACGTATTGGTATTCCCCCGGGACATATAGTAGCTAACAAAGAAAAATAACCAGCCAGGTATAACACCCTGAGCTGGTTATTTTGCCGTATATATGCTTTTGTCTTACAGATGTGGGCATCTTCAAATATAATGATCTACTTGGGGGATGGCTCCCTTGCTGGGTTTACATTAATTGACTTCGAAGTAAGTCGCAATCTCTTCCAGCAGGAGGTTGGCTGCGAGGTAGCCGCCAGCCAGGTTCCATACAACCTCGTTCACTTGATGAACCTCGCCGGTCTTGGCCACATTCAGGCTCTGGAAGAGCGGCTCGTTCATCCACTCCTCGGCTGCCTTCTGAGCATCGGTGGAGCCTACATCCTCCTGCACGAAGTAGAACATCACGTCACCGTCCATCGCCGGAATACGTTCCTTCGTCAGCTTCTCCACGAACTCGTTCTTGTCCTGATCGGCAGGTCTGGCAATGCCGAGCTGCTCCAGCATGACGCCGCTAAAGCTGTCCTTCATGTAGGTACGGACATCTGCTGCTGTGAAACGAACGACAGACACTTTCGTATTCGCCTTCTCGCCAAGCTTGGATTTCACTTCCTCCACACGCTTGTCAAAATCAGCAAAAGCTTGCTCGCCTTCGGCTTTCTTGTTTACCGCCTCGGCATACAGCGTCATATTGTTCTTCCAGTTGCCGGACAGTTCTTCGGCAAATACAGTCGGAGCAATCTGCTTCAGCTGATCATAAATTTGCTCGTGACGAACCTTGTTGCCGATAATGAGATCCGGCTTCAGTCCCGCAATCAGCTCGATGTTCGGCTGGGTTTCCTCCCCCAGCACTTCAACGCCTTCCATCTGGTCCTTAATATGATCATACCAAGGGTCACCTACCCAGGATTGAACGGCACCGACAGGCTTCACGCCAACGGCCAGCAGCGCTTCTGTACCTTCGTTCGTCAGCACGACGACGCGCTCCGGTGTGCCTGTCAGCGTCTCTTCTCCCATTGCATGCTTGATGGTGCGGGACTCGCCTTCTGCAGCACTACCACTACCTTCGTTCGTGTTGTTATTGGAGCCGGAAGCCGCCGGCGTCTCTGCTGGAGTATCACTGCTGGAGCTTCCACCGCAGGCCGAAACGATCAGCAGCATGGACAAGGCCAACAGAACCAGCCAGGATTTATTACGGAATAAAGATGACATGTTTAATGCTCTCCCCTTATGTACATTTTTATATATGATAATGACAATCATTATCAATTAACTAAAATATAAAGTGATAACAAGCACTTGTCAAGACTTTAAATGAAAATGATTATCACATTCATTGACACGTAAAGCGCTCACATCTACAATAAAGGGGTTGATTGAACCATTAAACATCCTTTAGGGAGTGGAATACCATCATGGGAGTGCTTCAAAGCCGCAATGCCCGGCTCTGGGGATTGCTTGGGGGGCTAGTCCTGCTGCTGGCAGTCATGCTGATGAGCATCTTGCTGGGTTTGCAAAATTTCAATTTCAGCATGCTGCTGGATACCTATCAAGCCTTCAATGGCTCTACCGAGCATATGATTATTCGCGATACGCGGGTGCCGCGGACCTTGATCGGAGCCATGGTCGGTGCGGGGCTTGCAGCCTCGGGAGCCGTTATGCAGGCCATCACCCGCAATCCGCTGGCGTCTCCGTCCATATTCGGCATTAATTCCGGCGCCGTACTGTGCATCGTCATTGCGATTGCCGTTCTTGGGGGCGGTTTGACCATGAGCGGCATGATCTGGATTGCGTTTGCAGGCGCGGCCCTGACCGCTCTGCTTGTGTTCGTGCTTGGCTTTAGCGGGCCCGGGGGCTTTGCCCCCGTCAAGCTGACTCTGGCAGGCTCCGCCATTGCGGCATTTTCGGCCTCCATCACCTCAGGCATTATTCTGATTGATAAGCAGTCACTGGATCAGGCGATGTTCTGGATGATCGGCTCTGTCGTGAACCGGAGCATCGAGCACGTCACGGCGATGCTTCCGTATTTCGCAGCCGGCATGGTCGTGGCGCTACTGCTGGCAAGAGCCTTGAATGTAGCCATGCTGGGCGATGATGTGTCCAAGGGACTCGGCATCTCGTTGCTTCTGGTGCGGGCCGGCGCCTGTGTGTCGGTCGTGCTGCTCGCCGGCAGCGGCGTTGCGGTTGCGGGGCCGATTGCTTTTGTCGGGATTGTGGTCCCGCATCTGTGCCGCTCGCTGGTCGGTCACGACCATCGCTGGCTCATTCCTTACTGTGCCATTGGCGGTGGGATCCTGCTCGTCTCAGGGGATCTGGTCTCGCGCTTCATTATTATGCCAAAAGAGGTGCCTGTGGGGGTTGCCATGGCATTGATTGGCGTTCCATTTCTGATTTATATCGTACGGAGGAAGTCCTATGTCTTATAAACTGAATGCAGTCCGCCACGATCCTGCCTCCCGCCGCCGAAGAAATGCGCTCATCTTAAGCGTGCTTTCGCTGCTGGTCATCCTGCTAGTGCTGATCAGCATCTCGGTCGGCAGCACCACCATCCCGCTGCTAGAGGTAGCCGCTTCCCTGCTGGGGCTTGGAGAGAGCGGCAGTTCCTTGATTGTCATCCAGTTCCGTCTGCCCCGAGTCTTGGCTGCCTTGCTGGTAGGAGCCATGCTGGCGGTAGCCGGCGCCTTGCTGCAGGGCGTGATTCGTAATCCGCTCGCTGCCCCGGATCTGATCGGTGTCACCGGCGGGGCCTCTGTGGTGGTCGTGGCCTTCATGACTCTGTACACCGGCGCATTCAGCTATCACTTCATTCCGGTGCTGGCGATTCTCGGGGCACTGGGAGCGGGCATGCTGGTATACGTGCTGGCGTGGAAGAATGGCGTTTCACCGCTGCGGCTCGTGCTGATCGGCGTAGGCATTTCGACAGCCCTCAGCGCGATGACCACGTTCCTGCTGATCAGCGGCACAGCTTATCATGCGGCTCAGGTGCTGAACTGGATTACGGGCAGCGTCTATGGCACAGGCTGGAAGCAGGTTGCGGCCATCACGCCCTGGGCAGGTGTCATCATTCCGCTGTCCTTTCTCTTCTCCCGCTCGCTGAACGCGCAGTCGATGGGCGATACGGTCGCTATCGGGCTTGGAACGCGGATTCAGCGGGACAGGATGCTCATTATTCTGTGCAGCATTGCCCTGGCGGGAGCGGCGGTGGGCATTGCCGGCACGCTGTCCTTTATCGGCTTGATTGCTCCGCATATCGCAAGGCGACTGGTAGGCAGCGCCTACGGCATCCTGATGCCAACCGCGGCGCTGATCGGCGCGGTCATTCTGCTGCTGGCGGACCTCGCCGGGCGGATGCTGTTCCAGCCGCTGGACATACCGGCAGGCGTGTTTACCGCTGCGATTGGTGCGCCGTTCTTTTTTTACCTGTTATATAAAAGAATGTAGCTTCCCATGAAGTGCCGTTGTCTCTAGAGAGAGCGGCGCTTTTGTATATCCAACCTGTGATATAATGGACCGAAAGCCCGGCAGGGAGCCGTGACCATTCAGAATGGAGAGAGAACCGATGGAAGTACACGTTGATTTACACAAAGAAGATTTTTGGCGCTTTAACCGGTATGTGATGTTTCATATGCCGAAGTATAGAACGATGATGCTGTCAGCGCTGATTTCCGTACCGCTGCTCAGTATTCTGCTGCTGAGATTCTCCAGCTTTGACTGGGTGTATTCAGTGGTGGTGGGCGTGCTGATCGGCATTCTGTGCGACCTGCTGTTTGTATACCGGATCAAGGGCCGTACGATGAGCATGGTGAAGCATAATGAGGGCATTCTGGGAGAACGAACCATTACCGTGGACCGTACAGCGGTGCACGAGTCCAACGACAAGACCCAGCTGCGCTATGACTGGAGCGGCATTCATGATTTGCGGCGGGATGGGGATTACTTGTATATTTTCGTGAATTCGATGCAAGCGGTCATCATTCCGAAGCGTTCCTTTGGAAGTCCTGAGGCAGAGCAATCATATGTGAAGGCAGTTGAGGACTACTCCAATAAGACATTTGCATGAGCGGTCGGCGTTAAGCGGATGCTCCTAGCCAGAGGAGAAAGGAGAGGAGGTGGAATCCATGGAGCAATGGGAGTACAAGACGGTCAAGTACGCCACCAAGGGATTTCTGGGCGGAAAGGTGGACGAGGAGGATCTGAGCGAGCTGTTCAACGGTCTCGGGTACGAGGGCTGGGAGCTGGTGTCGTGCTTTGATACGAGCATTTCTCAAGGACAGTCGCGGGATATTATTGCGATCTTTAAGCGCCGTGCCTTTACAGGATTATAAATAAAGCGGCTTCTTGGCCGCCGTATAGCACGGTAAAGGCTGGATTCTCATGATGAGATCCAGCCTTTTTCTTCGGCCAGAGCAATGGCCTCCAGCCGGTTTCGGGCCCCCAGCTTGTTCAGTGCCTCTGACATATAATTGCGAACCGTTCCGTAGGAGAGGTGAAGCTGCTGTGCGATGTCACTGGAACTGCTGCCGTTCGCAGCCAGGCGCAAAATCTGCTGCTCCCGCTGCGACAACGGGTTGGCCTCTCTCACGGTGCCGAACACAAGCTCTGGCGATACCTCCCGCCGGCCGTCCATAATGCGCCGCAGCGCTTCAGCCAATCGCTCGCTGGGCTCGTCCTTCAGCAGATAGCCCTGTACACCTGCCTTCACCGCCCGCTCGAAATATCCCGGCCTTGCGAAGGTCGTGAGTATCACGCACCGGCATGCCGGGACAGCTGCCGCGATTTTTTCGGCAACCTCAAGTCCCGACAAGACCGGCATCTCGATATCCAGCAGCGCAATGTCCGGCTGCAGCTGCCGGATGACATTCAGCGCCTCCTGGCCGTCGCCCGCCTGGCCAACCACCTCAATATCCTCTTCTAAATCCAGCAGCAGGGCCAGTGCTCCCCGCACCATGCGCTGGTCTTCTGCAATAAACACCCGGATGCTCATCCTGCCTCACTCCTTTGGGGGTCCTTCACGACAATCGGTACTGAAAGCTGAAGGAGTGTGCCCTTTGCGTTCAGCAGCTCCATTTTGCCATTGACCAAGGCTAGCCGTTCTGCCATACCCTTCAGCCCGTTCTTCTCCCTGAGGTTAAAGCTTGCGGCCTCACGGGAAATCCCGATACCGTCATCCTGTACCGTCATTTGCCAGTCTCTGTCCGTCTGCTGAAAAGAGAGGCGGCAGTGGGAGGCCTGGCTGTGCTTCACGATGTTCGTAATGGCTTCTCTCAGGCAAAGACTTAGAATGTTGTGCGTCGTATCCGGCATCCTCTGAAAATGGGGCTCGCCTTCGATCGTCATCTCTATTCCCGCGCTGCTTAAAAGCACAGCGGCCTCCTGCAGCTCGCCGGCCAGCGTGGCGGTGCGCATATCGGACACAAGCTCGCGAACCTGGCGGAGCGCGGCGCGCGACTGTCTCTCGATCTCCCGGGCTTCCTCCCGGACCTGATCCGGATTTACGGCAGCAAGCTTGTCGATCACCTGGCTCTTCAAAGTAATCAAGGACAGCGTATGTCCCAGCGTATCATGCAAATCCCGGGCAATCCGCATCCGTTCCTCCCCCTTGATCAAATTGCGTATCTGCTCATTCGCCTGATCCAGCTGCGCTTTCAGCTCCAGCTTGCTGTTCATGGAGCGAATGGCGAATGGAGAAAGCAGCATAATGATCATAAAAGGAAATACAAAGAGCAGATCGGGATTCCAAGCCTGGCTGATTCGATATATCAGCGGGATCAGCTCTACCATATAGAGCAGCAGCAGGGCACTCCAGAATTTACGGGACTGGGTATACCAGCCGATAAAATTAGCCGTATAAAAGCCCATAAACAAATACGTAAGACCGTAGAGCATGGAGAACGTGAATATGATTCCCAGCTGCAGCAGCAGCCAGAATAGAAAGCCGGGCCGAGTTTCCCCGAAGTACAGCTCCCGGTATGACACGAGGAACAAGAGCAGCATGACCACGCCAAACCCGAACCTCAGGCCATCCTCGTAAGTAAACAGATTGACGATCGGGAGAAATAAATAAATGAGAAATACATAAGGGAGCAGTCCCAGCTTGCGCGGAAATAGCTCAATTGGCTGCTTCAATGGGCATCATCCTCTTAGACAGCTTGCTGTTTGTGGCGTACATACGTGGATATTACCATAAACAGGACTAAATATCCTGTCAAAATAAGCACGGACTGCAGCTCCGGCAGGCTGCCCTCGGTTATGGCCCAGCCTCCGCTTGCAAAGTGGTAGGAAGGCAGCCACTTGCCGATGGATTGCAGGAAGGAGGGCAGCATCTCCAGCGGCATCCACATGCCGCCAAGCAGCGCCAGTACCAGATAAATTCCGTTGCTCACGCCGCTGGCGGTGTCAACGCGCTTCATAGTGCCAATGAGTGTGCCGATGGCCAGAAAAGGGGCAGATGCGGCCAGGATCCATACACCGCTGCTGATCCATTGCCAGGCCTGCAGCTGAACATCATTGATCAGGACACCTGCTGAGAAAATGACAGCAATGGAGAGCAGCAGCAGCAGCGTCTGGCCGAACATTTTTCCCAGGAAATAAATGCTGGCCGGCAACGGCACGACCTTCATCAGTGTGGACCAGCCGAGCGATTGCTCCTGCACGAGCCGGATGCCGAGCGTCATGATCGCCGAGCCCATCACGCTGAATGTGGTCATGGACATCAGATAGCGAGCCTGGTATGCGCCGGGGTCCCCAGCCCCCGTATTGACGACGCGGGTAAAGATGTAATAGAACGCAATGGGCATCACGAGCGACCAAAAAATAAAATACGGGTTCCGCAGGATGCGAAGCAGTTCCATGCGGCACTGCAGGGAAATCAGCTTTCCAGTCATATCAGACGACCTCCTCTTTCCGGGCTGTGAGCTGTTCAAACGCTTCATCAAGACTGCCCTGATCCATCTGGATGTCGTGAACGGGCAGCTCCTCTTTGAAAATGATCGATAACACCAAATCAGTATTGTTAGTGTAAACGTGCAGGCGCCCCTGCTCCTGCTGGAGCCCGGTGACGTCAGGTACAGCCTCCAGCCGGGCAATGATATTCGCAGCGGTGCCGCTGCAGCACTGGAACGACAGGGATTTACGGGACAGCTTGGCTTTGATCTCAGCCGGGCTGCCGTCTGCAGCGATACGCCCGTCCTTAAACAGCACAATCCGGTCTGCATTGTCGTCGGCTTCTTGAAGGTAGTGAGTCGTAAACAGGATGCTTTTTCCTTGTGCCGCCAAACTCCGGATCGTAGACCAGAACAGCCGCCGCGCGGTCGTATCCAGCCCCACGGTGGGCTCGTCGAAGAAGAGCAGGTCCGGATTACCGGCCAGCGCCAGGGCAAAGCTCAGCTTGCGCTTTTGTCCGCCGGACATTTTGGTCGCCCGCTTGCTAAGATCTTCTTGGTTAAGCCCGGTCAGCTGCATCACCTCAGCCATTTCCATGGGCTTGGGGTAATAGCCTCTGATCAGCTCCAGGATTTCACCAGCCTTCAGGCTGTCCATCACACTGACCTCCTGCAGCATCGCCCCGACCCGGCGCCGGACCTTCAGGTCCTTCGGACTGCCGCCAAGCACCTCAACCGTGCCGGCATCCGGCTCCAGCAAGCCCAGCATCATGGATAGGATTGTGGTTTTTCCGGCCCCATTGGGACCCAGAATGGTTGTAATGCTGCCTTGCTGGAGGGTAAAGGATACCCCATCTACGGCCCGCTTGCTGCCAAACTGCTTGCTGACGTTATGAATTGCCACTGCCACCGCCGTATTTTGCGTAATATTTAAACTCAATGCAACCGCACCTTTCTATTGCTTGGTATGGTTATCTTATCGAAGAGGCCCCCGCCCTGATGAGTAAACTTTGTCATGACTTGATATGACTTTTGTCATCTCGGGACAATCTAGAAAGAGACCTGCGGGGCGAGGACGGCCAGAAGAGTGGGAGACAAGCGTTTTTGAAAATTCGGCAAATGGTTTAATGAAGTAGTATCAACCGCGGGGGCAGGCTCCGGCGAAGAGGAGGTAAGGCATATGTACGGAGATTTGCAAGGAAAGACTGTGATCGTGACGGGAGCGTCCTCCGGGATCGGGAAGGCGATCGCTCTTCGGTTCGGCAAGGAGAAGGCCAATGTGGTCATGACCTATAACAGCAATCCGGACCCAATGGAGGAAATGATCGCAGAGATTAAGGAGGCGGGAGGACAAGCCGTCGCAGTGCAGGCAAACGTATCGCAGGAGGAGGATATCCGCAAGCTGATCTCCACCGCGCACGAGCATTTCGGTGCCCTGCATGTCATGGTGAACAATGCCGGCATTGAGAATGAGGTTCCCTCCGAGAAGCTGTCCCTGGACGACTGGAAAAAGGTCATTGATGTGAATCTGACCGGGGCCTTCCTGGGATCCAGGGAAGCGATCAGCTACATGCTGGAGCATGGCATTGAGGGCTCGGTCATCAATATGTCGAGTGTGCATGAGGTCATCCCCTGGCCGCATTTTGTCCACTATGCTGCCAGTAAAGGCGGGGTCAAGCTCATGACGGAAACGCTGGCGCTGGAATTTGCCCCGAAGGGGATTCGGGTCAACAACATTGGTCCGGGAGCGATTTACACGCCGATTAATCAGGAGAAGTTCGACGATCCGGAATCGCGCAAAAGTGTAGAGGCGATGATTCCGATGGGATATATCGGCAAGCCGGAGCAGATTGCCTCTGTTGCCGCCTGGCTGGCGTCCTCGGAATCGAGCTATGTTACCGGGATTACCCTGTTTGCGGATGGAGGCATGACCAAGTATCCTTCCTTTCAGGGAGGAAACGGTTAGATTGGTGACATCTGTGTGCAATGCAGCGTCATGGCGAAGGAATTTCAAGCTTCGGGCCGAAGAGGGCTCGGAGCTTTTTTGGCGCAGGGGTCTTCTCTTGACCGAAATGATGCCTTCAATTATAGTGGGTACAGTAGAAGCAATCTATAATATAGAAGGAAAAAGGTGGCTTGTAACATGTCTGAGAACATCTACGTAGGTGTCGATTTAGGCGGAACGGCGATCAAGGTCGGGATCTGCAACGAGGAAGGGCAGCTTCTGCAGACATATGAGGGACCGACAGAAACGTCCAAGGGCGTGGAGGCGGTTATTAACAATATAGAGAAATATGTTCGTCATATTGTCGAGGAGTCTCCTTACAGCTGGGACCAGTTAGCGGGCGTGGGAGCCGGCTTTGCAGGCTTTACAAATATCCGTGAAGGCATCATCATATTCGCACCGAACGTAGGGTTCAAGGATGTTCCGATTCGCGCCATACTGGAGGAACGATTCGGCAAGCCTGTCAAAATAGACAACGATGCCAATGTAGCCGCGCTGGGAGAAGCCTGGAGCGGTGCCGGACGCGGCGTGGATAACTGTGTGTGCTTTACCCTGGGTACCGGCGTTGGCGGAGGTATTATTATCAACGGCAGGATTTATCAGGGCTTTGGCGGCATGGCCGGCGAGCTCGGGCATATTACCGTCGTGCCGGATCTGGAAGCGATTCAATGCGGCTGCGGCAAGATGGGATGCCTGGAGACGGTCTCCTCGGCAACCGGCATTATTCGGATGGCGAAGGACGCGGTGGCCCGGGGGGATCGCACCTCGCTGGCACTGGCAGACAGCATAACGGCGAAGGAAGTGTTTGATGCGGCAAAGGCTGGAGATGAGGTAGCTATGCGCATCGTCAACCGTGCGGCCTACTACCTGGGCAAGTCCATGTCTTCCGTGGCCGCGGTCCTGAATCCTGAAGTGTTCATTATCGGCGGGGGTGTATCCAAGGCCGGAGATTTCCTGTTTGATGAAATTCGTTCGGTATTTCAGAAGCTGACGCCGGAGCCGCTGCAGCGCGGTGTTCGCATCGTAGCGGCAGAGCTTGGCAATGATGCTGGAATCGTCGGCGCTGCCGGCCTTCACCTGCGCTCTTAATCAAGACGATAACGAAGGAGACGGCCTGTCACTAGAGGATAATGTTCAAGGGAGGGAACGCTGATGCTGGAAACAGAGGAACGCGGCAAGACCAATTCGATGGCCACGCTAATTATCATTACCGGCATGTCAGGAGCAGGAAAGACGCTGGCTGTACAGAGCCTGGAGGACCTCGGGTTTTTCTGTGTCGACAATCTGCCCCCGGTGCTGATTCCGAAGTTTGCGGAGCTGATTGAGCAATCGAACGGCAAGATCGGCAAGGTCGCGCTGGTCATTGATCTTCGCGGCCGGGAATTTTTCACCGCGCTGGCGGAGTCGCTGAACTACATCAAGGATCACTTTACGATCCACAGCGAAATCATGTTTCTGGATGCGACGGATTCCGTGCTCGTCCAGCGCTACAAGGAGAGCCGCCGCCGCCATCCGCTGGCGCCGGAGGGGATGCCGCTCGACGGAATCCGCCTGGAGCGCAAGATGCTGGATGAGCTGAAGAACTCAGCGACGCAGGTTATCGACACCAGCCTCATGAAGCCGGCGCGGCTGAAGGAAACGATTATTTCCCGGTTTACGCATCTGGAAAACCGCATGCTGACGGTCAATGTGACCTCCTTTGGCTTCAAATACGGCATTCCGATTGATGCGGATTTGGTGTTTGACGTCCGCTTTTTGCCGAATCCCCATTATGTAGAGACCCTTCGCCCCAATACGGGCCAGCACAGTGATGTATACGAGTATGTGATGAAGTGGCCGGAAACGCAGGCCTTTCTGACGAAGCTGCTCGATATGCTCCATTTCCTGATCCCGCAGTACCGCAAGGAAGGAAAGAGCCAGGTAATCATCGGCATTGGCTGCACCGGTGGCAAGCACCGCTCTGTGGCAATCTCGGAATATCTCGGAAAGATGCTGTCGGCGAGTGAAACCGAGAAGGTTTCGGTAAGCCACCGCGATCATGACCGGGACCGGCATTAACTGAGGGAAGTGATGAATGTGGCTCAAACAGCCGGAAAGCGTCCCCGCATCGTCGTGATGGGGGGCGGAACAGGACTGTCTGTCATGCTTCGGGGGCTTAAAGAGAAGCCGCTCGACATCACAGCAATCGTCACTGTAGCCGATGATGGAGGCAGCTCCGGCATTCTTCGCAGTGAGCTGCAGATGCCTCCTCCGGGAGATATTCGGAACGTATTAACGGCGCTTGCCGATGTTGAGCCGCTGCTGGCGGATATTCTGAAGTACCGCTTCAGCGCCGGCTCCAATCTGGCAGGCCACAGCCTCGGCAATCTGATCCTGGCAGCGCTCACCGACATGCACGGTGACTTTGTAACCGCGGTCAAGGAGATGAGCCGGGTTTTCGTCTGTCGTGGAGCGGTTTTGCCTGCGGCTGGCGAGGGCGTGGTGCTGCATGCGGAGATGGAGGACGGCAGTATCGTTTCCGGGGAATCCAAGATTCCGGAGGCTGGAGGCGTTATCAAGCGCGTATTTCTGGAGCCGGAGGAAGTGGAGCCGCTGCCGGAAGCGCTGGAGGCTGTCATGCAGGCGGATGCGATTCTGATCGGACCGGGAAGCCTGTATACGAGCATTCTTCCCAATCTGCTCGTGCCGAAGCTCGCGGAAGCAGTAGTACAGTCCAAGGCTATAAAAATATTTGTATGTAATGTTATGACACAGCCCGGAGAAACCGACAATTATACGGTCGGTGATCATCTCCAGGCCATTTATGATCATATAGGCCTTCATCTGTTTGACTATGTGATCGTCAATGACGGAGAAATTCCGCCACAGGTCCAGGATCAGTATGCGGAGCAGGGGGCGAAGCCCGTGCTTCTGGACCGGGATGAGGTCACGAGCCGGGGCTACAAGCTGATTGCCGACAAGCTCGTGCTGTTCCGGACCTACCTCCGTCATGATGCGGAACGTCTGAGCCAGCATATTTACCAGCTGGTGAACGACTGGATTTCCAGAGAGAGGTGAGTCCCTTGTCTTTTGCGGCTCAAACCAAAAAAGAACTAACCATGATCGAAAGCCAGAGCTGCTGCGAGAAAGCCGAGCTGTCCGCGCTCATTCGCATGAACGGATCCGTTCAGCTATCCAGCAAGAAGATCGTTCTGGACATATCGACAGAAAATGCCGCGATTGCAAGGCGGATTTATTCCTTGATCAAGAAGCATTTTCAAGTGCATACGGAGCTCCTGGTGCGTAAAAAAATGCGCTTGAAGAAGAATAATGTATATATCGTCCGGATTCCCGCTCAGGTTCAGGAAATTTTAAAGGGACTCCATATTGTGTCCGAGGGCTTTCTGTTTCTTCCCCGGATTGATGATCAAATTATCCGCAAAAATTGCTGTAAACGCGCTTACCTGCGCGGCGCCTTTATGGCCGGAGGCTCGGTGAACAATCCGGAGGGCTCCTCTTATCATCTGGAGATTGCCTCCATGTATGAGGAGCACTGTCAGGCCCTGGTCGATCTGGCGAATGAATTTCACCTGAACGCGCGCTGTATCGAGCGCAAGAAGGGGTTCATCTTCTACATCAAGGAAGGCGAGAAGATTATCGAGTTCCTGAATCTGATCGGGGCCCATCAGGCGCTGTTCAAATTCGAGGATGTCCGCATCATGCGGGACATGCGCAATTCGGTGAACCGGATCGTGAATTGTGAAACGGCGAATCTGAACAAGACGATCGGTGCCGCCATCCGGCAGATTGAGAACATCAAGCTGCTTCAACGAGAGGTCGGCCTCGACAAGCTGCCAGATAAGCTCCGCGAGGTCGCCGAGATCAGGCTTCAGCATCCCGATATGAATCTGAAAGAGGTCGGAGAGCTGCTGAAGGGAACCGTCAGCAAGTCGGGAGTGAACCACAGGCTGCGCAAGATTGACGAGCTGGCGGAAAAAATCCGAAACGGCTGAAGCTTTATAAACTAGTGTCCTGTATGGTAAGATGGTATAATATTAGAAATGTGAAGGCTGAAAAAGGTAATCAAGATTTTATAAATAGGGGGTAAACTTTCCATGACCAAGCACCCGGTAGTTGTTCGGCTGAAGACGGGTCTACATGCCAGACCGGCCGCGTTGTTCGTTCAAGAAGCGAATAAATATTCATCTGAAATTTTCGTGGAAAAAGATGATAAAAAAGTGAACGCCAAAAGTATTATGGGCATCATGAGCCTTGCCATCAGTTCGGGTACTGAGGTTTATATCAGCGCCGATGGCGCTGACGCGGAGCAGGCGGTTACTTCCTTAGTGAACCTGGTGAGCAAAGAAGAGCTGGAGAATCAGTAATGAAGGACGGCTCCGCCGTCCACTGTGACATAAGTAAGGAAAAGCCTTGAGCATCAAGGCTTTTTTAATATTAGCGCTGCGCTGGCACTAACGACACCGCTGTAGCGCATGATGGGGCCGCCCTCAAGATCCTTGGATCTTGAAGGCGGCCCCATTGTCGGTGTGGCGATATTCAGTATGTGTAACGCAGCGTCCTACTGCTGCATTTGCCGAAACATTTTGGGGGTGGTTCCATGCGCTTCACGGAATTTGCGGATGAAGTAAGCAGAGCTGTTGAAGCCGGTTTTGCTGGAGATGTCCTCAACAGTCAGCTCGGTCGTAAGCAGCAGCTCCTTTGCCCGGTCCATACGGACCGAATTGAGGTAGTCCACGAAGTTCATGCCGGTCTCATCCTTGAAGATTTTGCTCAAGTAACGCGGGCTGGTCTGCACGAGGTCTGCTAAATAATCCAGGGACAGCGGCATATGGTACTGCTCCTCAATGTAGGATTTAACCCGATCCACGACCTCGTAAGTCCGGTCATTGCTCTTCTTCTCCAGCATCGTCCAGGTCTTGACGATCATCCGGAACAGCAGCTGCTGAAACTCGACAATGTGCTTGACCTCCTTCAGCTCCTCCTGCATATAAGCAGACACAATATCCTTGGAGCGGAAGTTCATTTCTTTCAGGTAGCCGTAAAAAGCATTAATCGTCTCCGACCAGCGCTGCTCGCAATGATGCAGGGAGTAGCTTCCCTTGGCCATATGCTCGATGATCAGCAGCAAGGCCTGCTCCGTCACCTCCGGCTGGCGGCTGCGAAGGCTCTTGGCGAAGCTGTCTACAAGCTCCTCCGGAATCTCCTCCTGACTCTCCTCCCGGCGGAGCAGCTCAACCTCATACACCGCTTGCACTCGCGGCAGGTAGTACAGATAGCTTGACAGCTTCTCCGTCTGCTTATAGGAGTCGGGGAGCGCGAGTGCGGATTCTACAGTGCTGCCGAGCAGCACCGTAGCCTCGACCATAAAGTTGGCGTAGATGACAGACACGAGATCCTGACAACGCTCTGCCAGAGTGCTCATGGCGGGCTCCTCCAGATTGACGACGATGCCGATAATATCGCCCGGCAGGTCCGCGGCCATGACCCGCATGGTATCATGGCTGAGCTGCTCCTCCGCTTTACCCATGACATAGAACTTCACAAACTCTCGGGTTTCCGTGTCCATCTCAATCATCTGCTGCGGAGGAAGCTGAATCTGAACCGCTGTGTAGCGGCTGAAAGGGAAGGAGGAGCGCAGCAGCTTCAGGCGAGCGCTGACCTCTTCATTCGATGTATAGCCCTGCAGCAGCAATCCATATACGAAATTATGCTTCATGACCGGCAGGTTCGAGCTCAGCGTGCGCTGCAGCTCGTTCACCTGAACAGACAAGCCGCCAATCATCTCATTAATCATCAGGAACTCATTGGAGGAGCTGTTCTCTTTCCGCTTCACCTCGGCATGATCCTGCTCCAGCCACGCCCGGGCGGAGGTTACAATGGTCCGTACCGGGTTGTAGAAGCGGGAGGCGAAGATATGCGCCAGCAGCAGGCCGATGGCAATGACCGCCAGGCTCGTAAACAGCACATTGTTGCGAATGCGGCGGCCCTTGCTGTAGAACTCCTCCACGGGGGTGAAGCTGACAAGCCTCCAGCCATAGTAAGGCAGGGTCTGGTAGCCGGCAATGGTAGCCTGGCCGCCAAGATCGACAAGCTGGTGCAGGCTGGGCTGGGGCTCATTCACAATGCGACTTACCATGTCATCCCAGCCCTCACTGGGCAAAAAAGGCGCGCTGGAGGCGAGCACCTTCCCGGAGGCATCCAGCAGGAGCGTGCTGCTCTCGTCATTGGATGATTTATTGGCAATCAGCTGATCGATCAGCTGGGCATGCATATGAATCGCGATAAAGCCGCGCTGCTTTGAGCGGTCGGCTACCAGGGGATAAGGCCGGAGGAAGGTGAGCCGCTTGGCAGGCTGCTGCCCTGCCAGCCGCGTCTCGGCGTCGGTCAGCAGCCACAAGGAGGTCGGGCCTGTTTCGGCCGCGGTGGTAATCCACTCCAGCTTCTGCTTGCTGTCAGAGGCCGGATCATTCCCGTACGTGACGCCGCGCAGCGACGATACCCGCAGGGACGAGCCCAGCACGTACATGTCCACGGACTCTACAATGTCCGGTGCGGTGGCCGCGGCTGTAGACAGCAAGCTCTGGACGTTCCGGATCTTGGTATACTGTCCGTCGGCGGTATTGGTGAACAGATGCAGCAGGTCGGAATTTTGGAAGGAGTCGGTGACAAGCCCCAGGTAGATGGATTCCGCTTTCTGGACAATCGACATGTCAATCGTTGCGCTCCATTGGCTCAGAATCCGCTCATTGACCTGCTGAACCTGCTCATTATACTGCTCCGTGAACTGCAGATACGAGCCGTAGCCTACCAGCACAACCGCAAGCACGAGCAGCAGGATGTACGACAGAATGAGCCGGAAGAAGAAATTGCTTCTGCGCCGCAGTTTCGTTAGCATCGATCCTCCCCCTTATCGTACGTAGTCTTTAAAATGTAGGAAATAAGTGGATAAAAGTCAATGGATTCGCGGCATTCCGTCGCTTTTTATTATGAGGTGGAAATGTTTATATTGCCGAAATGACGCATTTTTATATGCCTGCGAATGTTTACGATGTTCAACAAGCATCAGGGCCGATATAGTTAGGCTACGCAAGCGGGATGCACGCTAAACCGCGATGAAAGACGAGGTGAACAACATATGAATAAGCTGAAGCTGCCTGCACTTCGCCCCTATGTCAGACACAAATATCTGGTGCTGTTGTTTCTGCCGGCTTTCCTCTATTATGTCATGTTCCATTATGTACCGATCTACGGACTCCAGATCGCTTTCAAGGATTATGTGTTCAGTAAAGGGATCTGGGGGAGCGAGTGGGTTGGTCTGGAGCACTTCCGGGACATTTTCGGGATGGAGAGCTTCTGGCAGGTGTTTCGCAATACGCTTATTATTAGTGCGTATAAGCTGCTGTTCGGCTTCCCGGCTCCGATCATCCTGGCAATTCTGTTGAATGAGATCCGGCTGGTGTTCTTCAAGCGGATTGTCCAGACGGTGAGCTACATGCCCCATTTTCTATCCTGGGTCGTGATCGCATCCTTATTCATCCAGTTTCTGTCCCCGTCTATCGGACCGCTGAATGCCGTGATTAAATGGCTGGGCTTCGATCCCATCTACTTCATGGCCGATCCGAAGTGGTTCCGTACGGTCCTGGTCGTTACCGACATGTGGAAAGAAATCGGCTGGAGCTCGATCATTTATTTGGCAGCGCTTACAGGTATTAATCCCGAGCTGTACGAGGCATCCAAGGTAGATGGAGCGAATCGTTATCATAACATCCGCTTTATTACGCTTCCTTCGATGATGCCGGTTATTACGATTATGTTTATTTTTGCCATCGGCAAGCTGGTGAACGACGACTTCGACCAGGTCTTCAATATGTACAACTCGGCGGTGTATGAAGTCGGGGACGTCCTGAGCACCTACACCTATCGAAGAGGTCTGGTCGATATGGAGTACAGCTTTGCAACAGCAGTGGGTTTGTTCAAGAACGTCGTCGCCTTTACATTGATCGTCATTACGAACGCCATAGTGAAACGGGTGAACGACTACGGCTTGTGGTAGGAGGGAAGCTGCAATGAAGCACAGATGGAGTTTATCGAGTGTAGCGTTTGACGTATTTAACTACGCACTGCTCATTCTATTATGTATAAGTATGCTATACCCGTTCCTGTTCCTGTTCACCCTCTCCTTCAGCTCGCCGGAATCGTCGTTCGCGACCGTTCGGCTGCTGCCGGAGACGTGGACGCTGGACAATTACGCAAAGGTGCTGTCCAATGAGTTCGTGCTGGCGGGCTTCGGCAATACGATCATAAGGACGGCCCTGGGAACGGCGCTGACGTTGATCGTAACCGTATGTACAGCGTATCCGCTGGCCAAGCGGCATTTTCCGCACCGGAATTTCTGGACGATGTTTGTTGTCTTTACGATGTTCTTCAGCGGCGGTCTCATCCCGCTGTTCCTGCTCGTTAAGTCACTGGGGATGATGAATACGACCTGGGCGCTCGTGCTCCCGACACTTCTTCATACCTTTCATATGATTATTTGCCGTAACTTCTTCATGGCGCTGCCGGAAAGCCTGGAGGAGTCTGCCAAGATTGACGGTGCCAATGACATTGTCATTCTGTTCCGGATTGTGATTCCGCTCTCCATGCCAATTCTGGCTACGGTCGTTCTGTGGACCGCGGTATGGCATTGGAATGCGTGGTTCGATTCCCTCATCTATATTACCGATCCGAACAATCAGGTGCTGCAGGTTGTCATGCGCCGAATCGTTCTGGAGGGTACGCAGCAGATGATGAATCTGAACGATGCTGAGGAGGTTGCCAACCCGGAGACCATCAAAGCGGCGACGGTGATGGTAACGACGATTCCGATTATCCTGTTCTACCCTTTCCTGCAAAAGCATTTCGTAAAAGGAATTCTTGTAGGCTCATTAAAAGGATAATAATTTATTCAGGGAGGTCCATGAAACATGAAAAACAAAGCGTCTGTATGGCTTCGAGGCTCTGCTGCACTGCTGCTGTCGTCAGCTCTGATCGTATCCGGCTGCTCCAAGGAAAGCACGAGTGCGGGGCAAGGCGGAACGAGCAGCCCAAGTACACCGGCTGTAGAGGAGGAAAAGGACAAGAAGCATACCCTTTCCATCGCATCCTATCACATCGGCCCGACAGACAAAGATGGGGAGCTTGTGAAGTATGCCAATGAAAAATACAACGTGGAGCTCGACATTCTGAACATCGAGAATAACAAATACGAGGAGCTTCTGAACCTGAAGTTCGCTTCCGGTGAAATTCCCGACCGGATGCAGGTGCGCAGCTTCGGCTCACTGCAGAAATATATCAAGTCCGATGTACTTGCAGAAATTCCGGAGGACCTGCTGAAGCAGCATGCGCCGACGCTGTATGCCAGCCTAGAGAAGAGCTTTCCTGGTATTTTTGAATATTCCAAAATTGACGGCAAGCTGTATGGCATTCCGTATGTCGTTCCACAGGGTCAGCACCGGGCACCGCTTGTGTATCGGGGCGACTGGATGAAGAACGTCGGGGTCGAAGAGGCACCGAAGACCCTTGAACAATTTGAGGAGCTCATGTATAAATTTGCAACGGAGGACCCGGACGGCAACGGCAAGAAGGACACGTACGGTCTATCCTATTCTGCGATGGCTGCAGTCTTTGGCGCCTTCGGCTATATGCCGGATATCTTCAACGGGGACAAAGGCAATGACAAGATGATCTGGCAGGTTCGGGATGACAAGCTCGTCTACTCCGCGATTCAGCCGGAAATGAAGGAAGCGCTTACGATGCTGAACCAATGGTTTAAGGACGGCATTATTGATCCGGAATTTATTACAGGGGAAAACCAGGGCGGCAACTGGGCACTGACCCATGCGTTTATTAACGGACGTATCGGTACATCTGGCCAGGGCTACTTCTATCACTGGATTCCGCAGCTGGGCAGCAGAAATGCAGGTCCGAACAATACGGAGCTGGGCAAGCTGAACAGCGCTGCAGCGGAAGCTCTCGTGCAGGGCGAGCCGCCGGTTGGCGAGGATGGAAAGCGGGGCATGTGGCAGCAAAATATGATGAGCGGCAGCTTTGTGAGCTTTGGCAAGCAAGTGGAGAAGGACCCAGACAAGATGATCCGCATGCTGGAGATGCTGGAGACGATGAACGCTACTTATCAAGAGCGCAGCATTATGTGGTACGGCATGGAGAACAAGCACTGGCATTACCAGGATGAGGATGGTGTTAAGGTAGCTACTCCGATCGATCCTGAGCATAATGCAGCCGCAATGGCGAAGCTTGGCGGTCACCTGGTTATCAATCCGTTCCAGATGCTGGAGCATCAGGATGTGGACAACAAGATGAGAAATGAATTCGGCGCAGAGCATAAGCTGGACGAGGGCGGCATCCAGAACGAGCTGTTCACGGCGCTGGAGTCAGAAGGCAAATACCGTGCGGAGCTCGACAAGCTGCAGGATGAGGCCTACATTTCGATCATTACTGGCGACAAGCCGATCAGCTACTTTGATGAATTTGTAGGGAAGTGGCGTAAGGCGGGTGGCGAGCAGCTGGAGAAGGAAGCTAATGAATGGTATTCGTCCATGAAATAAGGTTGGAATAGGGCTGGCGACGGCAGGGCTTGGAGATGACCATCTCTGAAGCCCTTCTTTCGCACCTGCCGGGCCGCATGATCATGACACCGATTCCACAGGCAGCTCCACAAAGCGTTCCACACTATGCAAGCATAAATGCTGACAGAAATGAGGCAAACGGCAATGAAGACTTTGAATACAGATGAACAGAGCATCCATGTTGGCGGACTCCGGTATTTTCTGAGCGAAGGAGAGCTGGCCAAAGCCATACAGATCTATAAAAAGCATTTCGCAGATGAGCTGGAGCAGGCGATGCAGACCGCTGACATGGCTGTCACGGGCTGCTATAAAGTACCTTTTTCCATGGCTGCGCGTGAATTTGTGCCGATTGGAGTTCCGCCCAGCTGGAGTGTAAATCCCACGGAGGATCTGGAATTCGAATGGATTCTGAACCGTCACCTGCATGTCATGAGTTTGGGGATTGCATACCTGCTGACCGGTGAGGAGAGCTACGCGGAGGTGTTTCAGCGCGATGTAATCACCTGGATTGAACAAAATCCGATGCCGGAGGGAGAGGCATATGAGGCCGCAGCGTATTTTCAAAAACGCGGGCCGTGGCGTCTGCTGGAGGTCAGCATGCGGGCACACAGCTGGCTCTGGGGTGCAACGCTGCTGCAGAGAAGCCGGGTGCTGCAGGAAGGCAGCTTCCAGGGGAAGCTGGAGGCGTCGCTGCGTCAGCATGCTCGTTACTTGACAGCCTACTTCGGTACGCCGGACATGAATCATGCCTCCATACATATGCAGGGCTTGTTCTTTCTCGGCATATGCCTGCCGGCTGCACCGGAGGCTCCGATGTGGCGTCAGCTTGCTGCGGAGCGGCTGGAGCTGTGCCTGCTGCGGCAGGTGCTGCCTGACGGAGTGCACAACGAAATGGCGACCTCTTATCATATTTCGAGCATGAACCTGTTTCTGCTTCCGGCGCTGATGGGAGCGCGCCTGGGCTATGTCCTTCCTTCTCTGTTCGGAGACCGGCTGGAGCGCATGGCACGTTATGTGGCGGCCATTACCCGCCCGGATGGCACCTGTACACCTTGGTCGGATTCGGACTGGAGCAAGAGCGGGCGCTATATGATCGGTCTGGCCGGGGCACTGCTGGAGGATTCCTCGCTGCTGGCACTAGGTGAGCTGTCCGCAGATGCCTTGTGGCAGCTTGGGCCGGAGGCCTATGAGGCCGCTTTTAACGCCATCCAGGAGTCACGGCATACCCCTTCAAATGGGGTCAGCACTGTATTTCCTGATGCCGGCTACTACATCATGCGCTCATCCAGACATTATCTGGCCTTTGATGCCGGTCCGCTGGGCGATGCTCACGGGCATGCCGATTGCCTCTCCTTCGAATGGGCGCTGGATGGCCAGCTGGTATTCGTGGACCCGGGCAGATACACGTACCAAGAGGGGGAATGGCGGAGATACTTCAAATCAACCTATGCGCACAATACGGTAACGATTGATGGCTTGGATCAGACCCCGTATGCCTCCACCCAGCAATGGGCAGAGCCCGAGGCCGTGCCGACAGTATACCGTCATCTGAGCACGGAGCAGTATGAGCTGGTGGATGCGGCTCATAATGGCTATGAACGCCTGGCTTCACCGGTCCGCCACCGCCGCTGGCTGTATGTGGACCGTCAGCTGCCGCTTATCATCCTTGCCGACTGGCTGCAGGGCACCGGCACGCACGAGGCGGAGCAGCGGTTTCAGCTGCAGGAGGGCTGGCTGGCAGTCCCGGCCGCAGAGCCGGACGAGGGCGTGCAGCCGCTTCATCTGGCTGGTGGAGGTCGCCAGCTGACGATGAGATGGTACACAGACGGCACCTTCAGCCAGGCCAGAAGCCGTGTGGGTGAGGCCTTTATTGCGCAGCAATACGGAACCAAAGCGCCAACGCTGGCCGTTTCCGTAAAGGGGGTGATTCAGGACAATGCATGTCTCTTGAGCATCATCTATGATGAGAAGGAGGTGAGCATTACGAACGCCTTGATCGAGGAGAGCGGCAAACGACTGCAGATCACGATCCGCTCCGCAGACGGAGCTTCCTCGACACTGAATCTGGATGAGCACTCCGTGGTACGGAACGACCATTAAAAGGAGGTCAAGCGTATGGGTAGTCAAGTTCACTCCCTGAAAGCACTCTCACTTTTGATCGTAATCAGCATGGTATTGGCCATGCTGCCCATGGTTACCTTTCCGACTCCAGCACATGCAGGTGCACATGACCGTGAGAACGTATCGTTAAACGGAATATGGGATTTTTACCCTAATGGCGGAGCTGCCCGGCATGATATACGGGTTCCCTCCTACTGGGACAGTCCTGACGATTTCGGGTACCCGGCGAGCTGGGAATCGCTGAATCACGGGATTTACCGAAGCAGCTTTACCGTGCCTTCCTCGATGGCGGGAAAAGAAATCTTTTTATCCTTTGAGCAGGTAGCTCCGCTGGCCAAGGTGCTGGTGAACGGTGTTCCGCTAGCTACCGAAACGGACGGCTATTTAATGACGCGGCTTCCCTACAAGCTGAATATTACGGCTGTCGCTCAAGTGGGTGGAAGCAATGCGGTGGAGGTGAGGGTGTGGAGCTCGAACCAGCTGCCTGCGGATGCGGTGGATGCCAGTGGACAATCTCTGTACCCGGTAGGCGTAGATGATCGGTCCTGGGGTCAGGGCCGTGGCATTACCGATGATGTCGAGCTCATCGCGTATCCGAAGGTGTACATTTCAGACACCCATATCCTTACTGATCTGAACAATAACAGTAATGCAGCTGATGATACCATCTCTGTATACGTGACCGTTACGAATGCGACCTCCTCTAGTCAGAGCGTGACCGTAACGAATAGTGCGTCTTTGATCGGCGGGAGCCTGGAAAAAAGCTTTGGCGACCGCACCGTAACCCTGGCTGCGAATAGCAGCCAAACGGTATCGCTGTCCAATGTACCCTGGACCGATGCCAAGTATTGGTGGACGCATGATCCCAAGCTGTACAGCCTGAATACCTCCTTGGTACAGGGAGGCGTTACAAGGGATTCCTCTGCGACCCGCTTCGGGTTCCGGGAATTTTCGGTGAACAGCAATTACTATCAGCTGAATGGAATCAAGACCAATCTGAGAGGCGATTCCCTTCAATCCAACTGGCATGTAAGAAGCGGCGCAGGAACCGCGCTCTCTGCAAAGGAATCCTATAAGGACACGAATATTGCCCAGGTTAAATTGCAGATGGATGAGTGGAAGGCCGTCTACAATGTGGCCCGAACTCATATTGGTGGAGCCATTCGGGAGCTGTACGATTATGCGGATGAAATCGGACTGCTGATTATTGATGAAACCCCTTTTTGGCAATATCACAATCGCCACAGCTTTAACCCGGCTGCGATGGACCATGTGAACAAATGGGTTCAGCAATGGGTCATTGGTAACAGAAATCACCCCAGCATTGTCATGTGGAGCGGCGGAAATGAGAATTTCCAGCATATTCCCGGCAATGCCAATACGCTGATTCCCGCAGTCACTAACGCCATCAAGGCGGTGGATACCACCCGCCCCATCATTCAGGATGACGCGACGACAGACGATCAGGAGAACCATCATTATACCGGCGGGTACCCGGACGGATGGATGAACCACAGCAATTTATACGGGCTGTATACGAACAATGCCTCCAAGCCAAAGGGCGAAGGCGAAGCCTACACCCCTTCTCAGGGCTGGACGGTGCTGGATGCAAGCGGCGCTTACACCAGCGGGAATACCAAGGATTATATGAACGATAATTTGGTTTCTCAGGCTGTCTGGCATCGTGCGGCGGATCGCATGGTCCGGGGTATGCGCTATGCAGGGTATGCAGACATCCGGTATTACCATAACTGGATTTACGCTTATGAAGTGATTGAGGATACGATTTACCCGGTATGGACCGACCTCTCTGCCAAAGGGATCAAGCCTGCCAAAATCGAGCGGCCCATGTTCAATGTCTTCTCTTCGTCGCATCCTGCCTTCATTCGTTCGGATTCTTACGAATATACCAAGAATACATTTTCTCCGGTGGCTGCCTTTGATAAGGAAGGAGACCGCTTGAACCGGATTGGCGTCCATCCTCCGGTCTTCGCGGCAGGCAGCAGTACAACCCGAACCATTATCGTGTATAACGACGAGCAGAGAGACGGAACAGGTATTGAGGTAGCCTGGGAAGCGGGCTACACGAACCCCGCGAACGGGACGTACACCAGCTTTCAGAGCGGCTCGTTCAATATCAATGTTCCCTACGGCAATAAAGGGGAGCAGGCCATCAGCTTTACGGTGCCGGCAAACGTATCGGCACGCTGGCTGCAGCTGAAGCTGACCGCTCGAAAAGGAGCTACCCTCAAATTTGAGGAGACCAATGAGATCGGCGCCATCGGCAGCATTCCGCCAGCCCAAATATATACTGCTCCTGTCATTGACATCGGCACCAAAACGATAGACAACCGGAATCAAATGCACAAAATCAAGCTGGTAAACCAAGGCGGAGGGCTCAGCACCCTGTGGTCCGCTGCCGGTCAGGGCGGAGGGTTAACCCTGTCGCAGACTTCAGGCAATCTGCGGGGAGAGCGGGAAATCTATTTCTCCATGGACCCCTCCAGTCTGGCGCCGGATACGAACTACAGCAGAGTGCTGACGTTTACGGAAGCCGGAGGCACTCAGGCACAGGTAACGGTTATGTTTCGTACCGGGCCAGATACCGGCGGCGCCTCGCCCGCCGTGCTGTTCAGCGACGATTTCGAGTCGGGGACCGCATCAGGTTGGGTGACGAATACCGGGTCATGGGCTGTGATGACAGACGGCAGCAAAGCGTATCGCCAGAGTGATACGACGGCGGTAAGTGCGAGGGCAGTACAAGGAAGTGCATCCTGGACAGATTACGAGGTGTCTGCCCGGGTGAAGGCAGGTGCCTTCGGCGGGTCTTACTCCGGAATTGGCTTGGAGGGGCGCTATCAGGATGCGGCGAATAAGTACACGTTCTCTTACTCCACGAACGGCAATATTCTCAAGATTCAGAAGACCGTTGGCGGGGTGTACACGGATCTGACCACCAAAGCGTATACCTTCAATCCTGGCACATGGTATACGTTCAAGGCTGTGTTGAACGGAAACAATCTGGAGTTTTGGGTGAACGGAGTGCTGGAGCTGTCCACTACGGACACCCAGTTTGCCGCCGGCTCCATCGGGCTGTTCTCTCACCGGAGTGATTCCCGGTTTGATGATGTGAGTGTGCTGAGCAGCATCCATTACAACTAAGGTTTGCTAATATATCAGTTCATGAGATCTGTAAAAATCTAATCATAATCCTTCTGGAGGGGATGTCCATGAAAGCTGTAATGCTCATGTTTGACACGCTGAACCGCCGCATGCTGTCCCCCTATGGCTGCGACTGGACCCATACACCGAATTTCCGCCGACTGGCGGAGCGCACGGCCGTGTTCGATCAGGCTTACGTAGGCAGCATGCCATGCATGCCTGCACGCCGGGAGCTGCACACCGGCCGGCACAACTTTTTGCATCGCAGCTGGGGGCCGATCGAGCCGTTTGATGACTCTATGCCGGAGCTGCTAAAGCGTCATGGCGTGTATTCCCATCTTGTAACAGATCATCAGCATTACTGGGAGGACGGCGGCGCGACCTATCACACCCGGTACAGCTCATTCGAGCTGATTCGGGGCCAGGAGGGCGATCCGTGGAAAGGACATGTGAAGGACCCGGTTCCTCCGGAGACGGTAACGACCCGTCCGCTGCAGGGCATGTTCCGCCAGGATTGGATCAATCGTCAATATTGCCGTCAGGAAGAAGATTTCCCGCAAGCGAAGACGTTTGCGGCCGGGCTGGAATTTATCCGCCGCAACCATGGCGAGGACCGCTGGTTCCTGCAGCTGGAAACCTTTGATCCGCACGAGCCGTTTCATGCACCGGAGAAATACCGGGAGCTGTACCCTCACACGTATGAGGGCAAGCACTTTGACTGGCCGATGTATCGGCGGGTGACAGAGACGCAGGAGGAGATTGATCATGTCCGGCTGGAGTATGCGGCACTGCTAAGTATGTGCGATGCCTACTTAGGCAAGGTACTGGACCTAATGGATGAGCTGGGCATGTGGGAGGATACGATGCTTATTGTGAATACTGACCATGGCTTCCTGCTGGGGGAGCATGACTGGTGGGCCAAGAGCAATATGCCGTTTTACAACGAGATTGCCCATATGCCGCTCTTTATCTGGGACCCGCGGACACAGGCAAGCGGAGTACGGCGCTCCAGCCTGGTTCAAAATGTAGACCTGGCCCCCACACTCCTCCGCTATTTCGGGATTGAGGTGCCCCCGGATATGACAGGACATTGCCTGCAGCAAACCATTGCTCAGGATGTACCGGTACGGGAAGCCGCGATCTTCGGCATTCACGGAGGACATGTGAATTGTACCGACGGCCGGTATGTCTACATGAGGGGACCGGCTTCTTCAGACAACAGACCGTTATATAATTACACGCTGATGCCGACGCGGATGCGCTCCCGCTTTGAGGTGGCAGAGCTGAGATCGTCTCAGCTGCACGAGCCTTTTGCCTTCACGAAGGGCGTGCCGGTGCTGCAAATACCGGTGGCTCACGGCAAGCCGATCGATGATCTCCGGACGATGCTGTTTGACGTGGAGCAGGACCCGCAGCAGCTGGAGCCGATCACTGATCCGGGCGCAGAGGAGCGAATGCTGAAGCTGCTGCAGGAGGTCATGGCCCGCGAGGAGGCGCCGGCAGAGCAGTACATCCGGCTGGGCCTTGAGCAGCATGCTGCTGTGCCTCTGGCCAGGAACGAATCTGAGTAAAGGATGGTGCTGATATGACTGCAGCCCGCTCGAATGAACAGCCTAATGTAATCGTTTTTTTTACAGATCAGCAGCGGTGGGATACTACAGGAGTCCATGGTAATCCACTGGGGCTGACGCCCAACTTTGACCGAATGGCAAGAGAAGGGACGCATGTCTATAATATGTTCACCTGCCAGCCGGTCTGCGGCCCTGCCCGTTCCTGTCTGCAGACTGGCCTGTATGCGACAGCAAGCGGCTGCTACCGCAATTCCATACCGCTGCCGCGAGACCGCCGTACACTGGCGCATCATTTCAAGGATGCCGGCTACGACACCGGATACATCGGCAAATGGCATCTGGCGTCTCAGGAGCCGGTTCCCGCTGACGAGCGGGGCGGATATGAATACTGGCTCGCATCCAATGTGCTTGAATTCTCCTCGGATGCCTACAACACGGTCATGTACGACAACGACTGTAAAGAGGTCAGGCTGCCAGGATACCGGGTCGATGCCCAGACCGATGCAGCGATTCGATACATGGATGCCCATCAGGATCATCCGTTCTTTCTTTTCTTATCCTATATAGAGCCTCATCACCAGAACCATACCGACAATTATCCTGCACCGGACGGCTCGGAGGAGCTGTATACGGACCGCTGGACACCGCCGGATCTGCGGGCGCTCACGGGCAGCTCGCCGCAGCACCTGGGAGGCTATTACGGCATGGTGAAACGTCTGGATGAGGGCTTGGGAAGAATCCGGGACGCGCTAAAAAGCCTAAATCTGACCTCGCGTACAATCATTCTCTTTACCTCTGACCACGGCTGTCATTTCAAAACGCGGAATGAGGAGTATAAGCGCAGCGCCCATGACAGCTCCATTCGCGTACCGACAGCGCTGTATGGCCCTGGCTTCCTGCAAGGCGGACAACTGCGTGAGCTGGTCAGCCTGGTGGACCTGCCTGCGACCCTGCTCGACGCCGCTGGCATTGAGGTGCCGGCAGACATGCAGGGTCGCTCGATTTTGCCGATTATTCAGAAGCAGCCGGTATCCTGGCCGGAGGAGGTCCTTGTGCAAATCAGCGAATCTCAGGTGGGCAGAGCGATTCGGACGCAGCGCTGGAAGTATGCCGTGACCGCGCCGGATGCCCACCCGAAGGATGATGCAGGCTCTGCCCGGTATGTTGAGGAGCTATTGTATGATCTGGAAGCAGATCCGTATGAGCTGAGCAATCTTGCAGGCATGGAGGCCTACCGTACTGTCGCTGACGAGCTGCGAGCACGGCTGATCACGCGAATGGTGGAGGCCGGCGAGGATGCGCCGGAGATTGTCGCTCATGAGGTGCGCAGTGGAGAACAGCGCAGAGTGTCGATTGAGGAGTGCCGGATTAAACTTTAGAGAACTCTCTTTCTTCTGCAACATTTACCAGTACAGCTTCGTCAGAAAAGTAAGGCAAGCTACAGTAGAGGGGCTGCCATATATTTGATGAAGGAGGCTGATGTTAACATGAATAGTCTGACCAAGCGTTTAGGTGCTGTCATGCTGGCTGGCTCGCTGCTGACCGGCGGCGCGGCTGTGCTTTCTACTGCTGGAGGTGCGGCAGAGGTGCTGGCTGTGGAAGCCGCGGCACAGCAGGGAGTGACGGTGATCGGTAAGGGCGAGCTTTCGGTGAAGCCGGATATCGTCTATCTGTCCATTGGAGCAGAGTCCACGGCCGCTACTGCAGAATCGGCCCAGAAGCATAACGCCGAGAAAATGGATAAGGTGCTGAAGGAGCTGAAGAACACCTGGAAGCTCCAGGATAAGGACATTCAAACCGAGCGGTTCCACGTACAGCCTAACTATACCTATACCGAAAAAGAGGGTCAGCAGGTTAAAGGCTACACGGCCCGCCATTCGCTTCAGGTGACGCTGCGCGATCTCAGCAAGGTCGGTGAGCTGCTGGATGGCGTATCCAAGGCAGGAGCGAACGCGATTGGCGATGTCCGCTTCTCCGTGGAAAACCGCGATGCGTTTGAAGCCCAGGTGATCGAGAAAGCGATGGCGAATGCAGAGATGAAGGCACAAGCTATTGCCAAGTCCGCTAAACGCCAGTTAGGTGTGGTGACCCAGGTGGTAGAAGGTCAGGTTCAGAACTACGGTTTTGAATATGTACAAAACGAAGCCAAGCTGTCGTCCTCAGCAGACTTCGCCTCCACAGCGGTGGAGCCGGGCGAAATCAAGCTGAATACACAGCTGCAGGTACAGTACGAGTTAAAGTAAAGGGATCTATATGCCTTGCAGATCCGCATGAGAGCCTAAGTGATGCCTGGCTGCCCCTTGGTGCAGCCGGGCATTTTTTGCGTGGAGTGAAGCTTGTTACAGGATGGGGCGAAAACCGCCCTCTGCAAGAGATTACATCTGACAAAAGTGTTGTGTACCGCATCAAAACAAGGTATAGTGAATATGCAAAAATCGACCATGACTATAGTCCGGACCATACCGTGTGGATATGGTCTTTTTTCTTGGTATCGCAAAAAGACGGTTTTCCGAAACGGGAAGGGGAGGAACTTATCTGTGATAGAGCTTGTCCAGATCACCAAGCAATTTCAGGGACAGACCGTCGTGCAGCCGCTGTCTCTGTCCATTCGGGAGGGAGAGTTCCTGACTCTGCTCGGCCCCAGCGGCTGCGGAAAAACGACGATTCTCCGCATGATTGCCGGCTTTGAGAACCCGACGGAGGGACAAATCTGGCTCGCAGGGCAGGATGTAACACAGCAGCCGGCGAACCAGCGGGATCTGAATCTCGTGTTTCAGCACTACGCGTTGTTTCCGCATATGACGGTAGCGGACAATATTGCCTTCGGACTGAAGATGAAGAAGCTTTCCAAATCCGAAATCAAAAAGCGCGTCGATGAGGCTGTCGCCATGACCCAGCTGGCTGCGTTCACGGGGCGCTATCCGCATCAGCTGTCCGGCGGCCAGCAGCAGCGTGTGGCTATTGCCCGGGCCATTGCGAACAAACCTAAGGTGCTGCTGCTGGACGAGCCGCTGGGAGCACTCGATCTGCAGCTGCGCAAAAGCCTGCAGTCAGAGCTGAAGCATCTGCAGCGAACGCTGGGCATTACGTTCGTGTACGTGACGCATGATCAGGAGGAGGCGATGATGCTCTCCGACCGGATCGTCATTATGAACGGAGGCCGGGTAGAGCAGATCGGCACGCCGCGGGAGATTTATGCGTCGCCCAAGACGCTGTTCGCCGCGACCTTTGTCGGAGAGAACAATATATTCTCTGCGCCGGAGGGTCTTTTTGCTGTCCGGCCGGAGAAGCTGATTCCGCTCCCTCAAGGAGACAGCCGCGCTCGCAGGGCAGGCGTCATTCAAGATATCCAGTATCTTGGCAATGTGCACAAGCTGGTGGTTCAGCTGGATCAGGAGCCGATGAAGGTGACGCTGGCGCTGGACCTGTCCCAAGAGCACCTGTATGACATCGGAGATTCTATTGGCCTAAGCTGGAACGACACGGATCAAGTGGTGATTGGGCCATGAACAGAAACAAGCTGCTGCTGACACCTGTGCTGCTGTGGATGGCTCTGTTTCTGATTGTACCGATGCTGATTGTTATCGGCATCTCTCTGCTGCAGCGGAATGCACTCGGCCAGCTTCAATTCTCGTTTAGCATAGAGGGCTACAAAACATTTTTTGACCCTCTCTATATCGGCATTTACTGGGATACCATTGTGCTGTCTGTGCTAACGACCGTTATCTGCCTGCTCATTAGCTACCCTATGGCCTACTATATAGCCAACGCTTCCCCGCGTGTCCAGACCTGGGGCCTGCTGCTGGTAACGGTACCGTTCTGGATCAATTTCCTGATCCGCACCTATGCTTGGGTGCTTCTCTTGAGAACGCAGGGTGTAGTCAATACGCTGCTGCTGGAGACGGGCTTGATTGCCGAGCCGCTGCAGATGCTGTACACGCCGGGAGCCGTGCTGCTCGGCATGGTGTACAACTTTATTCCATTTATGGTGCTGCCGATTTATGTTGCACTGGAGCAGATGGACAAGCGCCTGCTGGATGCCGCTTCCGATCTGGGCGCTTCCCGCTGGAAAGCTTTCCGATACGTGACTCTGCCTCAGAGCCGCTCCGGCATGATGACCGGCTGCGTGCTGGTTTATGTGTCTACCTCTGGCATGTTCGTCGTGTCGGACATTCTGGGCGGCGCCAAATCCAGCATGCTCAGCAACATCATTCAAGCCCAGTTTCAGGGGGCGCGGAACTGGCCTTTCGGTGCCGCGCTGTCAGTTATTTTTGTGCTGACCTCGCTGGTGATGATCCTGCTGTTTAACCGGGCCATGCAGGCCCGGCATCTGAATGTGAAGGAGGGGAGATCTTGAACAAGCGCGGCTCTGCGTTGCTAGGTCTGCACTCCTTGCTCATGATGGTGTTTTTGTATTTGCCGATCCTGATGATTGTCCTCTACTCCTTTAATAACACGCGGCTCAGCGGCAGCTGGGAAGGCTTTACGTTTGATTGGTACCTCTCGCTGCTGGATAACCGGCATGTGAAGGAGGCGCTGATAAACAGCCTGAGTATTGCACTGGTATCGACAGCGGTCTCCACGGTACTGGGCACGCTGGCGGCCTTGTCGCTCCGGACCTTGAGCCGCCGCAGCCGCGGGGGATTGAACGGACTCTTGTATTTGCCGGTCATCATCCCGGATATTATTATGGGGCTGTCTCTGCTCGTGCTGTTCTCCCAGCTGCAGCTGGAGCTCAGCAAGCTCACGGTCATGATCGCCCACATTACATTCAGCTTGTCGTATGTGTACGTGGTGGTGTCTGCTCGCCTGGCCAATATGGGCAGGCAGCTGGAGGAGGCGGCGATGGATCTGGGTGCGAGCGGCTGGCAGACCTTCCGGCATGTGACCCTGCCGCAAATTGCTCCCGGCATGATTGCCGGTGCGCTGATCGCGTTTACGCTGTCGCTCGATGATTTTATGGTCAGCTTTTTTGTGGCGGGACCCAGCTCTACCACGCTGCCGATCTATATTTATGGACAGGTCAAGCGCGGCATCTCGCCGGAGATTAATGCACTGTGTACGCTGCTTATTCTCGTCAGCGTGATATTGATTCTGCTTGCACAGTATATGCTCAATCGCGGCAAAGGACAGAAGAAGCAAAAGGCGCTTCCGTTCTAGTCTGCAAGCCACGCAGCAAATGGATGTCCGCATTGCATTCAGCTTAGCTGAGGCTGGCGGTTTATTTTGAAAGGAGATGGATGGAATTGAATCTGAAAAACAAATGGACCCGGCTCCTGCTGGCCGGAATGCTGTCTGCAGTGGCAGCTTTGTCTCTGGCCGGCTGCGGCTCGGAGAAGGAAACCTTGAATATTTATAGCTGGGCGGATAATTTTGACCCGGAGGTGCTGGCGGATTTCGAGGAGAAGTACGATGTCAAGGTGACGTATGACAACTACGCCAACAATGAGGACCTGCTGGCGAAGCTCCAGGCGGGCGGCGGCGGCTATGACTTGATTCAGCCTTCCGATTATATGGTGAAGACGATGATCAGCGAGGATCTGCTGGAGCCGCTGGAGCTGGACAACATTCCTAATTTTGCGAACCTGTCGGATACCTTCAAGAACCCGGATTTTGATCCGGGCAACAAGTATTCAATCATTTACACCTCCGGGGTTACCGGTATCGCCTATAACAAGAACTATGTGAAGGAAGACATTGGCAGCTGGGACGACCTGTGGAATCCGGAATACAGCGGCAAGCTGCTGCTGCTGGATGACAATCGCGAGGTCATCGGCATGTCGCTGAAGAAGAATGGCTATTCCAACAGTTCTGCGAATGAGGCCGAAATTCAAGAGGCAGTGAATGATCTGAAGAGCCTGGTGCCGAATGTACTGGCCTTCGATACCGACAGCATCAAGCAGAAAATGATTCAGGAGGAAGGCTGGATCGCTACTGTATGGTCCGGGGATGCCTCCTTTATTGCGAAAGAGCTGCCGGATCTCGGCTTTGTCGTGCCGGAAGAGGGGGCGACCATATTCTCTGACAACTATGCCATTCCTAAGGGAGCAGAGAACAAGGAGCTTGCCGAGAAGTTTATGAACTACATGATGGAGCCGGAGGTCAGCGCAAAGAACTACGAATATATCGGCTACAGCAACCCGAACGTCAAGGCAATGGAATTCCACAGTGAAGAATATCGCAATGACCGCATGATTAATCTTACAGCGGAAGAGCTGGAGCGCACGGAGTGGCTCAGCGATGTCGGCGAAGCGCGGCCGGTGTATGACCGGGCCTGGAGTGAGCTGAAGAGCGGACGTTAAGACCGTCAGCGGTGAGTTTGAATGTGCATAAGAGCTGCCTGAAGCGGAGAAATCCGATGCGGAGGCAGTTCTTTTTTTTGCATTGTTTTGCATTGCAGAATTGTCACTGTCATTGTTACCTTTCACCCCTGTGCCGTTAGATATAATGGGAGACGGGTAATGACATATACATAATTTTTCAAAATAAGGAAAAGGTGATGGAAATGAACATACGCAGAACATGGATCACAGCGATGCTGGCAGCAGGCGTTGCCTTGGGCAGTGTCATGGACGGCGGGGCGCAGGGCGCTGAGGCCGCGACGGTCTCCCGGAGCCACCTGCAGGCCGTGAATGAGATTACCGTAACCTGGGATGGAAAAGAGCTCTCCCGCAAGGGCATAGTCAGCCGCGGCTCTTCATATGTTCCAATCACCGAGGTGCGGGATGTTCTGGGCTTGTCCTTGCATTATGATGCCAAAGAGCGTTCCTATACGCTGAGCGGAGCTCTTCACGAAATCAAGATCTACGTGTACGGGGGAGATGAGATCGGACTGCTCGTGAACGGCTATTACAGCAACAGCAAAGACGCAAAGCTGGTCAACGGACGACTATACCTGCCATACAACCTGCTTCATCAATATATGGGCGTGCAGGGAGCTTGGAGCTCTGCAGAACAAACCTTGAGCCTGACCAGCCTGCCGCAAAATAAGCTTACCCTTGAAACCCGGACTCTTCGTGAAGTGACGCCAAAGGCAGACATCTCGGTTCGCTACCCGGTTCTGAGCGGGATGGCGAATGCCAAGGTGGAGGCGGATATGAATGCCGTCTTCAGACAGCATGCCGAGGATTTTATCTCGGAATCGGTCGAGGGATTGAAGGAGATGCCGGCTCCGCGGGAAGGGATACCGTATGAGTATACCGGAGATTTTATCGTGCACCATAATCGTGACGGTATTCTGAGCCTGACTGCACATGAGTATACCTATGCTGGCGGGGCGCACGGAATGACCTATCGCACCAGCTGGACATTCTCACTTCCAGATGGAAAGAAGCTGCAGCTTGCTGATGTAATCAACCTGCAGGGTGACCGTAAACAAAAGCTGGATACGTATGTGCTGGAAACGCTGGAGGAAGGAGGCGGTTACCTCGGCGGGTTCCAGGGTGTGCCGGCCGATGCATCGTTCTATATTCAAGGGGATGCGGCGGTGCTCTACTTCCAGCTGTATGAATATACGGCGTACGCCTACGGCTTCCCGGAGATGAAGCTGCCCTTCAGCGTTTGGAAGAAGTAGGCCTGTTTCTGGCAGGAGCATCTAGGCACATGAGAAAGGGGCGGTCCCTTGAGATTACGGATCTCAAGAGACAGCCCCTGTTCTTGCTGTGAGAAAAAGTTGATTGGATGTTAGATGCCTTGCGGCGGTGTGCTTTCCAGCACCTGATCCACCAGTCCGTACTCCTTCGCTTCGGAAGCGGTCATGAAGTAGTCACGGTCGGTATCCTTCTCGATGCGCTCCAGCGGCTGTCCGGTGCGCTCGGCAAGAATGTGGTTCAGCTTATCGCGCATCTTCAGGATGCGGCGGGCGCGAATTTCAATATCCGTAGCCTGTCCCTGAGCACCGCCCAGCGGCTGGTGGATCATAATTTCACTGTTTGGCAGCGCGAAGCGCTTGCCCTTGGCGCCAGCATTCAGCAGGAACGCGCCCATCGAGGCAGCCATGCCGACACAGATTGTGGATACGTCCGGCTTAATAAATTGCATTGTATCAAAAATAGCCATACCGGCCGTGATGGAGCCGCCCGGACTGTTAATATACAGATGAATGTCCTTCTCTGGGTCTTCCGCTGTCAAAAACAGCATTTGCGCAATGATGGAATTGGCGACCACGTCATTGACATCGGAGCCGAGGAAGATAATGCGGTCTTTCAGCAGTCTGGAATAGATGTCATAGGCCCGCTCACCGCGGTTGCTTTGTTCTACGACCATAGGGATAAAACTCATTCGTGAAACCTCCTCTAAAGTACATTCCTCATTAAAATACTGTTACCGTATTACCCATATGATAAACAATTGAAATCAAAAAGTCAAAGAAAGTCAAACTAATGGGTAAAAAAAAGAGCCGTTCAGGGCGCTTATGGGTAAAACAATATTGGGAAAACTGAAGATGGTAAGTAAAAATGGCGCGCCCGCGAGGAATCGAACCTCGATCTCAGGCTCCGGAGGCCTACGTCATATCCATTGGACCACGGGCGCATATTCAGTTAAAAATTTAGCAACAGAATTGATTATAGCAGATGACATTTTAAAATACAAGCGGGCGTTATATTTTATCTCTCATGGACATGAATAAGAAGGAGAAGGGCGGAGAAATATACTTTCGGTACACTTGCAACCGCCACGGATATTCGTTAGAATGTTAGTGGGACTGAAAAAGTTTAGCTGGGACATTTTTTGACCACCAGACCAAACTCCAAAGACGAAGTTGCGGGAGTGGAAGGTATGCGTCATTTATTAGAAATACAAGAGCAGCTTCTGCCCGATCTGATGGACACTCTGAAGCGAAGATATACGGTGCTGCGGCAGATTCGCTCTCAAGGCATGGTCGGCCGCCGAACCCTTGCAGCGTCTCTGGCTATGACCGAGCGGGTGCTGCGAGCAGAGACCGATTTCCTGAAGTCCCAGGGACTGCTGGAAATCGAGAGCCTTGGCATGCGCATCAGCCGCAGCGGTGAGCTGCTGCTGGACCAGCTGGAGCCGGCAATGAAGGACCTGTTCGGGCTGGACGATCTTGAAGAGCAGATTCGCGAGGCTTACGGGCTTCGCAAGGTCGTCGTCGTGCCAGGAGACAGCGAGTCCTCGCCGGATGTCAAGCGCGAGCTTGGCCGCGCCGGCGCGAGAGCGCTGCTGCAGGAGGCCCGCATCGGAGATACGATCGCGGTGACCGGCGGCTCCACGCTGGCTGAGGTGGCAGAGCAGATGGGCTCGCCGGCTGGCGGGCCCCTGAAGGGCGCATGGTTCGTGCCAGCGCGGGGCGGTCTCGGCGAGAGCGTGGAGATTCAGGCGAATACGATTGCTTCCAAGATGGCCAAGAAGGTGGGAGCTGAATACCGCCTGCTGCATGTACCGGATTTACTGAGCGATGATGCGTATCAGTCCCTGGTCCAGGATCCCAATATCCAGGAAATTGTAGATTCCATTCGCAGCTCCCGAATCATTATTCACGGCATCGGGGATGCCATGGAGATGGCGCGCCGGCGCCGGCTGGGGCCCGAGGCGATGGAGGACCTCCGCAAGGAGGGAGCGGTCGCGGAATCCTTTGGCTACTATTTTAGTGAAGAAGGCACCGTTGTGCACCGCATGCTGACGCTGGGCCTCAGGCTGGAGGACATTGTCCGGACGGAGATTATTATCGGAATCGCAGGCGGGGTGAGCAAGGCACAGGCCATTCACTCCGTGCTGAAGTTCGGACAAGAGGACATTCTGGTTCTCGATGAAGCGGCGGCCATGGAGCTCTGTGCAAGAATTGCATGCAGGCGCGAGCCGTAGATGTTTGGAATTCACAGAATGTGTTTTTTATGAATGTGTTGTCTCGACGGGCTTTACGGTCTGTCTTGAATAAATAAAACTTTCACTATATGGAGGGAATTACTCATGGTTAAAGTAGGTATTAACGGATTTGGACGTATCGGACGTAACGTGTTCCGCGCAGCGCTGAACAACAACGATGTAGAAATCGTAGCAATCAACGACTTGACAGACGTAAGCACGCTTGCACACCTGTTGAAATACGACACGACGCACGGCAGACTGAACGCGACAGTTGAAGCTAAAGAAGGCGTGCTGATCGTAAACGGCCGCGAAGTAAAGGTATTTGCAGAGCGTAACCCTGAAGCATTGCCTTGGGGCGAGCATGGCGTTGAAATCGTAGTAGAATCCACAGGGATCTTCACTGCGAAGGAGAAAGCAGAAGCTCACCTGAAGGGCGGCGCGAAGAAGGTTATCATCTCCGCTCCGGCAACGAACGAAGACATCACGATCGTTATGGGCGTAAACGAAGACAAGTATGATGCAGCGAACCACAATGTAATCTCCAACGCATCCTGCACAACGAACTGTCTTGCTCCTTTCGCGAAAGTGCTTGACGAGCAGTTCGGTATCGTAAAAGGCATGATGACAACGGTTCACGCTTATACCAATGACCAGCAAGTACTGGATCTGCCGCATAAAGACCTGCGTCGTGCCCGTGCTGCTGCCGAGAACATCATTCCTTCCACAACGGGCGCAGCTAAAGCCGTCAGCCTGGTTCTGCCACAGCTGAAAGGCAAGCTGAACGGTATGGCTATGCGTGTACCTACGAAGAACGTTTCCGTGACAGACCTCGTTGTTGAGCTGTCCAAGAACGTAACGATGGAAGAAGTTAACGGTGCGCTGAAGGCTGCTGCTGAAGGCCCGCTGAAAGGCATCATGAACTTCTCTGAAGAGCCGCTCGTATCCAGCGACTACAACAGCGACCCAGCTTCCTCCACCATCGACTCCCTGTCCACTATGGTTGTTGGTGACAACATGGTTAAAGTCGTTTCCTGGTATGACAACGAGTGGGGCTACTCCAACCGTGTCGTTGACCTGGCTGCTTACATCGCAAGCAAAGGTCTGTAATTATTAGATTGTGCTATAAATCGAAGAGGGGTTCCCTGAGGTGCTCCTCTTTGGTTTGTAATGAAACGTTTTTTATAGAGAAAAAGAGAGCCGCCTGCTGTTGGTGAGGAGAATAGTTTTCTTAGGAGGAACGTGGAGATGAACAAGAAAAGTGTGCGTGATGTAGAAGTAAAAGGCAAAGCGGTATTTGTCCGTGTTGATTTTAATGTGCCGCTCGAAAACGGCAAAATTACCGACGACACCCGGATCCGTGAAACGCTGCCGACCATTAAGTACCTGGTAGAGCAGGGTGCGAAGGTCATTCTGGCGAGCCATATGGGCCGTCCGAAGGGCGAGGTTGTAGAAGAACTCCGCTTGACACCAGCAAGCGAGCGCCTGTCCGAGCTGCTGGGCCAGCCGGTAGCCAAAGCCGATGAGGCTGTTGGTGAAGCGGTGAAATCCAAGATCCAGAGCATGCAGGCTGGAGAGGTGCTCGTGCTGGAGAACGTTCGCTTCTACCCGGGCGAAGAGAAGAATGACCCTGAGCTTGCGAAGCAATTCGCAGAGCTGGCAGACCTGTTCGTCAATGATGCGTTCGGTGCAGCTCACCGTGCCCATGCTTCTACAGAAGGCATTGCGCATCATCTTCCGGCCGTATCCGGCCTTCTGATGGAGAAAGAATTGTCCGTACTCGGCAAGGCGCTGTCTAACCCTGATCGTCCTTTTACAGCGATCGTTGGCGGCTCCAAAGTAAAAGACAAAATCGACGTCATCAACCATCTGCTTACCCTGGCTGACAACATCATCATCGGCGGCGGCTTGACCTACACCTTCCTGAAGGCACAAGGCCATGAAATCGGCCTGTCCCTGTGCGATGATTCCAAGCTGGATACCGCACTCGGCTTCCTGGAGAAGGCGAAGGAGCTGGGCAAGAACTTCTACCTTCCGGTGGACATTGTCGTGGCTGATGACTTCAGCGCAAGTGCGAATACCCAGATCGTAGGCATCGATGGCATTCCTGCCGGCTGGGAAGGCGTGGACATCGGACCGAAGACGCGTGAGCTGTATGCCGATGTGATCAAGAACTCCAAGCTGGTCGTATGGAACGGACCTATGGGCGTGTTCGAAATCGAGCCGTTCTCCAATGGTACACGTCAGGTCGCACAGGCTTGTGCGGAGACGGAAGCGTACACGGTGATCGGCGGTGGCGATTCCGCAGCTGCGGCTGAGAAATTCCAGCTGGCAGACCGGATGGATCATATCTCTACAGGCGGCGGCGCTTCCTTAGAGTTTATGGAAGGCAAGGCGCTTCCTGGTGTTGTAGCCCTGAACGATAAGTAGTATCTTGAGATAGAGTTATTTTGACAGCAGGGGCATGCGGGCGCACAGATGAAGGTCCGGATGCTCCAGCGAATCAAAGGAGTTGAACTGTGTGAGAACACCTATTATTGCCGGCAACTGGAAGATGTTCAAGACGATTCCGGAAGCAGAAGCATTCGTGCAAGAAATCAAGAACAGCGCTGTAGAAGGTGTAGAAAGCGTGATTTGTGCGCCCTTCACTACTCTTCCTGCACTGGTAAAAGCAGCGGAAGGCACGGGCATCAAGATCGGTGCGCAGAACCTGCATTTTGAAGATCAAGGGGCATTCACAGGCGAAATCAGCGGAGGGATGCTGAAGGACCTGGGCGTGGATTATGTCATCATCGGCCATTCCGAGCGCCGCCAGTATTTCAACGAAACCGACGAGAGCGTCAACAAGAAAATGCATGCGGCATTCCGGCACGGACTGCTGCCTATCGTTTGTGTCGGCGAAAGCCTGGAAGAGCGTGAAGCTGGAAAGACGAAGGATGTGTGCAAGGTTCAGACGGAAGCTGCATTTGCAGATGTGACTGCAGAACAAGCAGTGCAGGCTATTATTGCATACGAACCGGTATGGGCCATCGGCACCGGCAAATCCTCCACTTCCCAGGACGCCAATGAAGTTATCTCCTATATCCGTGAGCTGGTACAGGGCATGTACGGGGAGAGCGTTGCTTCCCAGGTACGCATTCAGTACGGCGGCAGCGTGAAGCCGGAGAACGTGGCAGAGTATATGGGACAAAGCGACATCGACGGTGCGTTGGTCGGAGGGGCGAGCCTGCAGCCTGCTTCGTACATCCAGCTCGTTGAGGGGGCGAAGTAAGATGTCTGCATCAAGACCCGTCGCATTAATCATTATGGACGGCTTCGGCCTGCGCAACACGACTACAGGGAATGCCGTCGCCCAGGCGAATAAGCCGAATTATGACCGTTACCTGAAGCAGTATCCTAACACGACGCTCACGGCCTGCGGCGAAGCCGTAGGCTTGCCGGAAGGCCAGATGGGCAACTCCGAGGTAGGTCATCTGAATATCGGTGCCGGCCGAATCGTATATCAGGATCTGACCCGGATTACGAAGTCGATCCGGGACGGTGAATTTTTCGAGAATGAGACGCTGGTAGGAGCTATTCGCGCGGCCAAGCAGAACAATCGGAAGCTTCATCTGTACGGCCTCGTATCGGACGGCGGCGTACACAGCCATATTGCACATCTGTTCGCGATGCTCGACCTGGCCAAGAAGGAAGGGCTGGACGAGGTTTATATCCATGCCTTTATGGATGGCCGCGATGTGGCACCGGACAGCGGGAAGCAGTTCATTCACGATCTGCTTGCCAAGATTGAAGAGGTCGGCGTGGGCAAAATTGCTACGGTATCGGGGCGTTATTTTGCCATGGACCGTGACAAGCGCTGGGATCGGGTCGAGAAGACCTATCGTGCTATGGTATATGGGGAGGGCCCGAAATATGTGGATCCTCTGCAAGCCATTCATGACTCGTATGAGAAATCGATCTATGACGAGTTCCTTGAGCCGACGGTTATGGTGGACAGCCAGGGCCAGCCGGTAGCTACGGTGGACAGCGGGGATTCGGTCATCTTCCTGAACTTCCGTCCAGACCGGGCGATTCAGCTGTCTCAGGTGTTTACGAACAAGGACTTCCCCGGCTTTGACCGCGGACCGAAGTCCCCGGAAGGGCTGCATTTCGTCTGCCTGACCCTGTTCAGTGAAACGGTAGAGGGCTTTGTTGCCTACAAGCCGAAGAACCTCGACAACACGCTTGGAGAAGTGCTCGTGCAGAACAACAAGAAGCAGCTGCGGATTGCGGAGACGGAGAAGTATCCGCATGTCACCTTTTTCTTCAGCGGCGGCCGGGATGTTGAGCTGCCGGGTGAGACTCGGGTGCTGATCAATTCGCCAAAGGTCGCTACCTATGACCTGCAGCCGGAGATGAGCGCTTACGAGGTCGCCGATGCCTGCGTGAAGGAGATTGAGGCGGATAAGCATGACGCGATCATCCTGAATTTTGCCAACCCTGATATGGTGGGACACTCCGGCATGCTGGAGCCTACAATCAAGGCCGTGGAAACGACGGATGAGTGCGTCGGCAAAGTCGTGGATGCGGTTCTTGCCAAGGGCGGCGTTGTCCTGATTACAGCGGATCACGGTAACGCGGATATGGTATTTGACGAGAACGGACGTCCATTCACGGCACACACCACGAATCCGGTTCCGTTCATCATTACCGATGAGAGCATCACGCTTCGGGAAGGCGGCATTCTGGCCGACATCGCTCCAACGATTCTCGATCTGATGAACCTGGAGAAGCCGCAGGAAATGACAGGCACCTCCATGATCGCGGCACGTGGATGAAACAGGCCCCCGGGCTGTGGTAAGCTTACACTAACATCAAGATGAAAATATAATATAAAGGAGACTCTACTCATGACCATTATTTCTGACGTATATGCACGCGAAGTCCTGGACTCCCGCGGCAACCCGACTGTAGAGGTTGAAATTTATCTGGAATCTGGCGCCATTGGCCGCGCTATCGTACCATCCGGTGCTTCCACCGGGGTGCACGAGGCGGTTGAGCTTCGTGACGGCGACAACAGCCGCTACCTGGGTAAAGGTGTTCTGCAAGCTGTGAAGAACGTGAACGAAGTGATCGCTCCAGAAGTGATCGGCATGGACGCGCTGGATCAGGTTGGCATCGACAAGCTGATGATCGAGCTCGACGGCACGCCGAACAAAGGCAAGCTGGGCGCGAACGCGATTCTGGCAGTATCCATGGCTGTAGCCCGCGCTGCAGCAGATGCGCTGGATCTTCCATTGTATACTTACCTGGGCGGCTTCAACGCGAAGCAGCTTCCGGTTCCGATGATGAACATCGTTAACGGCGGTGCTCATGCGGACAACAACGTAGACGTTCAAGAGTTCATGGTTCTGCCTGTCGGCGCTGAATCCTTCAAGGAAGCGCTGCGTATGGGCGCTGAAATCTTCCACAACCTGAAGTCCGTACTGAAAAGTAAAGGCCTCAACACGGCTGTTGGCGACGAGGGCGGCTTCGCACCGAACTTCACGTCCAATGAGGACGCACTGTCTTCCATTATCGAAGCGATCGAGAAAGCCGGCTACAAGCCAGGCGAAGACGTATTGCTCGGTATGGACGTAGCTTCCACAGAATTTTTCAAAGACGGCAAATACGAGCTGGAAGGCGAAGGCAAGTCCTACACGCCTGCAGAGTTCGTAGACCTTCTGGCTTCGTGGGTAGACAAATACCCGATCGTTACGATCGAGGACGGCTGCTCCGAGGACGATTGGGAAGGCTGGAAGCTGCTGACCGAGAAGCTGGGTGACAAAATCCAGCTGGTGGGTGACGATCTGTTCGTAACGAACACCGAGCGTCTGGGCAGAGGCATTCAAGAAGGTATCGGTAACTCCATCCTGATCAAAGTGAACCAAATCGGTACGCTGACGGAAACCTTTGACGCTATCGAAATGGCGAAGCGCGCAGGCTACACAGCTGTAATCTCCCACCGTTCCGGCGAGTCCGAGGACAGCACGATTGCAGACATCGCAGTGGCAACCAATGCGGGTCAGATCAAGACCGGTGCTCCATCCCGTACCGACCGCGTAGCGAAGTACAACCAGCTGCTCCGCATTGAGGACATGCTGGGTGAGCTCGCTCAGTACAACGGCCTGAAGTCGTTCTACAACTTGAAGAAGTAATTGAAGGCAAGCCCGGTTCCCTGCTCTAGCAGGTGAAGCCGGGCTTTTTTTTTGTCGTGGAGAAGCCCATTTCTTGATAACCAAATATAAAAGTATTGACTATATATAAACTTGGATGTATATTCTTACTAGAGACAGCTCCCTTTGCTGTTTCAAATGTAAGCGCTATATAAATGCGGTAAGAAGTATAGCGCGATGTAATCGGGAAGGGAGAGGATGACACAAGAACGAGAAAGGCCGCAGGCTGCAGGATCACTTTTAGGATGATAGAGGAGGACTATAATGAAAAAGCGTTCATGGTTAAGTAAAGCTTGTCTGGCTGTGGTACTGGTGCTAACCGCGGGAATGACTCCCGCCCCGGCATCGGCAGCGGCGGGAGATCCCGCGACCTTCCAGGGCATCGGCACCACGTCTTACGGCGGCAAGGTGTACTTCGAGAATAAAGTAACGGCGGGAAATAAAAAGCTGGTATCGCCTGGAGAGAGTCTCAGCTCGATTCAAGCCAAGCTGGATGGCGGCGGCATTATCCAGTTCGCTGCAGGAACGTACAATCTGGGTACAATGAAAATTAATACATCCAACACGAGAATTGAAGTGAACCAGGGAGCCGTCTTTAATATGTCGAGCAATATTTTGTTTGATATTCGCCCGGCAACGGTGGATGCGCCCCGTATTCAGAATATTGAGCTGTCCTCCATCGGCCCGGGCCGCTTCACAATCAATACCAAGGGCAATAAAGGCGGGGACAAGCGTCCCGTGCGCCTCACGAACGTCAAGAACTTCGCGGTCTCGGGCATTCATATTAACGGGAATTATGAAGGCCAGCCGTTCGTCGTGCTTGTACCTTATCAGGATGGCAGTCCCGGCAGGCTGCTGGTGAACGGGGAGCAGGTCTATAACCCGATCTTTGGCCTGGTTCCGACGCAAGGCGTGGTACAGGATGTCAGTGCGACTAAGATTCATGGCGGCTATGCTACGGTGCAGCTGTTTGCAGGCGATAATGTTCTGCTCCGCAACATCGACGGAGAGAACGGCGTTACCGTCCGCCTGGAGCCAGGCAGCGGCAAGGACACAGACAATACCAGCATGTCCGGACCGAACCTGGGCGCAATCCGCAATGTTGAGCTGGTCAATGTCCACAACAAGAACGGCTTTGCGGCGGTGTATCTGAAAGCGCATGCGAAGGTAAACCGGGACATTACGCTAACGAATATTACGGCTACAGACAGTGCCTTTGCGATTCATTCCGATGTGTCCGAGTTCCATGCGGATGATAAGGTGACCGTAACCTATAACGGACAAACCTATGATGTTCACCGCGACCGCGGCCGCTTCGAGAATGTGAAGCTGAAGGGCAATATCAAGCTGACGAAGCAAAGCCCGAACAAGCTGGCGTGGTTCGCAATTTCAGACCTGTTCTATATCGACTACAACAAGCGTGAGGGCAACGGAGATTACAGCGACTATGCTGTGTCTATCTGCGGCACGAAGCGGATCACCTCGCCGGTCGTTCCCGTGCTGATGCTGTCCCATGAGTACCGCAGTGATACAACCTTCAGTGTCGAGCGCGGAACCTACACGCTGGACTACAGCAATGCTAACATCCAGTCGGTCGGCTTCAGTCATTCCCTGGCTACAAACGGCGGCGTGCTGTATCGGGAGGATGCCAGAAACAAGAACAATCAGCCTCTGACTGATGCACAGATCAAGGATTACTAGGTTAGATGCAAAAAAGGCAGCGGCCGGGAGAACCGGCTCGCTGCCTTTTTACATTTCTTGAAATGAAGGGTGTCAGTCGTGCTGAGCGAACAGTAATCACATTTTAGGAATGGTGAGATGGACGAGCTTGCCAATCAAAGCGAAGTCCAATATTGCTCGGATGGCTACGTACCGCAGCGACCAAAGCTTAGTAGACGAGCGTACCGGCCGAGGCGAAGCACGAAGCATGGGGGAAAACGAAAAGCACGTTTCCCTAAACCTCGACGCGCTTCGCGGCCACGTATCCTTACAGGTTAACGAACCAATTTCTCTTCCTCATAGACGCGTTCGATTAGGAACTGCTTCATAAGCGTCTGATACCCCATATGCTTCTGCGCCGCGACTTCCTGGATGCGCTGAAGCAAATCGTGTTCAAGACGGATAGAGATCGTTTTGGTACGGCCGTGACGGTGCGGCAGATCATCCTCGGCCATAGAGGATTCAAGAAGTTCGCTGCTCATCGTGTGCGTCGCCCAAAAATCGGCAGCCTCTTCGTCGGTCATATTCGTCGGGATCTCCTCTTTAGATATTATGCGTTTCATCGTGATGACCTCCTTTTGTTATAGAGTCTTTTCTCATCAGCCTCGGCATTTCGAGCGGTAATAACCCGAATGCGATTGCCTTCCTTTCTAACAAAAATGACAACTAAACGCCGCCCCTCATCCGTTGCGCCAATCAGGCCCTTGTGGCCGCTATGAGCATGAAATGGAATTCGATCTTCATCCCAAAACGCTTCTTCGGCTTCATCAGGAAGAACGTCATGCCGCGCAATATGCTCGATATTGTGATCGTCCCAAATGAAAAGATCTTCGACGTCATTAAACATCAGTGATCCTCCAAACTGTATATACCATAGTATATACAGTTTACAGCGAAGGAATACGCTACTCAAGCCCGATTTTTAAAAAATGGAGAAAAAAAGTTACATATCGTAAAGAACTTGAAATCATAACGAACGAAAAGCTCATACAGGCAGGGTACTATGCTTTCCCTGCGCAGTATGAGCGTCTACGTCATTTGCACTTATACGGTTGAACCGCCGTATACCGGACGGTAAGTACGGTGGTGTGAGAGGTTGGCTGCTCAATTCATAGACAGCCTCCTACTCGATTGCTAAATCAGTGGCAGCCAGACCGACATATCGCTATGCCCGCGATTGTTCCAGGCGTAGTAAGGGACGAGGCTGATCTGGATGTCTTCGGTCTGTACAGGCGAGAACGGCTTGTACAGTGCATCGCTATGATCCGCAGCGGGAAGCTTCACAGCCGTTCCCTGCAGACGGGCTACACCGCCCAGCAATTCCCCGTCGTACTGGGCGCTCAGCTGGATCTGATGCGGAATCCGGATTTGATCGATGCCAGTGCCTTCCGGAAGATCAATGCTCTCCAGGCAGTAGACGAAAGGACCGTATGTGAAAGCGACTTGTCCGCGCGCTTCCTCAACCATCGGATTCGCTGCGATCATGCGGATCTGCATAGGCAGGACAAGCTCAATAACGTCGCCTGACTTCCAGGCCTGACGGATCTCGAAATAGCTTCCGGCCGCAACGCCTTCCAGCGACTTGCCGTTAACCTTCACAGAAGCTTTTTCCGCCCAGGCTGGAATGCGCAGGAAGATGGAGGTTTCCTGACTCAGGCTGCTCTTCACGGTCAACGAGACGGTTTCCTCGGCCGGGAAGGCAGTCTGCACGTCCAGCTCCAATGTTTCTCCGGATTCCAGAACCGTCTTCAGCTCATTGCCGCTGTAGAGATGAACGTACAAGCCTTCACTGGATTGTCCGTAAGCCCATTGATTCAGCTTGGCTACTGTACGCAGCACCTGCGGCGGGCAGCAGTAGCAGGTATGGGTGAACCAGCGCTGCGTCCGGAAATGCTGGGTCTGCAGCGAGGAGTGGTTAAACAGCTTGCCGCCGCGCGTTTCCAGCGGGTTGGTGTAGCAGAAATGATGGCCGTCAATGGACATGGAGCCCAGCAGGTTGTTATATACGACTCTTTCAAAGACATCCATATATTTAGGATTCTGAGTCAGGTCAAACATCCGCATAGACCACATGGCATTCCCGATGTTCGCGCACGTTTCGGTATATGCGGAACGGTTCGGAAGATGATAGTCCGTGCCAAAGGCTTCCCAGATTTTGTCCCCGTTCGGAGAAAGGCCGTTGTAGATGGAGCCGATGCCGCCGGTGATGTACATTTTTTTGAGGTACATGTTGTCCCAGATCTTCTCCAGCGCGTTCATGATTGCTTCCTCTTGGGTATGAGCATACACATCCGCTGCCCCGGCATACAGATACACCGCAGTTACCGCATGGCCAGTGGCCTCAGACTCTTCACGAAGCGGAGTGCGGTCCTGGTTCTGATCCTCGCCGCCGTAGCCTGCGCCTCTCATAGTCATGAAAATATCAGCCAGCTTCAGGTGCTGCTCATTGCCTGTAATGCGGTACAAATCCACCAGGCCCATAATGTTGGACGGGTTCCAGCCGTAGTGGATCAGATGCTTCGGACAAGGATTGAAGGTATGATTCAAATAGTCCGCCGCTTTGATCGCAACGTTCAGAAAATTGTCCTTGCCGGTCGCTGTGTGGTGTACGCATGCAGCAGTCAGGAGATGACCAAAGTTATAATCCTCGTGAAAAATCCGCTGTCCCCAGCGCTGCTTATGGCTAAGCTGGACGTTGGTGCTGATATAACCGTCCTCGTCCTGAGCCTTGGCGATAAAGCCGATATACTTGTCCATCTTCTCATCCAGTTTAGGGTCTTTCGTCAGCGCATAAACATGTGCACACGCTTCCAGGAACTTGTAGCAGTCACCGTCAGACCAGTCCTCACCATAATGTCTGTCGGATTTCAGGCCGGCAGCCACCTCGAAGTTAGGCATATAGGCACCGTTCTCCTTGACCTGGAGCGCCTCCTCCATCGAGTCGATCATTTCGTGGTGCGCAAGTCCAAAGCGGTCCGCCCAGAATCCGGACGTCCAGCGGGCATCTGTCATTTGAAGAGGTTTTACTTTACGAATGTCATGTTTCAAGGGTAGCCCTCCTGTAGAAAAAAGTAATGTTATTACAGCCATTGTAGTCTCATTCCCCTTCCCCCTCCATGCAGTAGAAAGAACAAAAGTAGTACTATTTTTACCTGTTAGGGCTAGAAGCAATGGTTGCGTTTACAATTTCCCGCTATTTAAATATAAATAGGCAATTGACATAAAAATCATATAGATATACATTGGTAAAAAAATAGTACCCTGGAGGTTTCCCATGAACATTACGGATCTGCGCGTGCACATTCTTACATCTCCGCTGGATGAGCCCTTTTACTTCTCGCAAGGCTGGGTGCACCAGCGTTCCTCGGTTATTGTAGAAATTCAGACAGATGAAGGCATTACCGGCTGGGGTGAATGCCTGTGCCATGGGCTGCAGCCGCCGGAAATTGCCGGAGCGTTTATCCGCCATGCGTTTGCTCCGCTGCTGATCGGCAGAAATCCATTCGACTCTGATGTGCTGTGGGAGGAAATGTACAATAAATCCAGACCCTACGGACAGGGCGGGGCGGCTGTGAATGCCATTAGCGGGATTGATATCGCCCTGTGGGACATTAAAGGGAAAGCATGCGGCCAGCCGGTCAGCCGGCTGCTTGGCGGCATGTACCGTCAAGAGGTCATGCCTTATGCGACAGGGTTTTACCGGACCGAGAAGGGGCGTTATCCTGAGGATGGAGTAGAGGAGGCGCTTCGCCATAAAGAGAACGGGCTGCGTGCGATGAAGCTGAAGATCGGCTTCGGCATAGAGGAGGATCTCGCGCTCATTTCTGCCGTGCGGGAAGCCATCGGGCCTGACGTACGGCTGATGGCTGATGCCAACGGAGCGTACAATGCGGGCCTCGCCCGAAGACTGATGCTGGAGTGCCGCGAGCAGAAGCTGTATTTCCTGGAGGAGCTGCTGGCGCCGGAGGATCAGGAGGGATATCTGTCCATTCGCCACCTCACCGGCACCCTGATCGCCGCCGGCGAGAATCTGTTCGGCAAAACGGGCTACCGGAGCTGGATTTCGCAAGGAGCGCTGGATATTTTGCAGCCGGATCTGTGCTCGGCCGGCGGGTTTACCGAGTGCCGCAAAATTGCAGCCATGGCGCAGGCGTGGAATACGATGGTCATCCCGCACGTCTGGGGCTCCGGCATTGGCCTTGCGGCCTCGCTGCAGTTCATCGCTACCCTGGCTCCGGCCCCTCTCGCACTGGCTCCGGAGGAGCCCATGCTGGAGTACGACCAGTCCTCCCATCCATTCCGGGCCGCGCTGATCCATAATGCCATCACCCTGCAGAACGGGATGGTTGCCATTCCAACGGCACCGGGCCTTGGTGTTGAGATTAACCGGGATATTATTGAGCAGTACGGCACCACGATATAAACAAGCCCTGCACATACAACAAACAGTCCCGGCACCATAAGGTGCCGGGACTGTTGTCATCTGCTGGCCAATGCGCCAGGACGCGTCAAGCTGTTAAGCCTTCCGTGAAGCATCGTAGCCCAGCAGCTCGGAAATGTGCCGGGCCTGCTCCAGCAGCTTCTTGTTATAGCGGTTCATGTGATCCTTGGACATCCGAAAGATCGGGCCGGAAATACCGATCGCGCCCTCGATCTCGCCGACAGCGTTAAAGATCGGCGCTCCAAGGCAGCGCAGCCCTTCGCAGGATTCCTCCATGTCGGTCGCATAGCCGGTCTCGCGGATCTGCTCCAGCTGCTCCTTCAGCCTGGAAGGATGTGCAATCGAGGAGGAGGTAACGGGCGTCAGCTCGTTATGCTCCAGGTATTGCTCCAGCACGCTGGGCGGGCTGAAGGCGAGCAGGCATTTGCCCATCGCCGAGGTGTGGGAAGGGTACTCCAGGCCCACCGTAGACAGAAACTTGATCGGCTCCAGGCTCTCCAGCTGATCCACCACGAGCGTCCGGCCGAGGGAGCCCAGCTTGGTGAGCAGGGTGGTTTCCCGGGTGTAGTCGCGCAGGAGCAGCATGGACGCTTCCGCAATATTCTTCAGCGCAATCCGGTTACCGATGGAGCTGCCGAGATAATACAGCTTGCCGGTCAGCTGGTACGAGCTGTCCAACGGGTTTTTTTGAATAAACTTCTTGTCCTCCAGCTCCTTCATAATCCGAAAGACCGAGTTGGACGAAATGCTCAGCCGCTGACTCAATTCAGTGACTGAGAAATACTTGTTCTCTTTTGCCATTAACTCCAAAATGTCCAGCATCTTCTCCGCAGCGGGAGCTTTATACTTCTTGGTCGTTGTCATGATTGAAGAGCCGCCTCCGACTTCCTGTTCTTTCGTTACTCATACTAGGGATTATACCATAAATGAAGCCCAATCATTGTAGAAAACGCATTCATTGCGTGAACTATATATAAAAACCACCTCAATATTTAAAGTTAAGCATTGACAGCTGAAAACGCTATCGTTATCATTTAAATATAGAATACAAATTTAAAAATGGAGTTGGAGGCAATGTACAGTCATTATATTGGTGGAATTGCCGTAGAGGGTCTGGGCGATGTGATGTCGGTCCACAATCCTGCGACAGAGGAGCTGGCCGGAGAACTGCGTATGGCCACAGAAGCTCAAGCCGAAGCTGCATTAAAGAGCGCCGAGAAGGCATTCCCGGCATGGTCCAAGACTCCGCTGCAGCAGCGTGGAGAGTGGATGGAGCGTCTTGCACAAGCGATTGAGGAGAAGCGGGAGCAGATCCTGGATGTGCTGATGAGCGAGACCGGCAAGCCGCTGGCTCAAGCGGAAGAGGATTTCGACATGCTGCCCCGCTGCCTGCGTTACTATTATGAGGAAGCCAAACGCCTGCATGGACGAATTATTGAAGACGAAGACAATTCATATATGAATCTGATCAAAAGACAGCCGGTCGGCGTCGTTGTCGGCTATCTGGCCTGGAACTTCCCGATGCTGAACCTTGCCTACAAGCTCGGTCCGGTGCTGGCCTCGGGCTGCACCTGCGTGCTGAAGCCGTCGCCGTTAACACCGCTCTCGACACTAATGATCGGTGCGATCGCTGAAGAAATCGGATTCCCGGCAGGTGTCATCAATGTCATTACCGGGGACACGCTGAAGCTCGCGGCCGTGATGAATCAGAGCACGATTCCGCGGATGATCACGTTGATCGGCTCAACCGCGGCCGGCAAAGCGATCATCGGGCAATCCAATACGTCGATCAAGCGCTATTCGCTGGAGCTGGGCGGCAATGCGCCGGCCATCGTGCTTGCGGATGCTGATCTGGAGCAGGCTGCGAGCCAGCTGGTATCCCTGAAGTTCGGGAACGCCGGTCAGATCTGTGTCTCCCCGAACCGCGTCTTTGTTCACGAATCCGTGCAGGAGGCTTTCAAAGCAAAGGTTGTAGAGAAGACGAAGCAGATCACTCTGGGCTGGGGACGGGAGTCCGGCGCTGGTATGGGCCCAATGATTACAGATGGGCACCGGAGCCGGGTACAGAAGCTGATTGCTTCTGCAGTAGCGGCAGGAGCGGTCATTGAAGCTGGCGGCAGCGTACCTGCAGACAAGAGCAAAGGCTACTATCTGGAGCCGACAGTCATCAGCGGTGTGCGCCCGGATATGGATATTTTTAAGGAAGAGATCTTCGGTCCGGTGCTGTCGCTGATGACGTTCCGGGAGGTTGAGGAGGTCGTCAAGGAAGCGAACAGCACGGAGTTCGGCCTTGCTTCCTATGTGTTCGGTACGAATCTGCAGCATATTCTGTACATTTCGGAGTCGCTGGAGGCCGGAACGGTATGTGTCAACGGTCCGCACTACACTGTAGCACTTCCGCATGGCGGCATGAAGGAGAGCGGCGTCGGTAAAGACTGCTCCACTTACAGCCTGGAGGAGTACTACTACATCAAGCGTATTTCTATTCGTAAATAGGATTCAACCATAAGGGATCCCATCAAGCGGGGGCGGGCTGAGACACATCTGCCCGTCCCTTGCTGTTTATTTAGGGATTTAGGGGGAAGCAATGTGAAGCTGTTAGTCATTGACTGCGGGACGACCAACTGCCGGATGAGGCTGCTGGATCACCATACACTGGTTGCAAGCATAAAGAAGCCGGCCGGGGCCAAGGATGTGGCGATTGCCGGCAGCAGCGAGCCGTTAAAGGCTGCATTGAAAGAAAGCTATACTGAGCTGTGCGCGCTCCATCCTCAGCTCATGTCACAGGTGGAGGCGGTGGTTGCCTCCGGCATGATCACGTCGAACGCCGGGCTGCATGAAGTGGCTCATGTGCCGGGGCCGGTGGATGGCAGAGCTGTAGCAGCACGGATGGAGCAGCAGCTGTTCGCTGATGTTATTCCCCACCCGATCCTGTTCGTACCGGGCATTAAATTCATTCGGGAGCCGGAAGAGGAATGTGATATGATGCGGGGAGAAGAGACGGAGCTATGCGGATATTTGAGTCGCTATGCAGCACAGGATCACGATGTATCCTCCCTGGCAGAGAGAGACAAGGAGCATCCGATCCGCCGTGACGACGGCCAGCTCGTGATGCATTACGGCTCTCACCATAAATGGATGAAGGTGCGCGGATCATCCATCGAGGGCTGCCTGACCTCTGTGTCCGGGGAGCTTCTGATGGCCGTGTCCCAGCATACCATCCTGAAGGACAGCGTGCTTTCGCTGGACGAGGTGGTGCCGGAGCTTCCCTGGGTACAGAAGGGGCTTCAGGCAGCCCGGACATATGGCACGGGTCATGCGCTCTTCTCGGTACGGACCCTGCGGCTGTTATCTGGCCACAGCAAGGGGGCAGTAAGCAGCTTCTTGCTGGGCGTGGTGATCGCCATGGATCTGGCCATGCTGACTCCGTACCTGCTGGAAGGTGTGGAGCGGATTGTGCTCTATGGTAAACCGCTGTATCCGTCGCTCACAGCCCCGATTCTCGCTGAAGCCTATCCCGGACTGCAGATTGAAGTCATTTCCGAGGAGGAGTCCGACTTGCTGAGCGTGTACGGAGCTGCTGCGCTGTATCAATATTACATGGGAGGTATGACGTCATGACAAAGACCGTACAGGAAAATATCGAGCAGCATCAAATTATTGCTATTTTAAGGAATGTTCCCCCGGACCGCTTGAACAAGGTGATGGAGGCCCTGTACGCCGGCGGAGTACGCCTGGCTGAAATTACGCTGAATTCGGAGGGTGCGCTGTCTGGCATTGCCGAGATGAGAGCAGCCTTCGAGGGACGCATGCGAATTGGAGCCGGCACGGTCATGAACGCTCAGGATGCCAAGGAGGCCATGGCGGCGGGAGCAGAGTTCCTGATCTCCCCTCACGTCAGCGAGGCGGTGATTGAGAGCGCTCTTGCGCGCGAGGTGCTGCCGCTTCCCGGTGCCATGACACCGACAGAGGTCGTGCGGGCGATGGAAGCGGGTGCCAGGTACGTGAAGCTGTTCCCGTGCTCTTCCTTCGGACCCAGCTATGTGAAGGAAATCCTGGCTCCGTTAAATCAGGCGAAGATTATTGCCGTCGGCGGTGTGAATGCGCAGAATGCCCGGGAGTATATTGGAAATGGCGCAGTCGGTGTCGGCCTGGGCAGCAGCCTGGTTACGATGAAGGAAATTCATGCCGGTGATTATGGAAGCATTGAGTCCAATACTGCCAAGATGGTGCAAAGCCTCTCCGGAAATTAAGTCGGGCCCGGCGCGGCTTCAAGGTAAGGAGAAGGAGGTGAGTGCCGGTGATAAACGGCGTTCGATTCAATCTGGATGCTCTTCCCGACGTACAAAATATGGGGCTGTTTCGCACTCAAGACGTCTGGGCCCATATGGACCGGATCGTAGACAGTGATGTGCTCATTTTCGTCAGAAAAGGGCTCGTCCATATTATTGAGGCTGACGAAGAGTACTACATCGGCCCCGGACAGGTGTTCTTCATGAAGCACGGTGTCCGGCATTACGGCCATAAGAAAACCCAGGCGGGCTCGGAGTGGAACTGGATTACGTTCACGCCGGCGCAAGCCGTTACCCCGGGCTCGGTAGAAATGAAATGGCTGGAGGTGGAGGATTACCAGCGCACCTCGGTCCGGCTGACCAAGCTGCTGGACCACTATATCAGCGGCTCGGATTATGATGACCTCAAGCTGAAGGTCGGCACGCTGGATTTGCTGCTGGATCTGTACCGGGAAATGAACCGGAGGAAGAGCGGCAATCAGAAGCTGGTCACCGACGTAAAAAAGTTCGTCCACAGCCATATTCACGAGGAAATCCGCTCGACGGACTTAACCCAGTCGCTCTCGATGAATTACTCCTATATCAGCCGGGTGTTCTCGAAGACGGCGGGTCTGTCCATCCAGCGGTACATCATGGAGCAGAAGATCAAGGAAGCGATCCGCTTGTTCAGCGAAAGCTCCATGAACATCTCGCAGATCAGCGAGAAGCTAGGCTACTCGAATCCGTACTATTTCACGCGTGTATTCAAGCAGGTCACGGGCACCAATCCCACTTCCTTTTTGAAAAAAGGATATTACGATTACACCTCCAGCGGCGATTTCACCGGATCGGGCGTTAAGGAGCGGGGAGGCGAACAGGCTTGAGACCTAATATTTTGTTCATCATGACCGATGAGCAGCGGTTCGACACGCTGGGCACCGTCAATTCTGCGGTAAGAACCCCGCACCTGGATCAGCTGGCACGAGAAGGAATCTCCTTCACGCGGGCCTATACGACGAATCCGTCCTGTGTGCCGGCAAGAGCGGCTATTATAACCGGGCGTTATCCCAGCAAGTGCGGTGCTCCAACCTATATCACCCATCTCCCTCCTCATGAGGTGACCTTTACATCTCTGCTGCAGCAGCAAGGCTACTATACCGCAGTTCTGGGCAAGCAGCATTTTGGGGATTCGCTCATTGATCGGGGCTATGATTATGCCGATATTATCGACCTGCACGGGCCGGGGGATTGGGACATCGAGGGAGAGTCGGAGACCTCATACATGAAGTTTCTGAAAGCTGAGGGATTCACCAGAACCTCACAGCTCAGCGAGCGGGTGAACCGCTACAGCCAGCGCTGGATTGCGGAGGCCAGGTACCATATTGACGATTATATCGGCGAGCTGGGCAAGTCCTGGCTAAGGCACCAGCGGCCTAAGGGACAGCCCTGGTATTGCTGCCTGTCCTTCCCCGGTCCGCATATGCCTTTTGACGGAGCGGGACTGCCGCAGGAGACAGGCTATCGGCTGGAGGACATCGACCTGCCGCTGACCGAAGAGAGCGATCTGGACAGCAAGCCGCCGCACTTTAGGCAGCAGCTCGTCACGGGGCAGGGAAATCCCGGCGGGGCTATGGCAAACGGGATGACGAAGCAGGAGCTGAGAGAGACGAGGCTCTCCTATTATGCCAACATGAGTCTTATTGACCAAAAGATCGGCGAGGTGATCACCGAGCTGAAGGCCGCCGGCGAATATGACAACACCCTGATTCTGTTTACATCCGATCACGGGGAATATATGGGCGATTTCGGGATGATGGGCAAGGGCCAGTACCTGTCCGAGGTGCTGATGCGCGTTCCGCTTCTCATCAAGCCGCCGGTTTCCGGATTTACGAGCAGAACCGAGGAGGCCTTCGTCTCCAATCTCGATATTGCAGCGACCTGCCTGAGCGCCGCAGGCGCACAGGTGCCCGGCAATATGGACAGTGTAGACCTCAGCCCTTTCTGGAAGCCGGGTGCTGAAAGGCCGGTCAAGGACATCGTGTACCTGGAAGCCGGAGATTTGCGCGCGGTACGGAATGAGTCATGGAAGCTGGTCTATTACCGGGGACGTCCGTACGGCGAGCTGTATCACCTCAAGGAGGACCCTTGGGAACGGCATAATCTGTGGGAGAATGCGAGCGCCTCTGGCGTGAAGGAGCAGCTGAAGTCCTTGCTGATGGATGAGCTGCTGGCACTTGGAGAGCGCTCTCATATGCCCTGGAATGACAAAGCTCCACAAATATAGCAGAAGGAGAGTCAACCTGATATGTCCATCAAAAAAAGACCGAATATTTTATTTCTAATGACTGACCAGCAGCGCAATGATACCTTTTCCTGCATTAATCCCGAGGTGCATACGCCCCACTTGGATAACCTGATTCAGGATAGCGTGTTCTTTAGTAACGCCCGCTGTGCCAACCCGTCCTGTGTGCCCTCCAGGGCTGCGATTATGACCGGGAAATTCCCGTCGGAATGTCAGTGCCCTTCTTATATCACCCAGCTGCCAGCAGAGGAGACGACCTTTATGACACGGCTGCAGGAGGCGGGTTATCATACGGCGGTGGTCGGCAAGCAGCATTTTGCAGGCTCCGAGATCCGGCGGGGCTTTGATGATGAGATGATCATTGATGGCCACGGCGCGTTCGCCGAGAATCAGTATATTCAGCCGTACCTGGATTTCCTTGAGCAAAACGGCATCGACCGCAAATCGGTGTACACGCGGGAATTCATCAGCGGCGGCCGGTGGAACGTGGATACGAAGTATCATTTGGATGATTTTTTAGGAGAGCTGGGCAAGACCTGGCTGGGAAAAAAGCTTCAAGAAAAGCCAGACGCAGACGCCAAGCCGTGGTTCTTCACGCTGTCCTTCTCCGGCCCGCATCATCCTTACGATCTGGAAGGCACAGAGTATGCGGATCGGTATGAGCTGGATGGCCTTTCGTCTCCGGAGACGACCTATGAGCAGCTGGACCAGAAGCCGCCTCAATTCAAGGGCATGGATTCCTATGCCCAAATATATCTGAAGGACTTCACCGAAGAACAGTTCAAGAAAACGAAGCGCTCCTACTACGCGAACATTACGTTGATGGATCAGAAGATCGGCGAAGTGATCCAAATGCTGAAGGATCATGATATGTACGAGGATACGCTCATTATTTATACCTCGGATCACGGCGATTTTATGGGCGACTTCGGCATGGTGGAGAAGCTGCAATGCCTGAGTGACAGCCTGATGCGAGTTCCCTTGTTCGTGAAGCCGCCGATCAAGGGCTTCACAGGCATGGAAATTGCGGATGAGGTGCTGAATATCGACATTGCAGCCACTTGCCTGGAAGCTGCTGAAGCCCAGGTGCCAAAGGAGCTGTCTGGCTTCTCGTACAACGGCTACTGGGATCATGCCAAGGAGATCAAGGTCAGAGATGCGGTCTATATGGAAGCCGGTGCAATCAAGGGCTGCATCTATAACGGCATTAAGACCGTGCACTATATGGACCGGGATTACGGCGAGCTGTACGATCTGAAGCAGGATCCGAAGGAGACTACCAATCTGTGGGATGATCCGAGCTATCAGCAGCATAAGCTCGAAGGCACCCGCATCATCCTGAACCACATGTACCGGGCGATTCCGAAATGGAACATTCCGTGGAATATCGGAACACCGGAGATTTAACCCTGTACCATCTTATCCGCGGGCAGCCGTTCCGCTGCCGGTTCTATAGCCGCTCTCCCGAGGAAGGGGGGGCGGCTTTTTTGGGCTTGCGATTCATTGGGAGTTCAGGTGCAGGGCAGGCGCTTTCGACTCAGGGCTGCTAATCCGGTTCGCCGGAGCGGGTGCCCCGCTTCCGGTACTCCGTCGGCGCTTCGCCGAAGTAGGAGGTGAAGGCGCGTGTGAACATGAACAGGTCGGGATAGCCCACGGTCAGGGCAATTTCCTGGATGGGCAGGCCAGGGCTCTCCAGCAGCTCCAGCGCTTTCTTCATGCGGATGGAGGTCAGGTACTGCTTGGGCGACTGACCGAAATGCTTGCGGAAGGCAGCGGAAAAATACGACCGGTGCACTCCCGCCTCTACAGCGAGCGCCTCGACGCGCAGCGGCTCGGAATAATGCAGCTGCATGTAGAGCGCGCAGTATTCCAGCCATGCGGAAGGCTCGCGTCCGGCTCCGCTCTCCTGGGTGGTTTGCAGCAGCTGCAGCAGCTCGTACAGCAGGCTCTGCTGCAGCAGCGGCGAGTCTTTGCCGACGGTGTGATGAATGCGCTCATGCAGCAGCTTCATCTGCTGGCCCCAGGGCTGCACGGCGAAGGGCTTGTGCTCTTGTATGCCGAGCATGGAAAGGGCAGGGCGTACCAGGAAGCCGTCGAGTAAGAGCCAGCATAGCTCCAGCGGCTTGTCGGAGGCTTTTTTATAGCGGTAGGTGATGTCCGGGAACAAGCAGAACATCGTGCCGGTTTCCAGAAGGTAGGTGGAATTCTCGTCCTGCAGCTCCAGGGTGCCTTTAATGACAAAATGCAAACTGTAGTGAATTAATTTCCGCGGTCCGATCTCGTAATGAGGCTTGGTCCGGCTCATGCCGGAGCGCAGCAGACACAGGCCGCTCCGCTGCTGGAACTCGCTGGGCACCTGCAGCCGGACGTCGGCATACTCCTGCGGATTCTCCTCCAGCTTCATATGCTCTTCTCCCCTTTGGCTTACAGCTAACATTTTGTACATTATTATAACATTTTGGCATGTATTAAAGGGAGAGTTGGCTATACGATCATGGATAAGAACAAGAAATGTAAGGAGTGAAATCATGAAGAAGCCCAACATTTTGCTAATCACGAGTGACCAGCAGCACTGGAATACGATCGGAGCTTTTCAACCGGAGCTGTCCACCCCGAATCTGGACCGGCTCGTGCGGGAGGGTACTACCTTTCAGCGTGCCTATTGTCCCAACCCGACCTGCACCCCGACACGCGCATCGATCATCACAGGCCAGTACCCGAGCCAGCATGGGGCCTGGACGCTCGGGACCAAGCTTATGGAGGACCGGGAGGTCGTCGGTGACTCCTTCCGGAGCGCGGGCTATCAGACTGCACTGATTGGAAAGGCTCACTTTCAGCCGCTGCGCAGCACGCAGGAGTATCCATCGCTGGAGTCGTATCCGCTGCTGCAGGACCTGGAGTTCTGGCGGCAGTTTAACGAGAATTTCTACGGCTTTAACCACGTGGAGCTGGCCCGGAACCATACGAATGAGGCGCACGTTGGACAGCACTATGCCATCTGGCTGGAGGAGAAGGGCTGCACCCATTGGAGAGACTATTTCATGGCGCCTACCGGCACCATGGATCCCAAGAAGCAGCACACCTGGGACATTCCGGAGGAATACCACTATAACACCTGGATTGCCGAGCGAACTGAGGCACAGCTGCAGCGCTACCAGCAGGAGGACGAGAGCTTTTTCCTCTGGGCGAGCTTCTTTGATCCGCATCCGCCATATCTGGTGCCGGCGCCGTGGGATAAGATGTATGATCCCAATGAGCTGAGCATTCCGGCTGTTGTGCCGGGAGAGCATGACCGCAATCCGCCGCATTTTGGCCAAACCCAGCAGGCCTCTCCGGATTTCTCCTCCTTGCGCGAGAGCGGCCAGTCCATTCATGGATACCACTCCCATCTGCTGCCGGAGGAGGAACGCAAGCAGCTGGTAGCAACCTACTATGGCATGGTCAGTATGATGGATAAATACATTGGCCGTATTCTGGATTCTCTGGACGAGCTGGGATTGGCGGACAATACGATCATCGTCTTCACCTCAGACCATGGACATTTCTTCGGCCAGCATGGGCTTCAGGCCAAGGGCGGCTTCATGTATGAGGATCTGATCAAGGTTCCGTTCATTGTCCGGTACCCGGGACAGGTGGAAGCGGATTTGCAGAGCGATGCGATGGTATCGCTGGTGGATCTGGCGCCAACCCTGTTGTCCCTTGCCGGCCTCAAGATTCCCCCTCAGATGACGGGTGTGGATCAATCCGAGGTGTGGCTGGGACGCAAGAGCCGTGCCCGGGATCACATTTTGTGCGAGTTCCGGCATGAGCCGACGACGATCCATCAAAAATCCTATGTCAATGACCGCTACAAGCTGACGGTGTATTATAACCAGACCTATGGCGAGCTGTTCGATCTGCAGCAGGACCCGCAGGAGCTGAACAATGTATGGGACGATCCGGACAGTCAGCAGCTGAAAAGCGAGCTGCTGCTCAAATATGCATGGGCGGAGCTGGGCATTGAGCCGATGCCGATGCCGCGGATTTTTGGAGCGTAACCGTGAGGGAGGAGACCGCCATGACCGATGAAGCCAGACAGGGAAGGCAGGGAAGGCAGATCATCCGGCTGAAGGATGGCTGGAAATTTACGCGCCATGCGCTGGAGGAGGCCGATCCGCTGCGGGGATATCAGGTTCACCTGGATGACAGCGGCTGGGAGACGGTCCGGGTACCGCATGACTGGGCCATTGCAGGACCCTTTCACGAGGATCATGATGTCCATGTCAATTCCGTGATGGAGGATGGCATTAAAGACCACATTACGCATGTCGGCCGGACCGGGGCGCTTCCGATCGTCGGGATGGGCTGGTACCGCCAGCATCTACAGATCCCGAAGACCTGGGAAGGCCGGCGGATTACGGTGGAGTTCGACGGGGTGATGTCCAACAGCACCGTGTATATGAACGGAGTATCCTGCGGGTCCTGGCCCTACGGCTATACATCCTTTGTCTTCGATCTCACCGACCATGTAATCTATGGCGAAGATAATGTGCTGGCGGTGCAGGTCTGCTCACTGCCCAGCGCATCCCGCTGGTACCCCGGAGCCGGCATTTACCGGCAGGTCAGGCTGGTCATCAAGGAATCCTTGCATGTCAATCCTTGGGGTACCTATATTACGACGCCTGAGGTAACAGAGCAGGGCGCAGCCATTAACATCCGTACGAGCGTAAGTAGCACCGGCGCTCAGCCGGCTCTGGCCCAGCTGGTCACGCAGCTGCTTGATCCGAGCGGCCATATGTGCGCTGAAGACACTATTATTGAGCAGATCAGCGGCCAGGCGGAGCTTGAGCAGCATCTTTATGTTGAGCATCCGGAGCTGTGGTGCACGGAGCACCCTCGGCTCTATCGGGCGGTTTCTATGCTGCTGCTGAACGGGGAGGAGGTGGATCGGTACGAGACGCCTTTTGGCATAAGGAGCATTTCCTTTGACGCGCAGGAAGGGTTTCAGCTGAACGGGAAGCGGCTCAAGCTGAAAGGGGTCTGCCTGCATCATGACCTGGGTCCGCTGGGAGCGGCTGTCCACGTAAGAGCCATGGAGCGGCAGCTGGAGCTGATGCAGGCCATGGGCTGCAACGCCATTCGGATGAGCCACAACCCGCCGGCACCGGAGCTTCTCGATTTATGTGATGAGATGGGGCTGCTGGTCATTGATGAGGCTTTCGACGAATGGGGTGAAGGGAAGGTGCAGAACGGATATCACCGGCTGTTCCAGGATTGGGCGGAAAAAGATTTACGGGCTATGATCACCCGCGACCGCAACCATCCCTCCATTATCATGTGGAGCATCGGGAACGAGATGCGCGAGCAGCGGCTGGAGAGCGGGGCCTCCACGACAGCTTTTCTCACCGCCATTGCCCATGATGCAGACCCGACCCGTCCTGTGACCGCAGGCTTCAGCATGTCCGATGATGCCATTGCGAACGGCTTGGCGGCCGCTGTCGACATCCCGGGCTGGAATTACAAGCCGCACCGGTATGAGGAATATCATCGACAGCATCCGGACTGGATCATGTACGGCAGCGAGACGGCTTCAACGGTAAGCTCCCGGGGTGTGTATCACCTGCCTGCCGTCAAAGAGATCCCCATGGAGCCGAAGCGGGATCTGCAGGCCAGCTCCTATGATCTGAGTGCTCCGCCTTGGGGGACGACACCGGATCAGGAGTTTATGGCCCAGGACGATCTGCCGTATATGCTGGGCGAATTCGTCTGGACCGGGTTCGATTATCTGGGCGAGCCGACGCCTTACCGGACAGAGTGGCCGAGCCGCAGCTCGTATTTTGGCATTGTGGACTTATGCGGGTTTCCCAAGGATCGGTATTATCTGTACCAGAGCCAGTGGAGCACGAAGCCGGTGCTGCATCTGCTGCCGCATTGGAATTGGGAAGGGGAGGAAGGCAGACCGATTCCTGTGGTCTGCTACACGACTTATCCGGCTGCCGAGCTGTTCCTGAACGGACAATCCCTCGGCATCCGGCACAAATCCCCGGCTTCGCTGCCGGAGCGCTACCGTCTGCGCTGGGATGCGGTACCTTATGAGCCCGGGGTGCTGTCGGTCATCGCGTATGATAAAGACGGATCACAGGTCATGACACATGAGGTCCATACTGCCGGAGCGCCAGCCCGCGTTCTGCTGGAGGCGGACCGGACTGTCATTCAGGCGGATGGAGAGGACCTGTCCTTTATTACAGTGAGCATTGTAGATGAACAGGGAAAACTCTGTCCCCATGCTGATCACAACGTATCCTTCCTGCTGCAGGGACCGGGTGAAATTGCAGCCGTAGATAACGGCGACCCCACCAGCATCATTCCCTTCAGTGCCCGTGACATGCAGGCGTTCCACGGCAAATGCCTGGTTATTGTGCGGTCCAGGGCGGGGGAGGGAGGGAACGCAGTGCTCCTAGCCGAGGTGCCGTCGCTCCAGTCCGGAAGACTGGAGATCGCTTGCCATATCTGACGGCCGCGGCGGATAGTCAGCAGTCAGGCTGACAAGCCACCGTATGAAGTTCCAATTCCAATATCTAGGCTTTGAATGTGATCGTGGCTTGGGTTGTAGAAAGTTTTATAGAGTTAGCACGTAGATGACCTCCGTTTTCTTTAGAGGTCATCTTTTTTTATTTTGATACCGTCTCATTTAAAAAGCGCCGGAATCCGAGTGAATTATCAGGATTCCGGCGCTTTTGATCTGTACGCTACCCGGATGCTGATATCCGGGTAGCGAACAATGCTTTTTTAGAGTTCTACGGAGATTTCTCTCTTCTGTCTGGCGCACTGGGTCAGTCCCTGGTCTGCCTTCAAGGCATCCGACACTTTGGTCCAGTTGTTCGCTTGATCCAGAATAAATTTGTACAGGGTTTTCATATTCGCCTGCTTCAGTCCCCGGTAATCGGCCAGCGGGCCTAGCCCTGCCTTCCACTCTGTCAGCTTGGACAGAAGCTGGGCTTGCTGCTGTGCGTAAGCCGGGTCATCGAACAGGTTGCGCTCCTCATAAGGGTCGTTGTGGAGATCGTAAAGCTCTCCCTCTACAAGCGGCTGATCAAAGAATGCAGAGTACTTTAGATAATGATCGCCATACAGCTTCTCATGAATGGACTCCTGCTCTGGATACACCGTCAGCTTGAAGTCATGATTCCGAATCATAAGGGCAGGCTCAACGTGGATGGAGCCGCAGAAATACTGGCTGTGCGCTTCCGTCCGGTGAACTTTGCGCTCGCCCCGGCAGACCGGCAGCAGGCTCATGCCTTGAACCTCTTCCGGGATGTCTACCCCGGCTGCATCCAGAACGGTTGGCAGCAGGTCGATGATTTCCGCGAACGTATCCAGACGAGATCCGGAATTCAGATTGCCCGGCAGCTTGACCAGCAGCGGAATGCGGACGACGGGCTCGTACATATGGCCCCATTTCTCGATAAAGCCGTGCTCCCCCATCATCGATCCATGGTCCGAAGTGAAGATAATGAGTGAATCCTCATACAGCCCCAGCTCCTTCAGCCGGGCAATGACTTTGCCGATGCGGTCATCCACATGGGTGACCAGGCCATAATAGCTGGCCAGACTCTTGCGGTAATCCTCTTCATTCAGCTTGTCAAAGCCGCGCACCTTGTGGAAGTAGCGCTGTGTAATCGGCTTGTCAGCCAGCGTGCGTCCGGCATTCTGCGGCAGCGGCAGCTCGTCAGGGTTATACATCTCCGAGTAAGGCTTGGTCGGCATGTACGGTGTGTGCGGGTCCATCAGCGACAGGTAGTGGAAGATCGGCTTCTCATCCGCAGCAATCCGTTCCATGCGCTGAATGTAGTCCTCCGTCAGACGGGAGCATGAGGTCTGATCCGGGTGCGTAGGGCTCTCGCCGTGAATGACCAACGGGATATCGCCTTCATTCTTCTTGAAGGTGGCCTTCTTGCGGACCTCCGGGTCCTGGATGCCGAGGAAGCTGGTGTTCGGGTCCGGATATCCAAACTTGAATTCATCAAAGCCGCATTCCTCCGGGGTCCGGTGGACATGAAGCTTGCCGAACATCGTGGTTGTATAGCCGCTCTTGCGAAGCAGGTCGGGAAGAGGCTTCTCATCCTCTACCATCCTCATGGCATTGTCCAGCACGCCGTTGCTCAGCGGATTGCGTCCTGTCATCATGCTGGCCCTGGCAGGGACACACATCGGACAGTTCGTGTAGGCGTTCTCAAAAATGACAGAGTCCCGGGAGAGCTCATCAAGATGAGGAGTCTGAACTACAGAATTCCCCATGAACCCCAGGCTGTCGGCTCTAAGCTCATCACACATTAGAAAAAACACATGCGGTCGGGCATTCGACGTCAACGGGATCACTCCTTTAATGATGATAGATTGTGCGGCGATAACGAACGTATAAATTAAACATACTCTTACGTTTATATATAGTCAACACTTTTATAATTAAATAGAAGCAGATCGAAAAAGATCGATGCACATAGTATAAAAGGCTTTGCACAAAGTAAATAAACTCGTGCAAAGCCTTTTGGTGTTGAGCTCAGTGCTATGAATGTCAGGAACTAGTCCTGCAGGATCCCCTGGTTCAGTACGTCAGCCGCTTTAAGCAGATGGGACTGGATGAGCTGGCTGGCCAGCCTGCTGTCTTGAGCTGATATGGCATCAAATATTGATTGGTGCTCTTGTAGTAGCAATGCGGCGGAAGACTGGTTTTTGAAAAACCACAGCTGACGAGTTTTGCCCATCGTTTCGGTCAGCCTGCAGGCGAGAGAGCTCATCAATGTATTAAGCAGCTCGTTATGGGAGGCCGCAGCTACTGCCAGATGAAACTCAATATCCGCTTGCTCACTCATTCGTGTATCATTCGCGGCCAGCGCTTGCTCCATGTGCGCCATAATCTGCTTTAGCTTCTTCAGATCCTCCTCGTTCCGGCGCTCGGCCGCGTATGCCGCACTGCCGCTTTCAAGCCATATCCGGACCTCCAGTAACTCTTTAACGTTCTTCGATTCCTTAAAAGGATCCAGCGAGCTGCTCTGTGAGGAGGGCAGCACTTGATGTACAAAAGTGCCTCCGCCATGCTTAACCTGAATCCAGCCCGTAGCCTTAAGTGCGCTCAACGCTTCTCGAATCGTAGAGCGGCCTACGCCAAAGGAGGTGCTGAGGTCTACGACAGACGGCAGCTTTTGCCCCGGAAGCAGGCGGCCTTCTTCAATCTGGGCAAGAATAGCCTTGCGCACAAGCTCATGTCCTTTTTCCGTTTCTACCTTTACCGGATCCATACCACGTACAACCTCCCGAAGATATAACTATTGACTATAATGTACAACTTTAATACATTATTATCAATACAAAGTCATCAGATGACCTGTTCAATTTTACGGTGGAGGAATGGATCATGTTGAATGAAACAGCGGTAAGACAATTGAGGGAGTGCGTAGGAGAAACCTATTTTCGGACGGATCAGGAGGCTTTAATTGCCCATTCCTATGACGGAACGCCCATGCTGCAGGCTTTGCCTGATGGTGTTATTTATCCGAAGTCCACAGAGCAGGTTTCAGAAATTATGAAAATTGCCAGCAGCCATCGAATTCCGGTTGTAACGAGAGGCTCAGGCTCCAATCTTTGCGGAGGTACAGTGCCCTTGCAAGGCGGCATTGTGATGGTCATGCACCGCATGAACCGCATTCTGGAAGTAGATTTGGACAACTTGACGGCCGTAGTCCAGCCTGGCGTCATTACCGGACAACTGATTTCCCATGTGGAAGGACTGGGGCTGTTCTATCCCCCGGATCCAAGCAGTATGAAGATCTCGACCATCGGCGGTAATATTGCTGAATGCTCGGGAGGTCTAAGAGGCTTGAAGTACGGAACAACGAAGGATTATGTGCTTGGCTTAACCGCGGTACGGGCTGATGGCTCCATCCTGGTTACGGGTGGGAAATTGACCAAGGACGTTGCCGGATACGACCTGACGAAGCTGCTGGTGGGCTCGGAAGGAACCCTGGCTGTCATTACAGAAGCGATTCTCAAGCTGATTCCTTACCCCAAGACCAAGAAAACAATGGTTGCCATGTACAAGGATATTTATGGCGCGGCGCGTACCGTATCCAGCATCATTCAACAGCAGATCATTCCGGCGACCTTGGAAATTCTGGATCATCCGACGATTCGGGTGGTGGATGACTTCGCTAACATCGGCCTGCCGCTGGATATGGCGGCTATTCTCATCATTGAGCAGGATGGGGAGCCTGAGGTGGTGGAGCGGGATATTGCGAAAATACAGCAGATCTGCAGGGAAGAGCTGGCGGACCGAATCGAGGTCGCACAGGATCGGCAGGAAGCGGAGCAGCTGCTGACGGCCAGACGGAGCGCATTTACTGCATTGGCCCGTCTGCGTCCGACGACCATTCTGGAGGACGCCACGGTTCCCCGTTCGAAGATTGCCGAAATGATTCTGCGGACCAACGCGATCGCTCAGAAGTACAATGTAAATATCGCAACCTTCGGGCATGCCGGGGATGGAAATCTGCATCCGACGGCCACGACCGATGCAAGGGATCTGGAAGAAGTGCATCGGGTGGAGGAGGCATTTGCAGAAATTTTCGAGGCTGCTATTGAGCTTGGCGGGACGATTACAGGCGAGCATGGAGTGGGTGTGGTGAAAGCACCTTATCTGGAATGGAAGGTTGGAGAAGCCGGCATAGAAGTGATGCAAGGCATTAAGCATGCTTTTGATCCATTGAACATTCTGAATCCCGATAAAATATTTGCGAAGGAACGTAAGAAAAGGGTGGTGATACAGCGTGGATAAGACAACAGGAAAACCGGCCGTCCAGCATAAGAATCCTCTCGCCCGGACGTTACTGGAGAAGCTGGACTATGATCAGCTCACGAACTGTATGCGCTGCGGCTTCTGCTTGCCGGCTTGTCCGACCTTTAGCGAAACAGGCATGGAGCCTGCTTCTCCCCGCGGACGCATTGCGATGATGAAGGCGGCGGTGGACGGCATTATGGTGCCGGACCAGCAGTTTGAGGATCAGATGAGTCTGTGTCTGGGCTGCCGTGCCTGTGAGCCGGCTTGTCCGGCAGATGTAAAGTACGGTCAATTGATTGAACAGACCCGGGAAGCGATCGAGGAGCATGCTTCTCACTCACTGCCGGTGAAGGTCGTTCGCCGAACCGTATTCAAGCACCTGTTCCCCAAACGAGGCAGCTTGAAGCTGCTCGGAGGATCGCTCTCGCTGTATCAGAAATCCGGCCTTCGAAGAGCCGTGCGCTCCACAGGCATGATGAAGCTGCTTCCCCGATCCCTATCGGAGATGGAGGCTGTACTGCCGGAGGCCAGCTCGAAGGGCGTCGTGGAGCGCCTTGGTACTTTTTATCCGGCCCAGGGTGAGCCCATTGCCAAGGTTGCCCTGTTTCGCGGCTGTATTATGGATGTGATGTTCGCAGATACCAATGTCAACACCGTGGAGCTGCTATCTGCTGCGGGGTTTGATGTGTACATTCCTGAAAGCCAGGTCTGCTGTGGGGCGCTTCATGCCCATAGTGGAGAAATGAAGGATGCCCGAAAGCTGGCTGCCACGAACATTGATACCTTCAAACAGCTGGAAATCGACTACATTGTATCGAACGCAGGCGGCTGCGGGGCACTGCTTGTGGAGTATGACCATCTGATGCAGGAGGATGCAGCGTACCGGGATCCAGCCCAATGGTTCGCTTCAAGAGTGGTGGATGTCAGCACACTGGTCGTTGAGAAGGGGCGAATTCCGACCTTTGCACAGCCTGAAGCTCCTTTGCAGGACGGCAAGCTAAAAGTGACGTATCAGGACTCCTGTCATCTGCGCAATGTGATGAAAGGGGCCAGCGCCCCGCGCGTGCTGATGAAGCAGGTAGCTAATACGGAATTCGTGGAAATGGCAGAAGCGGACCGCTGCTGCGGGTCTGCCGGGATTTATAATATCGTACAGCCCGAGATGGCGGGCTCGATTCTTGAGCATAAAATGGAGCATGCCAATAACACGCAGGCGGGCTTCATGCTAACGAGTAACCCCGGCTGTCTGCTGCAGATGAAGCTGGGCATTGAACAGCATTCATGTAATCATGACATGCAGGCGATGCATATTGTTGATTTTTTACACGAACGAATGGTCAAATCGCAGTAACCTCTTGAATTTCAGACAGCCCGCAGGGTTTGGCTATTGAAATCGGCAGTCTATGTTGTTTATGATAGTATCTACGATGTTCATTAAACCTTGAGTAGGTAGATTATGAATTTAAATGACAATATATTAATCAAGATTCGTGACATGAGAGACAGCTTGACTCCGGTGGAACGACTGGTGGGGGATTACATTCTGGAGAACAAGGAAGAAATCCCTCACTTGTCGATCAAAGAATTGGCCCAAGCCAGCAAGACCAGTGATGCCTCCGTCCTGCGTTTCTGCAAAACGATGGGCTACAGCGGCTATCGCAATTTTATTGTGAGTATATCCGCTTCTTTAGGCTCGCTGGATGAGGATACAAAAGCCCAGTATACCGATATTCAGCCAGGGGATGACCTCTCGATCATTATTTCGAACATCTCACTGAATAACTGCAAGTCGATCGAAGACACACTTCGTGTCGTGGACCGGCAAGAGATTGCAAAAGCGGTGGAAGTGCTGTGTCATAGCAAGAGAATTGTTTTCTTTGGCATCGGGGCTTCCGGGATTGTAGGGATGGACGGCGAGCAGAAATTTTCCCGGATTAACAAGATGTGTCATGCCTATACGGATGGCCACAGCCAGCTTACAGCAGCCACCTTACTTACAGAAGAGGATGTTGCCATCTTCATCTCGAACTCGGGGGCAACCAGTGATATTATTGATGCCCTGATTATTGCGCAGAAGAACAAAGCTACCTGTATTGCGATTACGAAATACAATAAGAGTGAGCTGGCCGTGCGGGCGGATATTGTTCTCAGCATATCAACACCTGAAATCACCATTCGCAGTGGCGCAATGGGCTCGCGCATCGCCATGCTGACGATCATTGATATTTTGTTTGCGGGTGTCGCGAGTGCGGAGTACGACCAGGTTAAAGCTTCCTTAACCAAGACCCATAATATTTTAAAAAAGAAGCTCCGATATTAGGTGCTATCCGAATAAGCGCAGACAAGCATGGTTCGAGCCTCTCGATCCGTGTTTTTTTGTGTCCAATTTATAAATTGAAATTGCCCTGACTACTTGTAAGCGCTTTATTTATGTGATATAAATGTGAATGACCCTTTCGAAATAAAAAATCGTAATAATATTCATTAATAAAATTTTATTTCAAAATCTATTGACGGTGATCAGGTTGTGTATTAGTATGAAGTTTATAAAGAGATGTTAATAATTCTAACAGAGAATGTGATTTATGTGTTACGTTGGATGCTGAGAAGGGGGATGGCAATGAATGATTACCTTGCGGGGCTAACGACAGAGGCCGTGAATCCAGACACCTTGTTGATTGATGAATGCACCACAGAAGAAATGGTCCAGTTAATGAATCAACAAGATGCTCTGGTATTCGCAGCCATCGCTAAAGAAACTCCGCAGATTGCAAAGGCGGTAGACGTGCTGCATCACAGGCTGTCTGCTGGCGGGAGAATGTTCTATATCGGAGCCGGCACATCGGGAAGGTTAGGGGTATTAGATGCTTCTGAATGTCCTCCTACCTTTGGTACAGATCCCTCCCTGGTGCAGGGATATATCGCTGGCGGTGACACGGCTTTACGGAATGCGGTTGAAGGCTGTGAAGACGATGAAGAGGGGGGAGTCGCCTTAATCGAGAGTATTGGTGTAACCGACCGGGATGTGGTGGTTGGCATTTCGGCAAGCGGCAGTGCGAAATTCGTGATTGGAGCACTGACGAAGGCCCGGCAGCTTGGAGCAGCAACCCTCGGTGTGTGTAACAACAAAGGCTCCAAGCTTGAGCCCATCGTAGATATTTGTATCTCACCGGTTGTAGGTCCCGAGGTCATTAGCGGTTCAACCCGGTTGAAGGCAGGCACGGCGCAGAAGCTGGTGCTCAATATGCTGACAACATGTACCATGGTCAAGTTAGGCAAAACGTATAACAATTTAATGGTGGATCTAAAGGCCAGTAACATCAAGCTGGTCGACCGCTCCATTCGCATTATTGTGAAGACGACGGGCGTCGATCCCGCAGCGGCTGCCGAGACACTGGAGAAGGCAGGCATGAATTGCAAGCTGGCTATCATGATGATCAAGACGGGGTTAGAGGCGAAGGCAGCAGAACAAGCGCTGAACGCAAATGGCGGACGGCTGAAGCAAGCGATTGTATCACTGATTTAACAAGCAGGAAGTATGAAAGACCCCGTGGAGCTTTTTGAAAATAAAGGAGGCTGCTAGGTATGAAAACGAAAAAGGTGTTCACGTTATTTATGTCAGCAATCATGATGGTTTCGCTGTTATCGGCTTGCGGAGGCAACGCTGCAGAATCTGAGAACGCCGGACAAGGAGGCAGCGGCGGTGCCGAGCAAGACACCATTACCGCACTCCTGCCGCCGGTCTCCGCGAATTACCAGGCCCGTTTTTCGGATATGGAAAAAGAATTTAATGCCCTCTATCCTCACCTGACACTGAAAATCGAACCGGCGAGCTGGGAGGACATGACGCAGAAGCTGGATACACAAGTGAACGCAGGCTCTCCTCCCGATATTGCCTGGGTCGGCTCTACAGCCATCTCCAAATACGCAGCACTGGACGTGCTTCTGGATCTGAATCCGGTGCTCTCCGACGAAGTGAAGGCAGATTATGATGAGGTGGCCATGAAATACTTCCAATTGGGAGATGCTCAATATGGCTTGCCGGCTTACCTGGCTATTCACTCCATCGGGGGTAACAAGAAGTTCCTGGAGGAAGCTGGTGTCGATTGGAAGAACGTTCAGCAAAATGGCTGGACCTATGATGAATTCCGTGAAGCCATCAATAACGGTGTAGTTAAAAGTGACAGCGGGGAAACAAGCCGCTACGGATTTGTCTTCGCTACTTCCGGCGTAACATCCAAAGACTACTTGAGCATCATGGCGAAATCCGCCGGACTGCCGGAGTACTTCGATGAAGATCTGAAGTTCACCTATACCAGCAAAAATTTCTTAGGTCTGCTGGAAGCCATTCGTCAAATGATTGATGACGGCTCCATGCCTAAAGAGCTCAGCTCGATCGATGCCGGCAAGCGCTGGAACATGTTCCTGACGGGCCAAACGATGATCACCGGTAAGGGCCTGGCCAGCTTTGAGAACTCTGCTCGACTGAACAATGAAAAAATCAAAGCAAATGATGGTTCTGCCGTAGCAGATTCCATTGAAGCCGAGTACATTGCACTGCCTGTACCAACCTTCAACGGTGCTGACTACGTTCCTACCTCGGTCGTGGATGGTTACGTTGCCCTGCGCGGTAAAAAAGAGCCATCCGAGGAGCATGTCAAGAATATCGGCCTGGCCATCCATTTCCTGTCCTCCGGTTCCATCGCGGCGAACTACAGCAATGAGCTGTTCTTGTCGCCAATCACAGAATCTGCACGTAATTCGGAAGTTCTCGAGGAATATCCTCGTAACGAAGATAATGTGAAAGCCGACGAGGCTATGATGGCTAAAGCGGTTCCGGCTCGTACAGATATTCCAACGGATAAGGCGGCTGAAGCGATTAAGATCGAGACCGAAGTCATCGTTCCTAAACTGCAGGCATTACTTGCCAATGAAATTTCTCCGCAAGAGATGTACGATGCCGTTAAAGCGGCTGCTATCAAATCTTTTGGTGAAGATGGCGTGGTAGCAGACTAGACTTCCATAGACTGTCCTGTGAAAGCTGTACGTAACTACACACGTACAGCTTTCCTTCTAAGTGTAATCAGCAGCTGGTATTTTTGTTGAAGAAGAGAGGTGCGGCCCAATGAATCAAATATTGACCAAACGAAAAAAATTAAAGCTCGAAAGTGACACGGGTTGGGGTTACGCGTTTATCGCCGTAGCGCTGATTGCATTTTCCTTATTTACCGCCTATCCGGTCATCAATGCATTTATGATCAGCCTGCAGGAATATCGTCCACTGGGGTCCACCTATGTCGGCCTGGAGAACTTCGTTAACTCCTTTTCAGACGAGCTGTTCTGGAAAGCACTGAAAAACACTTTAGTGTACACCCTGTTAACCGTTCCGTTTAATATTTTCCTGTCCTTTCTGATCGCAATTCTCATTATCCCGTTCAAGAAAAGAACACAGACGATTTTCAAGGCCGTATACTATTTGCCGGCTGTTGCGTCAGGAGTTTCGCTTGCGGTGGTTTGGCTGTGGATCTTCGATCCCTTGAAATCGGGGATTGCCAATCAAGTGGTCGGCTTCTTTGGAATTGATAATCAGAACTGGCTGGGCTCCAGTGCGACGGCCATGTTCTCCCTTGTCTTAATGTCCTGGCTCTCCAGTCATGGTACGGCAATAATTATCTATCTGGCTGCACTGCTCGGAATTGATAACAGCTACTATGAAGCAGCAGACATTGACGGCGCGACTTTTTTGCAAAAGCTGTGGTTTATCGTTATTCCTTTCCTTAAGCCAACAACGCTGTTCCTGCTGGTTACAGGGGTCATTGGTTCCTTCCAGGTATTCCAGAACGCCTATCTGATGACAGGCGGCGGACCAGACCATTCCACAACCATGGTAGGATTGTTGATCTTTAACAATGCGTTCACATATTTCGAGTTTGGTGAGGCGGCGGCCCAATCCCTGCTGCTGGCCCTTGTTATTGCATTCATCTCCTACTTCCAATTCAAGGTTCTAGGTAAAGATATAGAGTACTAAGAAAGGGGCGAAATCCGATGGGTTTGTTCAACAATAGTATTAAAAGCAAAGGGTCTCTGTTCGCCCGCAATGGTCTGATCATTACATTTCTGCTTCTCTTTGCCGCAGCGACGATTTTTCCGATCTACTTTATGATCATTTCCTCGTTCGGGGATCCGGTTGAGGCGGGGGCCATGAGCTACTCGATCATCCCTTCCAAAATTTCATTTGAATCGTATTCGTTCTTCTTTAACTTCAGTCCGCATTCATGGGACTGGCTCGTCAATTCCTTTATTGTGGCTGCGTGCATTACGGTATCTAACGTACTTTTCGCTACTTTGGCGGGATATGCTTTTGCAAAAATGAAATTTAAAGGAAAAAACATCTTGTTCGCGATTCTGCTGGGCTCCATGATGATCCCGACACAAGTAACACAGGTTCCGCTCTATATCTTGATCGTGAATATATTTGAATTGCAGAATACCTACACGGCGCTGATTATGCCGAGCCTGGTTACGGTGTACAACATTTTTCTGGTGAAGCAGTTCATGTCCTCCATTCCGGTTGAAATTATTGAGGCTGCAAAAATTGAAGGCTGTTCTCAGCCTAAAATCTTCTGGCATATCATTATGCCCCTGTCCAAAACCGTCATGGCTGTACTCGCGATTCTGACATTTATGGCAGCATGGAATGACTTCTTCTGGCCATTCCTGGTGACCAATACAATGGACATGCAAACGATTCAGGTGGGCCTTAAAAACTTCCGCTTTGCCAATACGACGTACTTTGCGCCTATGATGGCGGGAGCAACAATTTCTGCAGTGCCGATGTTCGTGCTGTTCTTCAGCTTGCAAAAGTATTTCCTTGAAGGAGTAACCGTGGGAGCGGTGAAGGGCTGATGAATCACTCCTATCCGAGTCGCAATGTAACCTACCTCGTTGGCCTTATGTCCGGAACGTCGGTAGACGGTATAGATGCCGCGGTCATTCAGATAGCGCAAAGGCCCGGACAAGAGCATGGAATCGAAGTGGAATTACTGGCCTTTGAGAACACGCCATATCCGGTGCATGTCAGAAATTCGATATTTCAGCTGTTTGATGTAACCAAGGCTACGGTCGATAAAGTAGGCGCTATGAATATGTGGCTGGGCGAGCTTTACGCCCGGGCCGCGTTATCGGTCATCGACCAGAGCGGACTTGAGCCATCACAGATTGCTGCCATCGGATCGCACGGCCAAACGATCTACCACGCTCCGGAAAAGAACATGATGGACGGCTATAACCTGCACTGTACGATTCAGATTGGCGAAGGTGCAGTAATTGCGAACCGCACCGGGATTCCCTGCGTCTCCGACTTTCGGGTTGCTGACATGGCGGCAAGTGGACAAGGGGCACCGCTGGTGCCCTTTACTGAATACTTGCTGTTCGCCCACCCGGAGACCACATCGCTGCTGCAAAATATCGGCGGTATAGGCAACGTGACCGTTCTGCCTGCGAATGCTTCTCCGAAGGAGGTGTACGCTTTCGATACGGGACCTGGAAACATGATTATGGATGCCCTGGTATCCAGGCTGTTTCCTCCCATGACGATGGATGCCGGCGGCAGCATTGCTGCAAGCGGTCAAGTCATTGATGCGCTGCTGGAGTGGATGCAGCAGGATGAATATTATACGCTGCCCCTGCCGAAATCAACAGGCCGGGAACGGTTTGGACAGCAATATGCGGATCAGATTGTGGAAATGATGAAGGCGCGTAACTGGAAGGCTGAGGATGTGATTGCTACGGCTACGCGCTTGACGGCATGGAGCATTGCGGACAGCTATGAACGGTATATTGCACCCCAGCACCAGGCTCATCAATTACTGATTGGCGGCGGGGGCAGCTACAATCCAACCCTGCTGCAGAATTTGCGGCAATTATTCGCTCCTTATGGCGTGCAGGTGCTGACCCAGGAGGATCTTGGCGGCAATAGTGATGCCAAGGAAGCCGTGGCATTTGCGGTGCTGGCCTATTATACGATGAAGCGCCTGCCGAATAATATTCCACAAGTTACGGGGGCATCGCAGCCCGCAGTCATGGGCAAGATTTCCTGGCCCTGACCAGGGGCAGGTTAGCTGCGGAATAACAATAATCTTGATGGGTAAGGGGGTGTCTCGAGGAATATGGTGCTGAACGGGATCGATTCTATCCACAAGTATCGTCATTGGTTTGAGGGCAAGCGTATAGGGTTAATTACAGCGCCCACAGGGCTGGACAAGCATTTCCGGTCCACCATTACGATCTTCCATGAAAACTTTAATCTCACGGCCATGTTCTCGCCTGAACACGGGGTTCGCGGCGATCTGGACGCCGGGGCGATTGTAGAGACGTATAGAGATCCTTATACGGACGTTCCGGTATACAGCCTATATCGGAAAGATTCCAAACGTTTAACGAAGGACATGCTGGATGAAATTGATATTCTGGTGTATGACATTCAGGATGTGGGTGTACGGTATTATACTTTCATTTATACGATGCTTTATGCGCTGGAGGACTGCGCTGCTGCGGGTGTAGAAATGGTCGTTCTTGATCGGGTAAACCCGCTGAACGGGATTCATGTTGAAGGGAATATATTGAAGCCGGGCTTTACATCCTTCGTCGGGAATTACGAGCTGGCTGTCCGGTACGCCTTGACAGCAGGTGAACTGGCCGTCATGGCCAACGATCAAATGAACTGGAAGGCCTCGCTTCGTGTTGTGCGTCTCGAAGGCTGGGAACGGCGCATGTCTTTTCCGGACACAGGCTTGATGTGGGTACATCCTTCCCTGGGGATGCCGCGGTATGAAACGGCCCTGCTATATTCCGGAACATGCTTATTTGAAGGGACGAACTGCTCTGAAGGACGGGGCACCACGTTTCCCTTTGAAATGATCGGCGCTCCCTTCATTCAGGCACAGCAGCTGGCAGATGAGATGAATGCCAAACGAATACCAGGCATTTATTTTCGGCCTGTGCACTTCAAGCCGACCTCCTCCAAGCATGCAGGGAAGCTGTGCGGCGGTGTCCAGATCTATATTACAGATCGGCATGAAGTCAAGCCGATTGAGGTTGGCGTCACCCTGTTATTGACAATAAGAGATTTGTATGAGTCCTTTGCCTTTCTCCCTCCCGTGAAAGAAGGCTCACGCCCATTTATCGATTTGCTGGGTGGAAGCAGTGTATATCGGACGGAGCATATTCAAGCCAAGCAGCTGCTTCAGCAGTTTGCAGAGGAAAGCAGGCAATTTGCAGCAATGAAACAGCCATATCATTTATATGACTAGCGGATGGTGAAGCGGTGCATGAAAACGATAGAACAGATGAGCTTGCGTGAGAAAATCGGACAAATGATCGTAACAGGCTTCCCTTCTACAGAGATGTCTCTGGAGCTGAAGCAGGTCATTGAGGAGTATAAAGTCGGTAATATTATTCTATTCTCTCATAACGTCGAGCATAAGCGTCAATTAGGCGCACTGGTGACTGAGCTGCAGCAGTGGTTCACCACACATACAGGGATCCCGGGCTTTATTACAATTGATCAGGAAGGCGGCCGGGTAACTCGAATGCCCAAGGACGCCACGAATGTGGCCGGAGCTATGGCCATTGCCTCCTCAGGACGTCCTGAGCATGCGTATACAGCAGGCAGAATAACAGCCCGAGAATTAAAAGCGTTAGGCATCAATTTCAATCTTGCACCGGTGATGGATGTGACCAACAATCCGCTGAATCCGGTCATCAACGTCCGTTCCTACGGGGATTCTGTGGAGACCGTAACAGCGTACGGAACTCAGATGATGAAGGGGCTGCTGGATGGAGGCGTCATGTCCTCGCTGAAGCATTTTCCGGGTCACGGAGATACAGACGTTGATTCACATATTGGCCTGCCTGTCATTCATAAGACTGTTGAGCAATTGGAGCAGCTTGAGCTGCTGCCGTTTAAGGCTGCGATCGAGCAAGGAGCGCAGGGCATCATGAGTGCACATATTTTGTTTCCGCAAATCGAGAAGTCGGGTGTACCGGGAACGATGTCGTATGCGATCATTACCGAGCTGCTGAAAGAGAAGCTGGGATATACCGGGCTGGTGGTATCGGACTGCTTGGAAATGGATGCGATCAAGCGCTATTATGGGACCGCAAAGGGAGCACTAGGAGCCGTCAAAGCAGGTATAGATCTTGTGTTCATCAGCCATACGGCCGCAGTCGTTAAAGAAGCGGTGCATCTCATTGAAGACGCGGTAGCAGCGGGTGACTTGGAGGAGGCGGTTATTGATGCCGCAGTTTCCAAAATTTTAGCCTACAAATCCCGGTTTGCCATAATTGAGGAGCCGGATTATGAGATCGTGGGCTGCGAAGCCCATCGCCGGGCGAATGAGTGCATGCGCCTGGAAACGATCTGTCTTGTTAAAGGGGAAATCAGCCCTATTCCACAAGGAGAGCAGAACGTCTTGTTTATGGGCTCCCATGCTTATCGGACAGATCAGGCTTCCAGCAGCATAACGGAGGAGCTTTCTTTTCCTTCCTATATGGGCAAGCATTGGGATGCAGCGTATGAGATGTTCAGGATCGACCCCGATGAGGAGGAAATCAAGGCCATGCTGCAAAAGGCGGAAGGGTACGGGCATATTGTTATTGGCCTGTTCAATGCGCGTGAACATAAAGGCCAGCTATCACTTGTGGAGAAGCTATTGGCGGCAGGCGCCCGCGTCACGGCAATTACATTAGGCCGGCCTTATGATCTAGCTCTCCTGGAAGGCGAGTTCTGCGGCATTGCAGCCTTTGAGTATACCCTGGATGCCTTTAAATCGCTGGTTCCGATCCTGAAAGGTGAGGTGGCTCCAGCTGCCCGTATGACGATTCAGCTGTAGGAGGAGAGGGGTATGGCATTTATTGTTGGCATTGACGGGGGCGGCACCAAGACTGCGGTCACGGTAACACATCAGGATCAGAATGTCGTGGTATGCACCTTTACGGCAGGTCCTATTAATTACAACGGCGGTGACGCAACAGCCATTGCCGCCTCGTTCCGGGACATGTTTCATCACATCAAGCAGGTCTGCACGCATTTAGAGGAGATTGCTCATCTGTGCATAGGAGCGGCGGGAGTGAGTCACCCGGATGTAGCCCGGTATCTGGAACAGCAGGTCAGAGAGAACGGATATACAGGTCCCTTAACGATTACCGGTGACCAGGAAACCGCATTGTACGGAGCCCACAATGATATGCAGGGTATTATTCTGATTGCCGGTACAGGCTCCATCTGCTTCGGGGTTAATGACAAGGGAGAACGGCACCGCACCGGAGGGTTTGGGCATCTGATTGATGACGGAGGAAGCGGCTACTTTATTGGGCGGGAGCTTCTGTCCATACTGGTTCAGACAGAGGACGGAAGGAAGGGAGCTTCAATCATTCCCGCGCTCGTGTACAAGCAGCTCGGGCGGAGCACGGTGCAGGAAATTATCGGCTTTGTCTATCATTCAAGCACCACGAAAAAAGAGATCGCCCGTCTCGCCCCGTTGATGACGACCGCCTGCGAGCAGGGAGATGTCCTGGCGCTGCAGCTGGCTGAGCAGTGTGCGGCCCGCTTGTTTGAGCTTGTGGTGCCTGTTATAGAGCGGCTGAGATTACATGAGAGCCCGGTTGCAGCTGCCGGAAGCGTATTGCAGCAATCCCGTTTCGTAAGAGAAGCATTGGAGCGGAGGCTTGCACAGAGCTATCCGCAGACCAAGCTGATCATGCCTCTTCATGATGCAGCCTATGGCGCGGTTCTGCTCGCACAATCACAAGCCCTCAGCGGGAAATCCATGTGATTCATGTGAATAAAGCAAGAGAAGGGTGTGTTCCAAGTCCTGCAGTCTGGACTTGGAACACACCCTTTTGATCATGTAAGCCGCCATACCGGTCGATATGAAGGCGTTGAGTCACTTAGAATTTGTCCGTCAAATAAAACACGGCGTTCTGTTTCGGGAACAGCGCCTGCAGGATATGAGATTGCCCCGCGTGAGGCTCAGGCGCGCCTTCCTCTCTGCTCTTTGCCTCATAACCGAAGAGGAGATAAGTGATCAGACTCCGTTCATCCATCTTGATGAAAACATCGGGAGAAGAAGAATTATCCTCGGAAATGACAAGCCGCTGCTGGCGGTAGTCCAGGAATATGGTATCCTCTCCGCACTGCAGCGCAATAAGCATCTCTTGACCGGCCATGAAGTCATCACGGTTTAGACGCTCCTCTAATTCTGCCTGGAGCTTGTGGAACGTCGAGTACAGGCGGAGCATTTTCCACATGGTCAAATGAATGGGTACAGGCTGTGCCTGATGCTGGTGGAAATAGGAATGCAGCTTATGGTCGTCCGGCAGCATCGCTAGTATTTGCTTGGCATTTGGACGAAGCTGGCAGAGAGCGTGAAACAAGTGTTCAACACCGTCCCCTGCTTCATCGAGATAAATGAATTCATTCATAAATACCTGCTCCGAATCCTTCTTTTCAATGATGCCGTAGGCTGCAATGCGATCCTCTTTTTTGAGCAGCAGACAGTCCCCCTTCTTCCATTCCGGCCAGCGTATCAGATCCTTCCAATAGGACTCACTGCGAACCACGCTATAGGTGCGATTCTCATTAAATTGCTCATACAACGAAGAGATCTCCTCAAGATAACGAGGCTCGAAGGGAATGATTTCGTAGTTCTCTGTCTGCTCCCGGGGCGGTGGCGGCTGAATAGCGTAAGCCGTTTGTGGTATAAGTCTCCATCCCGCCTTCTCATAGAATGCATGCTTACTGGCCAAAAGAAAGCTTAGATCGTACTGGGCTTCTTTCATGTATTGGGTCTGGGCATCCAGAATCCTGTGGGTGAGTCCCATCCCGCGATAGTTGGGATCTGCAGCGACGCTGCCTATGGCGCCTGTATGCAGGACGGCCTTACCGACCCGGATCGCAAGCGGAAAGATCTGAACATTAGCCGCGACCTGGCCGTCGACCGTTGCAAACCATGTGGTGTCCGGATGATATGTGCTGTCAAGCTCCAATCTTTCCTGAAAAAAGGCACGGCCTGCAGAAAAGCATTGGTCCAAAATATCAAAAATAGCATCGAGCTGTTCCCGGGTAGGCTGGTTCGTTACGACAATGCTTCTGCCAGGTTCTTTCGTCATCACTGATTCCCTCCTGAGCCATCAAGGTAACTTCTGAAAAATACTTTCTAATAAAGAGCTTAATATTGAAATAAAATTTCGTCAATGAAATCGGGCATTATATTTTTTAAATTCGTTGACATTTGTAAGCGCTTTTTTTAATATATAAATATGTAATGTCATTTTATATTTAATTTAAAGATCTGGAGTTAGGCTTCAAGGCAGAAGTTTTAGGGAGGTAGATTATGGAGACCAAAGTGAAGGTGAGCCTGCGGGACAGCCTGGTTGGCTATTCCTTTGTACTGCCGGCTGTCATCGGATATGTGCTGTTCATGGCCTATCCGCTGTTCCGCTCCTTATATTTAAGCTTTATGGACTGGAACATGTTCAAAGGGGCGTCAGGCTCTACATTCGTCGGGCTGGAAAACTACGGAGATGTATTTCAGAACGAATACTTTCGCATCGGCTTTGTGAACAACATTCTGCTGGTCGCGATGGCGGTTCCCGTGCTGCTGATCCTGTCGCTTGTGATTGCCGCCTTCTTGAATACGAAAATCTTGGGGCGGGGCTTGCTGCGGGCGATGTATTTCGTGCCCTACATCACAACGATCACAGCGGCGGCGCTGGTGTTCTCGGCGCTGTTCCATCCGGAGTACGGTCCTGTCAATGGGGTGCTGCGTTCTCTGGGCGTGGAAGCACTGCCGGGCTGGGCTACGAGTGTAAAGTGGGCGCTGCCCACGATTGCCTTGTTCTGGATCTGGAAAAATATCGGGTACTGCATCGTCATCTATCTGGCAGGCCTGCAGGGAATATCAAGTACATATTATGAAGCCGCCTCAATAGATGGAGCGAGCCGGCTGCAGCAATTTTTGCGGATTACGGTTCCGATGATCTCGCCGACCACCTTCTTCCTGGTCATTACGTCGATCATTTCCTCCTTTCAAATCTTCGCAGAGGTTATGGTTATGACACAGGGCGGGCCCGGTACGGCCTCGGTGACGATGGTGTATCACATCTACGATACCGCCTTCAAGCAATATGAGATGGGCTATGCGTCTGCCGTTTCCTGGGTGTTCTTCGTGCTTGTGGTCATCATCACGATGGTGCAGTGGATCGGTCAGAAGGCGTGGGTCAAATACACTTAACGTGAGGGGGTGGCAGCAGTGGTTCAACGTTTCACCATGGTATCCGGACTGATTCGTACCGTACTGCTTGCTATATTGGGCATCGTGATGGTATTTCCGCTGGCCTGGATGATCTCCGCTTCCTTCAAGTATGAGAGCGAAGTCTTCCAGATGCCGATTGTGTGGATTCCGGAAACCTTAAATACAAGCAACTATGTCGCAGCGGTGACTGAATTCCCGTTCGCACACTGGTATATGAACACCGCGCTGGTTACGGTGTACATCGTCTTCTTCGTCCTGTTCGTGAGCACACTGGCAGGCTATGCTTTTGCGAAGCTGGATTTTGCCGGCCGGAATATCATTTTCTTTCTCTTCATCGCCACGATGATGATTCCGGTGGAGGTTCGGATTATCCCGCAGTTTATGATTTTTAAGTCTCTGGGGCTGATTAACAACGTACTGAGCGTAGCGCTGCCATGGATGTTCAATGCGTTTTCCATCTTCCTGATGCGTCAGTTCTTCACCTCGATTCCGAATGATCTCATCCATGCCGCTAGAATCGACGGCTGTAACGAGTACACCACCTTCCTGAGAATCATTCTGCCGCTTGCGAAGTCCCAGATTACGGCGCTGTTCATTCTGGCGTTTACGTGGGGCTGGAATGAGTACTTCAGCGCTTTGATCTACATTAATGATCCGCTGAAGCAGGTGCTCAGTGTCGGAATTGCAAGCTTCAAGGGACAGTACTCTACGAATTTTGCGGTCCAGATGGCAGGAGCAACGCTGGCGTTGATTCCGATCATCGTGGTGTATCTGTTTGCACAGAAGCATTTTGTAGAAGGGGTTGCGTTGTCCGGCGTCAAGGGATAGCTCCTGTGCGGGCTCGGCGGCTGCCGTCTTGTGCAGTGAACTTATAATGAAATAAAAAGGGGATGTTCAATGTGAGAACTACGATGCTCAAGCTTCTTTGTCTGATGCTGGTGCTGACCTCAGTTGTAGCCTGCAGCAGCGGCTCGGAGGAGGGTAAGACCCAGGGAAGCGGTGCGAAGGGAACGGATGGGAAAGAACCTGTCAAGATGGTCATTCATCTGAACGGCATCGACGAGGATATCAAGATGAAGAAGGCGATGGAGGAAATCCAGAAGCTGGACAAGTACAGCCATGTGACGTTTGATTTCCACGGGAGAGAAGCGGATTTCCTGACCTCTGTGCCGATTGCAATCGCCTCGGGGGCCCAGGTGGACATTATCGTAGTGGCGAATCCGATGATTCAGCAGCAGTGGGCGGATGCCGGCACGATTGTACCGCTTGATGAGCTGTCCAAGTCGATCGGGGTGGATTTTAAAGAAGAGTTCGGCCCGTATGCAGACAACGCCAGCAACAATGGCGAGCTGTTCATAGTGCCGCATAACATTACAAGATGGGCGCTGTATTATAACAAATCGCTCTTTGATCAGGCGGGTGTACCTTATCCGGATGCAAAAGTCCCAATGACCTGGGATCAATACCGCGAGGTGGCCAAAAAGCTGACGACAGGGGAAGGGGCAGCCAAGAAATATGGCGCATTCTACCTGCCGTGGGGCACCTTCTGGTATGGCGATGCGATCATGGCACTGGGCGGCGGCGAGCAGTTCTATACCGCTGAAGGGCTGTCCAATATCGAGGACCCTGTGTTTACAAGATCCATGGAACGAATCTATAATATGATGCATGTCGATCAGAGTATGCCGACCCATGCCAATACCGTAACATCCAAGATCGATCCTCCGGCCTTTATGAATGGCCAGTACGGTATGAATATCCAGGGTGGCTGGGTGCTGCCATGGGCTGCAGATAAAGAGAAGTTCCCTCGCGATTGGAAGCTCGGCGTCGCTCCGCTTCCGGTAGACAGCGGCGAGAAGACCAAAACCTGGGGCATCGTAAACGGTTTCGGTATCTCGCCAACCTCGGCCAATCCGGAGCTTGCGCTGGACATTGCGATCGAGCTGAGCAGACTGGCCGCAAAGTATGCGGATTCCTCTGAATCCGCAAACCGTACGGTTTCCCAGGATGAGCTGTTCGCGGTATTCGGTGAAGCGCTCGCGGAGGATGATATTACGGTAGAGCAGCTGAAGAGCATTTTTGCGAACGAAGAGACTGAGTTTGTCGGGGAGAAGGTCATGGGTCCAAACAACGTGAAATACGAAAAGGTCATCAACGAGGAGATAGAGAAGTACCTCGTGAAGGAGCAGGACGTGCAGCAAACGATTCAGAACATCAAGACCCGGGGTGACAAGACCATCCAGGAAAAGTAAGGTACCGGCAAAAATATCCTATCCAGTGCGGCTTTTCGCACTGGATAGAGGTCTTTATGCCGGGATTTGGAGAGAAGAGGTGAGATGAAAGGTGCGATTTGCTGGGCTGAAGAAATTAAAGAACCTGTCGCTTTTTTACAAATATCTAATTTCCTATGCCTTGTTGCTGATCCTTCCTGTTATCGTCATCGGCCTTTTTTTGAATCATTATATTGTGTCAACGCTTCAAACTCAGGTGCAGCAGTCCAACCGGGCGATGCTTGAGCAGGTGAGGGATACGATGGATGGCCAATTGGCGGAGATGCGAAACATTGCCGTTCAGCTGTCCGTGCGGCGGGAATTTGATCCGGAGCGGCTGAGCAGTATTTATTCCATTTATGAAGCGAAGGACAAGATCAGCCTGTATGCGGAAGCCAATGCGTTCTTCTCGGAGGTCGTGTATAAAGCCAGAAATCAGGACCTTCTGATCTCTTCCAAAAGCACCTATCTGTCCGTCGTGTTCTATAACATGTTTCTGAGCCAGTATCTGACCTATGATCAATACCTGGTTCTGCTGGGGTCGGACGTACCGGCGGTCAATGCCGCGAATGCCAGCCAATCGCTGGAGCATCCGCGCTCGGACCGGTATATCAGCTATGCCGTTCCTGTTCCGGCCTTCGGTTCCACCAGCAAGAACAAGGGCACCCTGCTCTTTCTAATCAAGGAGAAGAAGGTCAAGCAGATGTTCTCCTCCTTCCTGCCTTACCGTAAGAGCAATGTGTACATTCTGGATGCACAGGGACAGCTGGTCGCTTCTCTAGCCGATGCCGAAGGTGTTCCGGAGGGCTTGCTGGATGTAGAGGCGGGAAGCAGTGAAATCCGCAGGCTGGATGACGACCAATATTATGTATCCAAAGTGATCTCGGCTTCCTCCGGCTGGACCTATGTGACCGTTGTGTCGGAGACGGAGCTGATGAAGCCGATTGACCAGGTGCAGCTGAAGGCCGGGATTGCACTGGCCCTTATCCTGTTTGTGGGGTCCAGCATTATTTATATCAATATGAACGTTCACTATCATCCGCTGCGCAAGCTGATTGATGTGGTAGAGAGCAAGCTCCAGCCTGCCCAGGGCGAGAGCCCCTCCGGCGGACTGGAGAAGCTGCGCTCGGCCTTCGATTATATGAGCGATCGCAGCCACACGCTGGAATCCCAGGTGGAGCGCGGACGCCCAGCCCTGCGGCAGCAGCTGCTGAATCAGCTGCTGTCGGGACAGATTCGGGAATGGTCCGCGTTTCAGGAGCAGGGGACTGCGCTTGGCATCACCTTGAAGGCCGATCAGTACCGGGTAGTCTGTATCCAGGCTCATCCGGGAGGCGAGATGAGTCTGATCCGGGAACGTCTTCCGGCGTTGTGGAGGTCGATGGTGCCGGAATCCATGGAGCTATACTCCATAGATACGATTCAGCCGGAGCAGTGGATCTGGATTCAGTCCTGCCCGCCGGAATCCGGCGGGGTCGAGAGCTGGAACGAGTGGCATCAGAGGCTGAAGGAAGCGACGGATTTGATGTGGACGATCGGGGTCGGAGAGGCCGTGGACGATCTGACCCTGCTTCCGAAATCGTATATCAGCGCAACGACAGCGCTGCAGTACCGGCTTATTCTGGGAAAAGACCGTGTTATTCTGCCGCATCAGCTGAATCAGGAGCATCAGAAGCTGCCCGTATACTCTGCGCAGCAGTTCCAGACGCTGCCGATGCTGCTGCGTGACCATGATACCGACAAGGTGAAGCAGCATATGAAGCAGCTGCTGGAGCATATTCATAGCAGCAGCTCCTCACTGCTGTCCGCGAAGTACATTTATTTTGATTTGATTAATACCCTGGTGAAGGCTGCGGCCGAGGCTGGAGCGGAGCGGGGAATGTCGGTGGCATACCCTGATGTCATTGCCCTGACCTCCTGCACCTCTTATCAGCAAATGGACGAAATCGTCTGGAGCACGTTCGAGCAGATTCGGCCGCTGCTGATGAAGGAAGCGCCAGTAGAGCAGGACCGTATTCTGCTTCAGGAGATGATCGAGCTGCTGCAGCAGAAATATGCCGATCCGCAGTTCAGCATCCAGAGCATGTCCAGTCACTTCTCCCAGTCGATTTCTTCGCTGTCGCGATATTTCAAGGAGCAGACCGGCCAGACGATCTCGGAGCATCTGCATGCCATTCGAATTAACAAGGCCCAACGGCTGCTCATCGACACCGATCTGTCGATTGCCGAAATCGTTCAAAAAATCGGTTACAGCGATCCTTCAAGCTTCATTCGCAAATTTAAGGCCGAGGTTCAGCTGACGCCGGGAGAGTATCGGAAGCGGCTGCAGCAGAATGAAGACAAGAAGTGAGCAGTCCCTCCTTAGGCAGGCCCGAAAACCCTTATCTATCAAGGGTTTTCGGGCTTTTTAAATTTCGCATATCGCTCTGAATTTCGCTGATTGCGCACTTGATCAGGTGGTTGGTATTATAATTTGCATCACGGTGAAAGCGCTTAAAACCACGATCAACATTTTGAAAACGCACGGGAGGGGAATGCTTTGCTGAAGCAATGGAAAAGGCACTATGAACTATACTTGCTGCTGCTTCCTACACTGATTTATTTCGCCATTTTTGAATATGGCCCGATTTATGGCTTACAAATCGCCTTTAAGGATTTCCTGCCATTCAAAGGTATTGCCGACAGTCCATGGGTCGGCTTCGAGAACTTCCAGCGGTTCTTTGAGAACTACAAGTTCTGGGAAATTCTCTTCAACACGCTGACGATCAGCTTGTACGAGCTCGCATTGTTCCCGATTCCGGTCATCCTCGCGCTGCTGATTAATCAGCTGACGAGCCAGCGCTTCAAGAAGCTGGTCCAGACCGTCACGTACGCACCGCACTTTATTTCCACTGTCGTTGTCGTCGGGATGCTGTACCTGTTCCTGTCGCCTAGCAGTGGAGTCATTAACCACATGCTGATGGGCCTCGGCATTGAAAGCCAGTATTTCATGGCCAAAGCGGAATGGTTCGCTTCGATCTTCGTGTGGTCCGGGGTGTGGCAGAACGCAGGCTGGGGCACCATTATTTATCTGGCAGCACTGACGTCCATCAGTCCGGAGCTTCATGAATCCGCTGTCGTGGACGGTGCAAGCAAATTAAAGCGCATCATCCATATTGATTTGCCGGGCATCATGCCTACGGTCATCGTCCTGCTCATTCTAAACATCGGCAGCTTTATGTCCGTCGGCTTCGAGAAGGTATACCTGATGCAGAATCCGCTTAACATCAACTCGGCGGAGATCATTCAGACGTATGTGTACAAGAGTGGCTTGCTCAATGCACAGTACAGCTACTCCGCAGCGATCGGGATGTTCAACTCCGTTGTAAACTGTATTTTGCTGGTCACTGTCAATCTGATTGCCAAACGCTTCGGCAAGGCGAGTCTGTGGTAGGAGGGGAAAAGAAATGGACGTATTAAACAAAAGCAGATCCGACAGGCTGTTTGACTGGTTCAATGTCCTGCTGTTCTGCGGCATCCTGTTCGTGGTCATTTATCCGCTGTATTTCATTATTGTGGCCTCCATCAGCAGCCCGGATCTTGTCAATTCCGGACAGATTCGCTTCCTGCCGAGGGATGTGACCTGGATCGGCTATGAACGGATTTTTAACGATGATGAGATCTGGCGGGGGTACTCGAACTCGATCTTTTATACCTTCTTCGGAACCCTGTTCCGTGTCAGCCTGATCATCACGGGCGGTTACGCCTTGTCACGCAAGGATCTTCCATTCTCCGGGGTGCTGATGATCCTGATCCTGTTCACCATGTTCTTTAACGGCGGATTGATCCCGACGTACCTGCTGGTGAAGGAGCTTGGCATGGTGAACACCATTTGGGCCATGATTGTTCCAGGTGCGGTCAGTGTATATCAGCTCATTATCGTGAGAACCTTCTTCCAGAACACGATTCCGGGCGAGATGCTGGAGGCCGCCATGATGGACGGCTGCGGCAACTTCAAATTTTTCATTCGGATGGTGATTCCGCTGTCTCTGCCGATCATTGCCGTTATGGTGCTGTTCAATGCCGTGGCACTGTGGAATTCCTATTTCCAGGCTCTGATTTATCTGAATGATGCGAGTCTGCATCCGCTGCAGATTGTTCTCCGCAAAATTCTGATCGTCAGCGAAGCCCAGCTGGATATGATCGACAGCTCCAAGGACGCGGTGGAAGAACAGAAGGTAGCAGGCCTGGTCAAATACGGCATGGTCGTGGTGGCAAGTCTGCCGGTGCTTGTGCTGTATCCGTTCCTGCAGCGTTATTTCGTCAAAGGTGTCATGATCGGCTCTGTTAAAGGCTAATAGAGCTTCATGAATATACAAGCTTCATTAGAAATTATACCCAGGAGGTCATGAGAAATGAGAAACAAAAAATGGTCTGCAGGCATGAGCGCCATGCTGGCTGCTGTGCTGCTGCTGAGCGGCTGCTCTAGCTCGGAAAGCACACCGTCGTCATCCGATAAGGATCAGGGCAAGGCCGCAGAGGCAACAGAAATTCAATTTCCGCTGGAGAAGCCGGTTAAGCTGGAGATTCTGGCAAGCACCCCGCCGCAGGTCAAGAAGAACTATAACGAAATGCAGATGTTCAAAGAGCTGAAAGAAATAACGAATGTCGATGTGGAATGGACTCAGGTAGGCTGGGAGCAGTTGGCTGAGAAGAAGAACATCGTTATTGCCAGCGGAGACCTGCCGGACGCATTTTACGGCCGCGGTGTACTGCTGGATCAGGAAATCGTGAAGCTGGGCAGCCAGGGAGCGATTATTCCACTGGAGGATCTCATCGAGCAGCATGCACCTAACCTGAAAAAAGTGTTTGAGCAGCGCCCTGATTTCAAAACCATGCTGACGGCTACAGACGGCCATATCTACTCTCTGCCTACGTTCGTCGAGCGTGATTTCAACGAAATTCCATCCGTTCTGTTCATTAACAAGAAGTGGCTGGACCAGCTGGGCATGGCTGTTCCGACGACGACAGACGAATTCTATGAAGCTCTGAAAGCGTTCAAGGAGAAAGACCCGAATGGCAACGGCAAGGCAGACGAGGTTCCATTCTCCTTCCTGTTCAACAATGCACAGAACGGCTCGAACTCGCTGGCCGGCTCCTTCGGAATCAAGCAGGACGATCCGCGGAACAACCTGTATGTGGATAACGGCACCGTTAAATATGCTCCGGAGCAGCCGGAATACCAGACATACCTGGAATATTTGAACAAGCTGTTCAAGGAAAACCTGGTGGATCAGGAAGTGTTCACGCATGACCAGAATACGTACCTGACAAAGGTAAGAAGCACGGATGTTCCGATTGGCGCCTTCTTCGGCTATTCCCAACGCAGCGTATTTGGGAACCTGAATGAGGATTATGTGCCGGTTCCTACGCTGAAGGGTCCGGACGGGAAGCAAGGCTGGCTGCGTATGCCAGCTGCAGTTGTTAAAGGATCTTTTGCTATCACAGCTTCGAATGAGCATCCGGAAGTGACGTTGAAGTGGATGGATGCCATGTTTGAAGAAATGCTGAGCTTCCAGTTTGAGATTGGTCCGATCGGTGTGACGGTAAAGGAAAATCCGGATGGTACGTTTGACAAAATGCCGATTCCGGACGGCATGAACTCGGGTGACTTCAAGCACTCCGAAGCGCCAGGTAACGGTGCAACGGTGATCGTGCTGCAGGATGTGGTAGACCGCCTGATCGACGAGCAGGCGGATGAGAAGCGGGAGTACTATGAAATGTACGATCCGTTCGCATCCAAGGATGTCATTCAGGATATGCTATGGTCCGCTGAGGACGGCGAGAAGCTGGCCGCCATCAACCTCGACCTGAACGGTAAAAATGGATACTATGCAAGCACCTTTGCCAAATTTGTCATGAACGGCTTCACCCAGGCCGATTGGGACAATCACCTGGCACAGCTGAAGAAGCTGAAGGTGGATGAATACGTTGCGCTGTATCAGAAGTACTACGATACAGCAAACGGTAAATAATTGAGCTCTGGAGCTGGACCTGGGTATGAACAGGTCCAGCTTTTTATTCAATTTGAAGAAGATGAAGGGAGAAATCGCTATGAGTACGCACACGATCGCCAAGTTTCAGCCCGTTAAGCTGGGAGAAGCGAAATTAACCGGAGGGTTCTGGGGAAATCGCGTAGATGATTACATGCACGTCATCAAGAGCATGGAAAGCTCTTTGATGCATCCGGACAATGCTGCGCGCCTGATTAATTTCGGCATTGCTGCCGGAGAGCTGGAAGGAACGTTTCACGACAATGACTGGTCTGATGGCGATTGCTATAAATTTATAGAAGGCTGTGCCAATCAATATGCCGTAACCAAGGATCCGCAGATTCTGGAAATCCTGGACAAGTATATTCCCTGGATCGAAGCCTCCCAGGAGCCGGATGGATACATCAACACCCAGATTCTGCTGACAGACAAGGAGCGGTGGCAGCATCCGGGTCATCACGAGCTGTATAACATCGGGCATTTATTCACGGCAGCCTGCGCACTGTATGAAGCGGCAGGGGATGACCGCTTGCTGAAGGTCGCCGTCCGTTGTGCTGATTACTTGTGCACGGTATTTATGCCGCTGAATGCGGAGCTGGGCGACTTCTGCTTCAACCCGAGTCAGATCATGGGACTCGTGGATCTGTATCGTCTGACCGGAACACAGCGTTATTTGGAGCTGGCGGACATTTTCGTGACCATGCGCGGCACGAAGCAGGGCAACGGAGACCAGAATCAGAACCGCGTCGCACTGCGTGAGGAATATAAGCCTGTCGGTCATGCGGTAACGGCTTCTTATCTGTACGCCGGGGCCGCGGATGTGTATGCCTATACCCGGGATGAGACCTTGCTGACGGCACTGGAACGAATCTGGAATGATATGATCAGCCGGAGAATTTATATTACAGGCGGCGTATGTCCGATCTATGAAGGGGTGTCCGAGCGGGGAGATCGGGTTCAAGAGGCGTTCGGCGATGAATTCAATTTGCCGAACCGAATCGCGTACAATGAGACCTGTGCGAATATCGCAGCTGCGATGTGGGCACACCGGATGCTGCATGTGACGAACAAGGCTGTATACGGCGACTGGATGGAAAGCATCCTTTACAATGCCGGCATCTCTGGCGGCAGCCTGGACATGACCCGGTACTTCTATGCGAATCCGCTGTCACACCGTGTTCATGAACGCATCAAGCCGACCTTTCGCCAATACGCGCATGCACCGAATGAACGGTTTGTCACGTTTGGTTGCTGGTGCTGTCCGCCGCAGCTGTGGAGAACCTTGACAGGCATGCCGAAGTGGATCTACTCCACCTCCGAGCAAGGGGTAGCGATTAACCTGTTCGCAGGCTGTGAGCTGGACTCCCAGCTGGCGAACGGAGCGCCGGTGAAGCTGCGCATGGAAACCCATTACCCGTGGGATCAGGAGGTCAAAATTTACGTTGACCAGGCGCCTGCAGGGGGCATGAAGCTCTCCTTCCGGATCCCGGCGTGGTGCACCGATGCGACCTGCAACGGCCAGCCGATTCAAAGCGGCATTCATGAAGTGACGGTTCAGTCGGGAGAAGAAATCAACATCCAGCTGCCGATGAAGGCACAGCTGTATCAGGCTAATCCGATGGTCGAGCAGGCGAATGGAATGGTTGCCGTGAAGCGGGGACCGGTCGTCTACTGCCTGGAGGGCTGTGATATTTCCGGGGATGCCACTCTGGATGAGCTGGCACTTCCTACCCAAGCTGTTTTCCAAGAGGTGCCAATTGCCGAGATGCCTTATCATATGGTAGGCTTGCAGACAGAGATGGTGATCCGGCCGAAGGGCGATGCACTGTATCATCCGCTGGTGCAGGATCAGAATCAGACCGTGACGGTAAGGCTGATCCCGTATTTCTCCTGGGCGAACCGGGAGGAAAGTGATATGAGCGTCTGGTTCCCGCGAGCATAATAGTTCCAGCTGAAGCCTGAAGAGGGGCTGCTCCTGAAAGATTTCGATCTCCGGGGAGCAGTCCCTTTATATTGACTGTAATCTGCCGCTCAGAGCGTTCCAAATCCCTCTGCTGAATTTCACCAATTGGGGGTTAGGAAGCTAAAAAGCTTGATATATAAGGGTTTTTGGGACTTCGAGGTTTCGCATATGCCTGGCGATTTTGGCTGATTGCGGGCAGCAGCTGTTGTCTGCTATTGTGATCTCACAACCAGATGTAAGCGCTTCATAAATGACGAGGGTCATGATAGACAAACCATTATTTTGGGAGGTTGTACACATGAGAAAGAAATGGCTGGTCCCCTGTGTAAGCGTAATGGCTGCAATGTCGCTGTTCATCGGGGGGTGCTCAGGAGGAGGCAGCACACCGACGGCTGCGGAGAAACCTAAGACTCAGGGGGAAACGCCGAACGCGAATGCGAATGCAGAGGACAAATTCAAGTTTCCACTGGCGGAGCCGGTGAAGCTAAAGGTTCTGGCCAATACGGCGCCGCAGGTCAAGAAGGACTACAATGAAATGCAGATGTTCAAAGAGCTGAATGAGATGACCAATGTAGACGTGGAATGGACTCAGGTAGGCTGGGAGCATCTGGCGGAGAAGAAAAACATTATTATCGCGAGCGGCGATCTGCCGGACGTATTTTACGGACGGGGTGTGCTGCTGGATCAGGAGATCGTCAAGCTGGGCAGTCAGGGTGCTCTGATTCCACTGGAGGGCATGATTGAGCAGTATGCGCCTAATCTGCAGAAGGTGTTCGAGCAGCGTCCGGAGTTCAAGAAGATGCTTACCGCACCGGACGGTCATATTTACACGCTTCCAACCTTTGTCGAAAGAGATTTCAATGAAATTGGATCTGTCCTGTTCATTAACAAGAAATGGCTGGATCAGCTCGGACTGTCTATGCCAGAGACAATTGATGACTTCTATAACGTCTTGAAAGCGTTTAAAGAGAAGGATCCGAACGGAAACGGCAAGCCGGATGAGGTTCCATTCTCCTTCCTCTTTAACAATGCCCAGAATGGGGCGAATGCTCTGGCAGGCTCTTTTGGCATCAAGCTGGATGATCCGCGCAACAATCTGTATGTGGACAACGGCACTGTGAAGTATGCGCCGGAGCAGCCGGAGTACGAGAACTACATGCAGTATATGAACAAGCTGTTCAAAGAGAAGCTGATTGATCCGGAGGTCTTTACTCATGACCAGAACACGTATCTGACGAAGGTGCGCAGTGAGGATGTTCCGATCGGTTCATTCTTCACCTACTCCAACCAAGGAGCATTTGGCACGTTCAATGAGGATTATGTTCCTGTGCTGCCGCTGAAGGGCGCCAACGGCGAGCAAGGCTGGCTGCGGATGCCGGTATCGCTCAGCAAGGGAGCATTCGCTATTACGTCCAATAACAAACACCCGGAAGTAACGCTGAAATGGATGGACACGATGTATGAAGAAAAGCTGAGCTTCCAGTTCGAGGTAGGACCGATTGGTTTGACCGTGAAGGAGAATCCGGATGGTACCTTTGACAAGCAGCCGGTTCCGGAAGGCATGAATTCCGGTGACTTTAAGCACTCGGAGGCCCCGGGCAACGGCGCTGCGGTAATGGTGCTGAAGGATATGGTAGATCGACTGATTGATGATCAGGCGGATGAGAAGCGGGAGCATTACAAGATGTATATGCCGTTTGCATCTACTGAGCTCATTCACGATATGCTGTGGTCTGCTGAAGACGGCGAGACGCTTGCTGCCATTAACCTGGATCTGAATGGCAAGAACGGTTACTATGCCAGCACCTTTGCCAAATTCGTTATGAACGGCTTCAGCGATGCCGATTGGGATAAACACCTGGCTCAGCTGAAGAAGCTGAGAGTGGATGAGTATGTAGCTCTTTATCAGAAATACTATGATGCAGCAAACGGGAAATAAATCTTATATGAGCGTCTGGTTCCTGAGAGCATAATGGTTCCAGCCGAAGCCTGAAGAGGGGCTGCTCCCGAAAGATTTCAAATCTCCGGGGAGCAGTCCCTTTATATTGCCTGTAATTTGCCCTTAGAGCGTTCCAAATCCCTCTGCTGAATTTAACCAATTGGGGGTTAAGAAGCTGAAAAGCTTGATACAGGAGGCTTTTTAGAACTACAAGGTTTCGCATATGTCTGGCGATTTTGGCTGATTGCGGGGAGGTTCCATTCTCTGCTAATGTTATATGTAAGCGCTTTATTAATGAGAAAGGTCATGGTAGATAATCCATCATTTCGGGAGGTTATACACATGAGAAAAAAATGGCTGGTCCCCTGTGTAAGTGTAATGGCTGCGATGACGGTGTTCATTGGCGGGTGCTCGGGAGGAGGCAGTACGCCGACGGCTGCGGAGAAACCGAAGGCTCAGGGAGAAGCACCGAGCGCGGGCGCAGAGAACAATCTCAATTTTCCATTGGCGGAGCCGGTGAAGCTAAATATTCTCGCCAATACAGCGCCGCAGGTTAAAAAGAACTATAACGAAATGCAGATGTTCAAAGAGCTGAAAGAGATGACGAATGTCGATGTAGAATGGACTCAGGTAGGCTGGGAGCAGTTGGCTGAGAAGAAGAACATTGTTATTGCCAGTGGAGACCTGCCGGACGCATTTTACGGCCGCGGCGTACTGCTGGATCAGGAAATCGTGAAGCTCGGCAGCCAGGGAGCTATTATTCCACTGGAGGATCTCATCGAGCAGCATGCGCCGAACGTGAAAAAGGTGTTCGAGCAGCGCCCTGATTTCAAAACGATGCTGACGGCTACCGACGGTCATATCTACTCTTTGCCTACGTTCGTGGAGCGTGATTTTAACGAAATCCCTTCCGTGCTGTTTATTAACAAGAAGTGGCTGGACCAGCTGGACATAGCAGTTCCTACGACGACAGACGAATTCTATGAAGCTCTGAAAGCGTTCAAGGAGAAAGACCCGAATGGCAACGGCAAGGCAGACGAGGTTCCATTCTCCTTCCTGTTCAACAATGCACAGAACGGCTCGAACTCGCTGGCTGGCTCCTTCGGGATTAAACTGGATGATCCGCGAAACAACCTGTATGTGGATAACGGCACCGTTAAATATGCTCCGGAGCAGCCGGAATATCAGGCATACCTGGAATACTTGGGCAAGCTGTTCAAGGAAAACCTGGTGGATCAGGAAGTGTTCACGCATGACCAGAATACGTACCTGACAAAGGTAAGAAGCACGGATGTTCCGATTGGCGCCTTCTTCGGTTTCTCGAAGATAAGCATCTTTGGGGGCCTGAATGAGGATTATGTGCCGGTTCCTCCGCTGAAGGGACCGGATAATAAGCAAGGCTGGCTGCGGATGCCGGCTGCGGTGAGCAAAGGCTCCTTTGCCATCACTTCTTCAAATGAGCATCCGGAAGTGACGATGAAGTGGATGGATGCCATGTTTGAAGAAATGCTGAGCTTCCAGTTTGAAATTGGCCCGATTGGTTTGACGGTGAAGGAAAACTCGGATGGCACGTTCGAGAAAATGCCGATTCCGGACGGCATGAACTCGGGTGACTTCAAGCACTCTGAGGCTCCAGGAAACGGCGCAACCGTCATGGTTCTGAAGGATATGGTAAAGCGTCTTATTGACGAGCAGGCGGATGAGAAGCGGGAATATTATGAAATGTATGATCCGTTCGCATCCAGGGAGGTTATTCAGGATATGCTGTGGTCCGCCGAAGACGGCGAGAAGCTGGCTGCCATTAACCTGGACTTGAACGGTAGAAATGGATACCATGCCAGCACCTTTGCCAAATTCGTTATGAACGGCTTCAGCGATGCCGATTGGGATAAACACCTGGCTCAGCTGAAGAAGCTGAGAGTGGATGAGTATGTAGCTCTTTATCAGAAATACTATGATGCAGCAAACGGGAAATAAATCTTTACATCAAGCTGATCCCGTATTTCTCCTGGGCGAACCGGGAGGAAAGTGATATGAGCGTCTGGTTCCTGAGAGCATAATGTGTTCCCGCCGAAGCCTGAAGAGGGGCTGCTCCCGAAAGATTTCAAATCTCCGGGGAGCAGTCCCTTTATATTGCCTGTAATCTGCCCCTTAGAGCGTTCCAAATCCATCTACAGCAATACAAGGACCACAAATGATTGTTGTTTTACACAAACTTCTTGACGCTACCAAAATGAGTTAGGCAGAGGTTCCATTGATTGTCATAGTAAGTAGAACGACTGGATAGAAGGTAGACCGCTAAAAAAATTATTGGCTCTTTATGTGGTGTCAATCATTATTTTTACGGGCTTGGGAGTTTATTATTATGCTAACCTACCGGCCTATACCTACGAAGAAGCGGTAAAGAAAGTGGAAGCGTATGAATCACAATCCGGAAAATCTGTTCAAGTACAAATTCCAGAGCATAGGGAAGATAAACTTGGCGTCGGAAAGCGATCTTACTTAAGTACAACTCACTATACCTACCACATCTATGTAACTGTCGAAGGAGAGTCAGTGACGCATCGCTTTGACCCATTGAATGGCGAATTTGAGCCATCGGCACGTAAGTTGAAATGAAATTAGGAGCCATTCCTGTAATGAATTAATTTGCGGTTTGAAACAAAAAAGCGCCTCCTGTATGCTGGGTCATGGAATGTGTACGGGTTACCTAATCTTTATTCATCCTACTATTTCGCAACGAATTGTTTGCTGTCTTTATTAAAAATATATTCTGTGGTTAATGTATCACCCTGTCCTTCTGTATTTCTCGTGGTTACGACCAGCTTTTCGCTTTTATTCATTGGAATACTATCTTTTTCATAATTGATAGTATCCTGGACCTTTTCAGCATTTTTAAAAGTGATTGCAAATGCTTCTCCATTTTTTTTATCAATGCCAAAAGCATAAGAATTATAACCTCTTGAAGCTGTATATTCAGGAGTGAGTAAGAAAACGTCCATTGATTCAAAACTGATTTTCTCGAAGGAAATAGGTTGCTCAGAAGGTTGAATAAAAACAATGTTCTGCAAATCTTTTATTTCTTTTTTATCCTCATTATGTTTGTAAATCACGGAGTAATGACCTTGGTAATAGAAGTCGCCTTCTTTCCCTAGAACACTAGGTGTAGTGACATGTCCAATTGCCTCTTTTCCATCTGAAACAACATATAACTCACCATTATCTGTATCTATCTGTGCTCGAATGGTAGGGGTTTTCTGGTTAATATCAATCTTAACTACATTAGCATAGGGCGAATCCGGAGTTTGACTTTTAATTTCATCTCTCTCATTCGTCGCTGTCGATGTTTTCCCTGTTTTATGAATCGTTTTATCTGAACTTTCAGTGCTACATCCAGACATTAAAATACTTGCTACAACTATGGAACTTAAAAAAACTGAATACTTCTTAAAAATTAAAATCGCTTCCCTTCTAAATGTTAGTCTATTCTACAAAGATTACTGTAAATCATACATAACCCATAAAAGTTGATAAAATGTAATTAATTTCTTAAAAAAGAGTGAATTACTAATTGTACTGCCAACATAAAGGAGTTGCAGGATTATTACTAATACTACGTATAGTTTAGAAAGGCTGTTTTCGTAAACTTTGTTGCTTTTGATTATGATTATTTTTGATTACAAGAACAATTGTTCTATAATTGAAATGATTGAATATGGAGATGTGGAATATGAGACCAAATCTAACACAAGATATTAGTGTAGATAGTTTTAAAGATTTCTATTGGTTGAAAGAAGAATTACAGTCATTTTGCAGGGGAAATGGAATAAGTGCTTCGGGTTCAAAAATAGAGATTTCCAATAGGATTGAAACATTTCTTCGAACAGGAGAAATAAAAAAACCTATTAGGTGCTATTGTTTCAAATGGCTAAATGTACCTTGATGAATTTCCTTGATCACGTCTTTGAGATCTATTCCATGATTATTTAGAATCATGATGGAATTTTAAGCTCTGAAGGACGCAAAAGGTCGGTAAAGTGCAACATCCTATCGGTAACGTTTAAATCCAAGCCTTGAAAAGGATTGTATATTGTATATTGAAGGAAGTGTAATCTGATACACTGTATGGAGCCGCTTGCACATGCAGCTGTCGTAAGCGGAGAAGAGGCCCCGTCAAGTGAGGGTGCGTTACAGACATCAGAGGAGGGAATATGCAATGATGAAGCTGAATGTGTATATGGCGTTATGGGGCTTGCATGGAAGCTTTGAGGAGCTGTGCAGCAAGGCCGCAGAGGCCGGCTTTACGGGTATTGAATGTCCGCTGCCGCCGCAGGAGCGGGAAGAGGAATTTCGGAAAGCGTTACAGTCTCATTCGCTGGGGTATATCGCTCAGGTGGTTAGCGGCGGAGACAGCGTGGAGGACCATATCCGAAGCTTTCAGGAACAAGTGGAGAGAGCAGCGGCATTCCAGCCGGTACATATCGTTTCGCACAGTGCGAGGGACCGTATGAGCGATGCCGAGCAGGATACATTTTTCGAAAGCGCTCTGCGTACCGAGGAACAGCATGGGATGATTATTGCTCATGAAACTCATCGTCACCGGGCCATGTTTACCCCATGGACGACGGCGAGGCTGCTGCGCAAGTTCCCGGAGCTGAAGATTACCGCGGATTTCAGTCACTGGACGAATGTGTGTGAATCGCTCCTGGGAGATCTGGAGGAGGATTTGGCTCTCGCCATCCGGCATACTCATCATATTCACGGCCGGATTGGTCATACCCAGGGGCCGCAGGTTCCGCATCCGGGCGCGCCGGAATGGACCCGGGAGCGGGAATGCTTCGAAGGCTGGTGGGAGTCTATGCTAAAGCACCGCTCAGAGCAGGGAGAAACGGTAACGACCTTTACGCCTGAATTTGGACCGGTGCCTTACATGCCGACCCTGGCGTTTACGAATCAGCCGGTGTCGAGTCTATGGGAGGTTAATCTCTGGATGGCCCATCGTGCTGGGGAAAGGTTCGCGTCCTTATAGTCTGATACGAATGGCCGGGGGGCTCTCGTCGAGAGGCCTCCGCTTTGTCATGGCATGCAGTATGCCAAATCGGGATAAAGCCCCAAACCCCTTATGCAGCAAGGGGTTTGGGGCTTTCCTGTTTTCGCATACGCCCGCAAAAAACCGCTGATTGTAGACAGGTTAAGGAATGAAGTACCATAAGTTCACAAAATGTAAACGCTTTTATAAGGAGGCCGACATGAAAAGATTATTGTCCTTATTTTTGAGCCTGAGTCTCATTGCAGCATTGGTGGTTCCACCTGCTCCGCTGCAAGCTGCCGTGATTGCGGATGCACAGCAGCTTATGGAGTATCTGCGCACGAAAGTGGACGCAGGCGGGGATGCAACCAAGATTAAACTGGCTGACGCCAATGCAACGGTGCAGGTCAGTACTCCTGTGACGCTGAACGAGACCTTTAACGTACCGAGCGGCGTGAAGCTGCAGCTATTCTTAAAGATCGGCATTCAGGATGAAATGATAGTAGACGGGAAGCTGCAGGACAGCCGGGGCCTTGATTTTCGCCGGGACGGTGTTGTCGGCACCGGCACGGGCTCGGTGCTGCTGAATTCGGGAAGCAGCTACTACCAGCAAGGCGCTGAGATTGTAGGAGCGGCCGGCGTCATTCAGTCGGGTCCGAATTCCAGCGTAAAGCTGCTGGCGAACAGCCGGCTGTACGTAGCCTCCGGGACGGTTACCGTGCCGGCCGGCAAGACGGTGACATCAGACATGTTCAAGGTGATTGAGGTTGCAGAGGGAGCCAAACTCGAGGTTAACGGAGTCATCAATAACGACGTTGCCTTGATCCTGCCTTCCCCTCCAGGATCCGGTCCGACAGCAGACAAGGCAGCACTGGTCCAGGCGATCTCTGCGGCGATGGCGAACAAGAACGCCACGGCAGTCAGCGTGGACGGCAGTGAGGTGCCATCCACCGGAAAATGGGTCACTGCCTCGGCTGCAGATGCTTTCATGACAGCCATTCAATCGGCTATCGGCATTAGAGACGATGAAGCGGCCACACAGAGTCAGGTCACGGAAGGTGAGGCTGCATTGACAGCCGCAGTCCAAGCCTTTGATGCTGCCAAGCAGAATGGCACGCGTACAGGTGTGCCTGCCGAGATCAAGACGGCACAGGATCTGGCGGATGCGCTGAAGCATATCACAGTGGATAATACGAAGGTGAAGCTAAGCGGAAATACCGTGGAGCTGTATGAAGCCATCACTATTGGAGAGCCGATGTCTATTCCGGCGGGCGTGAAGCTGCAAAGCTTTGCCGACCTGACGGTGAATACATCGGTCACTGTACTCGGCACCGTTCAGGACAGCCGTACACCGGACAAACGGGGAGCAGGTCTTGCCGGTAACGGCTCCGGTGCCGTGGTGTTCCGCACGGGGAGCAGTTACTATCAGCAGGGCACCGAGGTGGTAGGTCCAAACGGTATATTCAAGCTGGGTTCAGACTCTAGCGTAGAGGTGCAAGGAAATCATCATATGCGCATCGCTTCCGGTATAGTTACGCTGGCGAAGCCGGTGGAAGCGTCAGTGGTGCAGCGGATTACGGTAGCCTCTGAAGCCGTATTTAATGCCGTCTCTTCCCATATTGGAGCCGGTGTGGACTATACGCCGGTTAGCGCTGGCCTGGTCAGGCTGAATGAGCTGATCCGGCTGGCAGCGGCGAATCTGGACTCCACGCCGGTCAGCGTGGACGGGGCGGGACTTACGTCGGATCAATACTGGGTCACCCAAACGGACCAAGATGCCCTCGCAGACCGTGTGGATGCCGCAATCGTGACGAAGAACAACAGCTCAGCGGCGGAGAGTGATTATCAGACTGCCGCTGCCACATTAGAGGCTGCCGTTCAAGCCTTTAACGCTGCGAAGCAGCCAGGGGCGGTGCAGGCCGCAGAGATTACGACGGCAGAGGAGCTCCTGACGGCCCTGAACGGGCTGAGCGGCAGCGCAGAGCCTGTGGCTAAACGCTTGGCCGATGAGAGGGTAGGCGAGAAGACGTTCCAGGTCGTGGAAGTGTTCAAGCCGGTAACGGTAACGAAAAAGCTGACGGTGCCCGCGAACGTGCGGCTGAAGTTCACGGCTCAGATGACGGTTCATGCCATGATCCAGGTCAAGGGTCAGCTGCAGGACTTCCGGGACGAGGGCTTCATTATCGGCAATGGTATTGTCGGAGGAAGCGGCATTGGCTCTGCCGTGTTTGAGCCGGGCAGTGCGATGTATATCAAGGGCAAGGGCGAAACGATTGGGAACACCGGGATGCTCCGGGTAGAGCCAAACTCCACTCTCAGCATGTATGCAAAGAATCGCATGGAGATTACATCAGGTAAAGCAACGGTCTTGAAGCCGCTCATCACATCACTGACCACGGATTTGAGCGTACAGTCAGGTGCGGAGCTGACGGTGATCGGTTCCATTCCGAAGGAGATTGCCGTGCAATCCAGCGGAACCTACATCGATGCTAGCATTACCAATACAGAGTCCAAGCTGGGTATGGTTGGACAATCAGCTGAATCCTCGGATGAAGAGGCTCTGACCGCCAAGATTCAGTACGGACGCATCTATCTGACCGTCAAGTCGATGGAGCAGAATAAGGTGACCGTGACTGTGAAGGCGGAGGATGGCCGGACGGCGACGGTTGAAGCGGACTTAAAGAATGGCGGCGTTATATCGAAGAGTATTTTGAAATACGGCGCATTGTCCGCCGCGGAGCTCAAAGCACGCATTCAGTCCAAGATTAGCGAGCTCGAAGCTTTGATCCTGCAAGCACAGGCCCGCAAGCTCGATACCGAGCGGGAGAAGGGTGCGGTCTGGTTCGCGAAAGAGTATGACAAGTATGCCGATTGGGATGAGAAAAATATAGATGTGAACAAAAAGATGTTCGGCGTGATTCCATCCTACAGCCCGGGCGGCAAGTCACCGGAGCAGCTGGCTCAGGAGCTGCCGGAGTTCCAGCGGACAGAAGTCATCGCGCTGCTGGATACGGCGATTGCCGAGCTGACCGGAGTGCTGAACGGCTCAATTGTGCGGCGGCCGGTTCGGCTCGTGGATTGGGACGGCATTGAGCTGAAGGGAAGTAATTTCTACAGTGAAGGCAAGCCGGTGTTCCTGCACGACTATTTCTCCAAGCCGCTTGATGTGCCGAAGAACAACGCAACCCTGTACAATGACTATCTCGGCAAAATCGACCTGCCCAAATCCATCAATCCTAGCTTTGTAAGCGATGAAAAGGGTGCGCCGACGGCAGACAAGTATGGTGATTTACAGAATCGTCCAAGCAACAATATGGGCTATACCATCTTGTGGCATGATCCTGCTCCGGCCTGGGCGACCAGCAAGCACGGGGAGACGCTGCGTGACGGTATTACGACGTTTACGAAATACGATATTAATCACCCGGAAATTCGTTCGATTTGGAGCCATGTGCTGAAGCAGACCGGACCCATCACGAGCGGAAAGCCTTATACGGAGCTGGGATATTTGCTGGCGAACGAGCCGCACTGGTTCCTGGAGAAGGGCCACTGGGCAACTCCTAGAAAAGCAAACGGTCAAGAGGGGATTTCCGACCTTGCTCTGAAGCAATTCGCGGAGTGGCTGGAGGAGCGCCATCAAACACTGAGCAATCTGAATGCTTTGTGGGGAACGAGCTATGCAAGCTTTGATGCCGCTGCGCAGAGCGTCATTCCTATGGATAAAAAGTATAAAGGCACACCGATCGGCTATGATGTCAGCCTGTTCAATATGGAGCGGGGAACAGAATGGCTGGGCTTCCTTCATGAGCAGGTGAAGGCAAATGATCCGCAGGCGAATACGCATATTAAGATTATGCCGGACTTGTTCGTAGAGGACAATCGGACCCATGGCATCGACTTTGAGAAGCTGACTGAGATGGTCGACATCATTGGCGATGATGCGAAGACCCGGAAGGAGAACTTCAAATCAACCGGACAGGCGGAGGATTGGAAGGAGCACTACTCCTATATGTGGAAAGAGCTGGCCATGTCCTACGACTTTATGTCCTCGGTCAGCCCGGATAAGGCGCATATCAACTCAGAGGTGCATTTCCTGTCCACTGTCGCTTACCGCGATCTGTACATGAAGCCGGAGTATGTACGCAACACCTACTGGCTGGCGACACTGCTCGGTATGGATGCGGGTTTTACCTGGTTCTGGGGACGCAATCCGGATGGCTCTATTGAGAATCGTCTGATGACGACCTCGGTGCAGGGACTGCTGGAGTCCTATCCGGGAACGGTGGCTCAGCAGCCACGGGTAGCCAATGAGTTAAGCAAGACGATGATGGATTTGAACGCGTTCTCTGAAGAGATTGTGAAGTTTCAGGAGCAGCGCAAGCCCGTGCGGATCTTCTACTCTGAGACGGCGGCCATTAATGATACGCATTATATGGAGGATCAATTTGAGCTGTACGAGGCTCTGTTCTTTAACGGAGTGCCGGTCGGGTTTGTGACAGCAAGCATGCTGGAGAAGCAGCCGCATTCCAGCTGGGATGCTGTCGTGATCCGCAAGACCGAGGAAGTGACAGACGCTGAGTTTGAGGCGCTTCAGTCTTATTTGAATGCAGGCGGAACGGTGATTACGGATGATGCCAGCCTGAAGCTAACTCAGTACAAAAAGCCGCGCACAGCATCCTTGACACAAGGAAGCGGTGTGCTGTATCAGCCGGCGGACACATCCCCTGCCAGCCTGGCCAAGCAGGCATTTACTGTGCTGGAGCAGCAAGGCAGTCTGTCACCGGTTAAGCTGATGGAGACGAACCCTTCCAATCAGCGTGGAGCTATGTGGCGTGTTGTGCCACAGGGTGACGACCGTTACATGATGACGGTTGTGAATTTGGGCAAGCACGAGGCTTCCCTGCAGGCGGCGATGGCCGGCAATGCCGCATTTACAGTGACAGACATGATGACAGGCCAAAGCCTCGGCACGTCCTGGACAGTAAAGCCGGAAGGAGTCATGCTGCTGGAGCTTCAAGTGCTGCCACAATCCGGGCAGCCAGGCAGCGGTGACGGCACAGATGGAGGAACAAACGGTGATCCGGGCTCCGGTGGAACTCCTGGCGGAACGACTGGTGGAACTCCTGGCGGAACGGCGGGTGGAGCAGCAGGAGGCGGAAGCTCGGTCCCAGGCAATAGCGGACCTGTTAAACAGCCTGCCGCTCCAGTGAAAGTGACAGCAGACACCATTGTGAACGGTGTTGCGCGCTCCAAGCTGTCTGGCAGCCTGCTGCAAAGTGCAGTGGAACAGGCTGTAAACGGCAGCGTGCGTATCCAGGTAGAGCTGCCGGCTGCCGCCAATGAAGTGCAGCTGCAGCTTCCGGCTTCCAGCGTGAGCGCTGCAGGCAAGGCGCAGATTACCAAGCTGAGTATTGACTCCGGTCTCGCTGTCGTTTCGATCCCGCCGTCCATGCTGCAGAAAGCTTTGAGCCCTAACGCCCAAACCGTAGAGCTCACCGTCAAGAAGACTTCTGTAACGCTGGACAGCGAGAAGGCACGGGCTATTGTCAAAGACAATCCGGTCTACGACTTCACCTTGTCTGTGGATGGCGCGGCAATCAGCCATTTCGGCAATGGGGCATCCGTGGAGCTGCAGCTTCCCTATACGCTGAAGGGAGGCGAGAAGCCGAAGCATGTCGTTGCTTATTACATCAACGACAACAGTGAGCTGACGGCCGTGAAGAACAGCCGCTATGACGAGAAGACGGGAACGCTCGTATTCCATGTGAAGCATTTCAGCTACTATACCGCAGCGTCAGCAAACGTCAGCTTCAAGGATCTTTCAACGGTCCCATGGGCTGAGGAAAGCATTCTGTCTCTGGCAGCGCGGGAAATCGTGCAGGGCACTGGTTCGGGAGCCTTCCAGCCAGCGCAGCAAGTGAGCCGTGCCGAGTTTGTTCAAATGCTCGTCAACGCTTTTGAGCTTGGCTCTGGCGAGAAGGCTGCCTCTACCTTCAGCGACGTGAAGCAGGGAGCCTGGTACAGTGGTGCGCTCGGCACAGCACAGTCGCTCGGCATCATTTCCGGCAAGCCGGATGGCAGCTTCGGTGTTCATGACTCCATCACAAGACAAGAGATGGCAGTCATCGTGCATCGCTTGCTGACAGCAGAGGGGATTTCACTGCCAGAGGGCAACGGTTCTGCAAAGGCCTTTAAGGATGAGGGGCTGATTGCCGGCTACGCGGCAGCCAGTGTGAAGGCCATGCAGGCCTCCGGCTTGCTGCAGGGCTCAGGCAACGGGCAATTTGGTCCGAAGGAGCTCACTACGCGCGCCCAGGCGGCCGTGCTGGTGGAGCGTCTGCTGGAGCTTCCATAAATGCAGGATACAGGAACTAGCAAAGCATAGGAATGAGGCAAAGCATTGGAAAGAAGCCGCTCTACAGCAGAGCGTGCTTCTTTTCCTTCATGCCTTGAAGCTGCTCCATTACAAACTTGAAAAATATATAAAAAATGTATTGACTTAACATCCAATGTTAAATATTCTAAGTGTGAAATTAAATTTTAAATTTAAATGGAGGTGCATGGATGGGAACCAAACAGAAGCTGATCAGCCTGACCTTATGTGTCGGATTGATCATGGGCATGACCGCAGCAGACCGTTTCTCGATCGCGTTCGCTGCTGAAACCCCGAAGCAGGAGGCTGTCAGAAAGCTGGGCGAGCTGAACGCGTTGATCACACAAGCGAAAGGAAGTGGCATTGACACCACCCGGGAGGAAAGTGCGGCATGGATGGCAAGTGAATTTATTAAATACGCAGACTGGGACGCCGCCAACGTTGCGAAGAACAAGGCCCAGTTCGAGCGGGTCAAGCTGTTCCAGAATAATGCGCAGCAGCTGGCGAATGACCTGCCCAATTTTGAGCGCAGAGAAGTCAGTCAGATGCTGGATACAGCCAAAACCGAATTGAATCAGGTCATGAGCGGAGCGGTGACGCGCCGCGCAGTGTCCAAGGTCAACTGGTCGAACATTACGGTGCAGAATGATCAGTTCATGTCAAACGGAAAGCCGGTGTTCCTGTATGATTACTTCTCCAAGCCGCTGAATATTCCAACCTCCGATCCGACACTGTATAACGAATATTTAGGCAAGCTGGATCATCCGAAGGCCATCAGCCCGATCTTCGCGCTGGACGAGGCCGGAACCATCGATCAGACGAAGCTGGCTGATCTGAAGAATCGCCCGACCAATACAGCCGGCTACCTTATGCTGTGGCATGATCCGCTGCCGCAATGGGCAGCCACCAAGTATGGACCAGAGATTTTGAAGGGGCAGAGCTTCTTCACGAAGTATGACATTGACCACCCGCAGGTGCGGGAGATCTGGAAGGATGTCTTCAAGGGAACCATCCCGACGACGGCCGGCAAAAACTACACCAAGCTCGGCTACATTCTCGCCAATGAACCGCACTGGTTTACGGCGAAAGGGCATTGGGCGGCCGTTTCCAATGTTTCTACGTATACGATGAGCAAGTTCAGAACATGGCTTGAGGCCAAGCACGGCACGATTGCCAAGCTGAACGGACTGTGGGGGACAAGCTACAGCAGCTTCAGCCAGGTGAATCTTGCCATTCCACTGGATGCCTCTTACAAGAACACTCCGATCTGGTATGACTGGTCACGCTTCAACATGGATCGGGGAACTGAATGGCTGACCTTCCTGCATGATGAGATTAAGAAATATGATCCTGCAGCCCGGACTCAGCTGAAGCTTATGCCAGACCTCTTCGTGGAGGGCCCTCGGGATCATGGCATCGACTTTGAGGCCCTGACCGAGATGACCGAGATCATCGGCGACGATGCAAAGATTCGCAAGCGGAACATGAACAGCACCGGTCCGGAGAGCTGGGAGTCCAAGTACGCCTACTACTGGGAAGAGATGGCGATGTCGTATGACTTTATGGATTCCGTCAGCCCGAACAAGCCTCACTTTAATTCCGAGGTGCATCTGCTGTCGACAACGCAGTACCGGGATCTGTACATGAAGCCCGAGTATGTGCGCTCCACATACTGGCAGACGACCATTCACGGCTTGAACGGGGGCCTGACCTGGTTCTGGGGCCGTAACGCTGACGGCTCGATCGAGGAGCGGCTGCAGAATGCTACTGGCGGTCTCGGCGAGTCCTATGCGGCTTCGGTAGCCCAGCAGCCAAGAGTGGCGCAGGAGCTGACCAAGACGATGATGGACATGAACGCCTTCTCGAATGAGATCGTCAAGTTCCAGCGGGAGCGTAAGCCGGTTCGGCTGTTCTACTCTGAAGCGGCCGCGATCAACGATTTCAATTACATGCAGGATCAATTTGATCTGTATGAGTCCATGTACTTTAGCGGGGTACCGCTCGGCTTTGCCACGAAGAACATTATTTTCAAGCAGCCGAACTCGGATTGGGATGTCATCGTAGTCCGCAAGACGGAGGAAGTCACCGAAGCGGAATTTAACGCACTGCAAATTTATCTGGATAACGGGGGAACCGTCATCCTGGATGATGTCAGCCTCAAGTTCAATGAATACAAGCAGCCGCGCGCGAAGACCCTGACCGCAGGTACCGGCAAGCTGATCAAGATGACGAACAATGCCGTGTCCGGCATTGCATCCCGAGTAACAACAGAGCTGTCGGCCAAAGGTCAGCTGCCACCGGTGGTCCTGACCGAGAACAATGGCCTGCCTTCCAAGGGAGCCTTCTGGCGGGTTGTGCCGCATGGCACGAACACCTACCTGATGACGATCGTGAACGTCGGAAAGAACACCTCCAATATCAGCCTCAAAATGGCGAACAACAAAAATGTTACCGTCAAAAACCTGATGACCGGCAAAAGCTCGCCAGCGAGCTTCAGCCTCGGTTCAGAGCAGGTGCTGCTGCTGGAGGTGAAGCCGGTGCCGTAAGGCACAGGCCGCGCTGTATCTCAAGTAACAACAAGGGACGCTCCACCGAAGCTTGATTCGGTGGAGCGTCCCTTTCTCTTGCTACCGATACAGCTGCTGCTGATAATCACGCGGCGACAGGCCGGTGACCTGCTTGAACACCCGGCTGAAATAATAGGGGTTCGGAAACTGGAGCTGCTCGCTGATCTGGGATAGGTTCAGCGCTTCGGCGTGCATCAGCTCAATAGCACGCTGGATTTTGAGCTTCCGATAGTATTCATTGATCGTGCTGCCGGTATCGGCTTTGAACACCCGCCCCAAATAGGTGTAGTTCATGCTCAGACGGTCGGCAATTCTCTTGCTGTCAAAGGGCTGCTCCAGCTGCTGCTTCAGGCAGGCGATGATCCGAGAGGAAAGCGCGGAGCCGCGGTGCTTCTCTCTTTGCTGCAGGTCCTGCTGCAGCAGCTCGTACAGCGCCTGATAGAGCAGGCCGTTCATGCGCTCCATGCTGAACGGCGCGGCAGAGCGGTACAGCCGCAGCATGGCGTTCAGGATATCCATAAACGACTCCGGGGAGGACAAGGTAAGCTGCTTCGGCAGAAAGAGCGGCTCTTGCTCTGCCCGGGGCTGAAACGGCGCGAAGGAGACCCAGTACCAGGTCGAGCCGGGCGCGACGGGGGATTTGCCCCAGTGACGGCACTGATTTTTGAGAAAAAAAGCTTGTCCGCTGCTCAAGGTATAGTCAATCTCCTCCTCACACACGGTCACTTCTCCGTCCACGACATACAGCAGGGTATCCATATTCAAGATCCGGTCGACGTGAATCCAGGGCTGCGCCGGCTTGAACACCCCCATTGTAATTAAAGCAGGCAGCTCGCTGCGGTTCATCATGACACGCTGCTCCATGGGGACAACTCCTCCTTTATAGCCTCTATTTAAGAGACATTGTATAGAAGTTGATATAAGATATCAATCTTGCAGTTGCGTGTATTTTTAAAGGCGGGACGCTGGACTATCATATGGATATATGGTAAATGCGAAGGAGGAAGTCTAATGGAATTTACACCAATCAAGGTGGAGCGGGACCTGACGATTGTCGGAGGCGGAATGCCGGGCATCTGTGCGGCGATCCAGGCCGCAAGACTTGGCATGAAAGTATCCTTAATTAATAACCGGGGGTATTTAGGCGGCAATGCAAGCCCTGAGAACCGGATCAATGTGGTCGGCGCCGACGGTGCCCAGGAGTTTAACTTCTACGCCCGGGAGTCGGGCATTATGGAAGAGCTGCGCCTGGAGAATCTGTATCGAAATCCGCAGGGCAATGCGTATTTGTGGGAAACGATTCTGCTGGATTTTGTCCTGGGGGAGCCGAATGTATCGCTGTTTCTGAATACCAACATAGATAAAGTTGAAACCGATGGAAGCGGTAACATCCTGTATGTGTCCGGATCACAGCTGGGCGCGGAGAAGCGCTTTGACTTCTACAGCCCGCTGTTTCTCGACGATACCGGAGACGGGACGGTCGGCTATCTTGCCGGAGCGGAATATCGTACCGGGCGGGAAGCGAAGTCGGAATTTAACGAACGGATTGCTCCGGATGAGGCAGACCAGAACATGCTGCTGAGCACGCTGTCCTGGTACTCCAAAGACACCGGGCGTCCTGCACGGTTCGTGATGCCGGAATTTGCCCAAAGCCTGAAGGTCGAGGAGGCGCTGCAGCACCGCCAGATTCCCGACCGCATCCCGGGGAATTCCCGCTATGAGGCATACCGGATGCAGTGGTTTTACGAAATTGGCCATGGAAAGGACCCCATCCGCGAGAACGAGGAAATTATGCAAAACCACAGAGAGCTCGTCTACGGGATCTGGAATCATATCAAGAACAGCGGCAATTATGACGCTTCCCAGTACGATTTGGAGTATGTGAGCGGTGTTCCGGGCAAGAGAGAATCCAGAAGGCTGATGGGCGATTATATTCTGACAGAAGAGGATATTGTGGAGCAGAAGGATTTCGAGGATACGATCGGCTTCGGCGGCTGGTCCATCGACCTGCATGCGGTGGAGGGCTTCTTCTCGAAGGATATGACAACCCGCCATTTCGTGCTGCGGGGCGTGTACTCGATTCCCTACCGCAGCTGCTATTCCAAAAATGTAAACAATCTGTTTGTAGCCAGCCGCTGCATGTCCACCACCCACGTGGCCTTTGGTACGACGCGCGTCATGGCTACGCTGGCGGTGCTGGGCCAGTCCTGCGCGGCAGCCGCTCATCTGTGCAAGAAGTACCATGTGCAGCCAAGAGATATTTACAAGCAGCATATGGAGGAGCTGCAGCAGCTGCTGCTGGCGAATGACCAATACATCATCGGGAAGCGCAGCCACGATCCGCTTGATCTGTGCCGTCAAGCTGACATTCAGGTCAGCTCCGTGCAGCCTTCCTTCCTGGAGCAGGCAGATTTCAATCTGCCGCTGGATGGCCGGTACGCGTTCATCGTGCCGGTGAAGGAGCCTGTTCAGCAGCTGGCGCTGCGTCTGAGCAGTCAGAGGGAGGCCCGTCTGCGGTATACCGTTTACGTCCCGAGCAAGCTGCAGAACTACTCGCCGCAGCACAAGCTGTATGAAGGGGAGATTACCGTTCCGGCCAGCTCCGAGCTGCAGTGGGTGAACCTGCCTTTAAGCGGTGAGAGCGAGAACGGCAAGCTGTTCATCGAATTCGAGCCGAATGAGTCGATTCAGCTGGGCATGTGTGATGACGAGCTGAACGGTGTATTTTTCCTCAAAAAGCATGCCATGAACCGCCGCACAACCTTCTGCGATATTGACACCCTGGAAGTGAAGAAAGAAATGTGGCGCGCGGAGAAGGGGCTTCCTTGCTACCGGACGGGTACAGAGCAGGACATCTATAACGGCGGTAACCTGAACAATGGCCTGTCGAGAAACCATGGGCTGCCTAATCTGTGGCTTTCTGCACCGACTGAGGGGGATGAAACCATTACGGTGAGCTTGAAGGAGGCGCGGAACGTCAGCCGCATGCAGCTTGTTTTTGATTCCAATCTCAACTACCACTATGACAACCTGGAGATTTATCAGGATTTCAACATCTTCCCGACCCTGGTCAAGGACTATACCGTCTATGGCAAGAAAAATGGAGCGTACCACGAGCTGATCACCGTAACAGACAATTACAAGCGGGTGAACAAGCTGTCCTTTCAGCCGTTCCTCACGGATGAGCTGAAGGTCGTCTTCCATAAGACGAATGGCGCCAGGCGGGTGGGTGTGTATGAGATTCGCGCCTACGAGTAGCATGGTGTCAGACATGGCGGCGCAAAGGACAATACTGCAGAAGCTGCAGCTAAAGGAGGCAGGAACGGGATGGCCAAGAAGCCGCATGTGTTTTTTATAATGACGGATGAATTGCGGGCCGACACGCTGGGATTCCGGGGCCACAGCACGGTGCAGACGCCTCATCTGGATCAATTCGCCAAGGACTGTGCTGTATTTACGAATGCGTATACGAGCTGCCCGATGTGCGCTCCGGCGCGGGTCAGTCTGGCTACCGGACGCTACGGTCTCAGTCACGGCGTGCTGGACAACGCCTTCGCTCCGGTGGAGGATGAGCACTCGCTGTACAGCACCATGAGTCAACACGGGTATCACACGATCAACTACGGCAAAATCCACTTTAACACACCGGGCACCTTCGGCTTTGAGGAGCATTACCCCCGCGGCCAGTTTGCCGGCGGAGAGGTCGGGGTGTTCGGCGTTACGAATCGCGAGCTGCTGAAGAACAGTGTCTACAAAAAAAATGAAGGCGAGGTTTCACTCGTCATCCACGGCGTTAATCCGCAAAAGCCCGGGGAAACGGCCGACTCGCTGCTGACCACAGCGTATGTAGAGCGGCTGAACGACCTCAAGGACAGTGAACGGCCGCTGTTCCACCGGCTGTCGATCATTGATCCGCATACGCCGTATTTTCCGGCAGAGCCTTATGCATCGATGTATGACTACCGGGAAATGCGACTGCCGGATACGTGGAAGGAGGATCTCTCCACCAAACCGCTGCTGCACCGTTATTATTACCGGGCGCGGGGGTTTGACCGCTTGACGGAGGAGGATTACCGCCGCAGCCTGGCCAGCTATTACGGCCTGGTTACGCATGTGGATGACCGGGTCGGGCAGGTGCTGGGCAGACTGAAGGAGCTCGGGCTGTACGAGGATTCCATCATCGTCTTTACATCGGATCACGGCTCCATGATGGGCGAGCACGGCTTTATCGAGAAATGGGGGATCCTCTATGAAGAGGTGTCCCGGATTCCCCTTCTGATCAAGTTTCCGAAGAGCAGGCACCAGGGAACGTATGAGGCTTTCGCAGAAATTATAGATATTATGCCGACACTCCTGGATGCTGCCGGAATTGACATTCCGGGCGGCGTGCAGGGACAGTCTCTTCTGCCCATGCTCCAGGGAGAGCCGGGAGCCGCCAAGGATGAGGTGTTCGGGCATATTTTTACAGGCGGCTTGCAGCGCGAGCCGGCGCTGATGATCCGCAAGGGAGCCTGGAAGCTTACCTGGTATCCGGGGCAGGAAGAGCTGCACGACCGGCTGATGAACGACCACTATCTGAAGTACACACATATGTTCCTCGAAGACGTGGTGGAGGGCGAGCTGTATCACCTGGATCAGGACCCCGGGGAGACACATAATCTGTTCCAGGACCCCGCCCATGCCGCCGTCAGGGAGGCACTGCTGCAGCGGCTTCTAGCCTGGCGGGCGGGCCTTGGGCCGCTGGCTGATCTTGACGATATGCAGCAGGCCCGTAATACGGTGAACAGCTATCATCTGCTGCAGGGAGACAATCTGGCCCGTATGCAGACCCTGATGCGGGCCGGCGGAACAATCAAGCAGCTGGGGCGAGCCGGCGCAGAGAAGTCAAGATAGTACTACTTCAGCAACGAGGTAAAAATAGTACTACTATTGTGAGGGTATGTGCATGGGAAAAGAGACCGCACAGCAGATATGATGGGAATAAGGCCTGCGATGCCGAGGTCAGGTATCCGGGTCTTGGAAACATCATTTTTTGTACTCGGGAGGTTATTTAATGAAGGATCTGCAGAAGGTCTGGGAAAATCTTGACGTGCTTCATCTCAATCGGGAAGCCCCGAGAGCTTACTATATACCGTATGCCAATACAGAATCGGCAAGACAGGGGAAGCGCGGCAAATCCCCTTTTTACCAAACCCTGAATGGACAATGGAAGTTCCGCTACCACCGCAGTGTGCAGGAGGTGAAGGAGGCTTTTTACGAGGAGGCTTATGATTACTCTGGCTGGGACGACCTGCTGGTGCCTTCCTGCTGGCAGTCTAACGGGTATGACCAGATGCAGTACTGCAATGTGAATTATCCGATTCCGTGCGATCCGCCCTTCGTCCCGGACGAGAATCCGGCGGGGCTGTACATCCGGGAATTTAACGTATCCGGCGATTGGAAGGACCAGGCAGCGCATGTCGTCTTTGAAGGCGTGAATTCCTGCTTCTATTTGTGGGTGAACGGTGCGTTTGTCGGCTATAGCCAAGGCAGCCGCATTCCGGCGGAATTCGATCTGAGCTCCTATGTGCGCAGCGGCAAGAACCGCATGGCCGTTATGGTGCTCAAATGGTGCGACGGCACCTATCTGGAGGATCAGGATGCCTGGCGTTACTCGGGTATTTTCAGAGATGTGTATCTGCTTGCCCGCAGTCAGGAAAGAATCCGCGACGTGTTCTATCAGGCTGATTTATCGGCGGACTACAAGCAGGCCTCACTGCGCTGCGATGTCGAGAGCCATGGCAGTGTGGAGGTGCAGGTTCAGCTGCTGGATGCAGCGGGGCACGAGGTCAGCTCCAGCACGGCCCGGGTGAAGGGTAAGGAAACGCTGCGCCTGGACATCGCAAGCCCGGTGCTGTGGAGTGCAGAGAATCCGTATTTGTATTCGCTGCTGGTCAGCGGTGCGGGTGAAGTGCTGCATTTTCATGTCGGACTCCGCAAAGTAGAAGTGGTGGACGGCGTATTCCGCATCAACGGCCAAGACATCAAGCTGAAGGGCGTCAACCGTCACGATTCTCATCCGGAGCTGGGACAGACGATTCCGCTGAAGCATATGATTCAGGATTTGAAGCTGATGAAGCAGCATAACATCAACACGATCCGGACCTCCCATTACCCGAATGACCCGAGATTTCTGGATTTATGCAACCAGTACGGCTTCTATGTCATTGATGAGGCGGATTTGGAGGCGCACGGTGTGCTGCATGCCGGAGACTATCATATGCTTACGAAAAATCCGGAGTGGGAAGCAGCCTTCCTCGACCGTGCTGTCCGCATGGTTGAACGGGACAAGAACCACCCGTCCGTAGTGATCTGGTCTATGGGCAATGAATCCGGCTATGGCGTAAATCATATTGCGATGGCACGCTGGACCCGGGAGCGCGACACGACACGTCCCGTGCACTACGAAGGGGCGGCGCTGAAATATAACGGCCATCCTGATACCAGCTGCCTGGATATGAACAGCAGAATGTATGCCACCGTGCAGGAGCTGATTGCTTACGGCAGCGATGAGAGCCAGACCAAGCCCCTGCTGCAATGCGAGTACAGCCATGCCATGGGCAACAGCTGCGGAGACTTGAAGGATTACTGGGACGTGATCTATGCCTATCCGAAGCTGATGGGCGGCTGTGTATGGGAGTGGTGTGACCACGGCATCAAGGCGGAATCCCCGGATGGGCAGACGTTCTATGGCTATGGCGGCGATTTCGGCGATGTGCAGAACGACGGGAACTTCTGTATTGACGGGCTCGTCAGCCCGGACCGGATTCCTCATACGAACCTGCTGGAGCTGAAAAAGGTGATGGCGCCCGTGCTGCTGGAGGCGGAGGATGCCGCCGAGGGCAAGGTTCGCGTAAGTAACCGCTATGACTTTATCGACCTGTCAGATGTCGTCATGAGCTGGAAGGTCGAGCTTGACGGCGAAACCGTGGAGCAGGGAGAATTGCCGTCGCTGCAAACGCCTCCTCATGGCACAGAGATCGTGACCATTCCTTATACGGTTCCTCATACGGCAGGACGCTGGTTCCTTAATCTGTTCGTAACGCAGCGCACCGACAAGCCATGGGCAGCGGCAGGGCATGAGCTGACCAGTGAGCAGTTCGAGCTGCCAATGCCGGCTTCTGTGCCTGCACCGGCTGCCGATCTGCGGATACTGCCGGATATTACGGTAGAGCAGCGGGACGATGAGGTGATCGTGGAGGGCTTTGATTTCCTGCATGTATTCGATCTTCACGCCGGGACATTTACGAAGATCACCAAGCATGGTGTGCCGCTGCTTCAGGGCAGGCCGCAGTTCAGCATTTGGCGGGCGCCCGCTGATAATGACCGCAAGATCAAGGTACTCTGGAGCAAGGAAGGCTATGACCGCGCCATCACGAAGGTCTACCGCGCCGAGGTCACCGAGGTATCAGAGAAGCGGGTACAAATCGAGGTGGACTTCGCACTGACCTGCAACATCAAGCTGCCGCTGCTCAAGGGCAAGGCTGTGTGGGAGGTGGACGGCGCCGGAGCGATCACGCTGAAGACGTCCGTTCAGGTGCGGGAGGATCTGCCGTATCTGCCTCGCTTCGGGCTGCAGCTCGTCATGCCGGCAGGCAATGAGCAGGTGGAGTACTTTGGCTACGGACCGCATGAAAGCTATATCGACAAGCGCCAAAGCGTTAGAAAGAGCAAATATGAGCTGACCGTCGATCAGATGCACCATTCCTATGTTGTGCCGCAGGAGAATGGCTCGCGGTATGGAACAGAGTGGGCTTCTGTCAGCAATGCACTCGGTATGGGCCTTCTGTTCACCAGCCCGGGCTCGGAGTTCTCGTTCCAGGCGCTGCACTACACGCCAGAGGATATGACTCAGGCGAAGCATACGTATTCCTTGCGTAGACGCAAGGAGACGATCGTGCATCTGGATTACAAAATGAACGGGATCGGCTCCAGCTCCTGCGGAACGGATCTCCTGGAGCAGTATCAGCTGAGCGATAAGGACATGGCCTTTGAGCTGCGGATGACTCCCATTCTGACCGAAGACGAATAGCAGCTTTTGCATCTAAGCCGTCCTGATTTCACAGCAGGGCGGCTTTTTTTGTCTGGCGTGCCCAGAAGCACGCATCTTCTAGCCGGTGAAAGTCCGGTCGCGGGAGGGGCCAAGCCCCCGCGTAGCTAGGATACCTGCGTACGGCGAAATCTGTGCGTAGAAGCGTATCGACGAAAGTACCTGTCGGAGAC
>NZ_JAGFIP010000017.1:0-127500 GCF_017582705.1 Paenibacillus sp. F411
TAGACCTTGTCGTACAACGCGTGAAACCTTCGCTTCTTGCTTTCCTTGGCCGCATGACCTAGTTTCTCTTGGAGTTGTTGAACGTTTTCCTTTGGTGTTGTTAGCCGTTTGGCATTCACTGACTCGTACCTCCTTATGAAACTTGAACAAAGCAGGGCTCCTTCCCTCCTGCAGGTTGTGTTGTCCTGCATTCTTCGGTACTATGAGCCCCTCGGACTCCCTTCCTGCAGACGGTTCACTTCACCTTTTAGGCTTATAGAGCGTCTCTTTACGGTTTCAAAAAAAAACCGTGCAGGGGAGGGCCTCCCCAGTTCACTGCATCCTCTTTCATACCATGCCGATCCCCTTACGCCGGAGGATTCTTCACTGCTGATCCAAGTTCTAAACAGCTTCCGTGGCCTTCGTCCAATGCAGCGAGACTCGGCATCCTCTCTTCCCTCTTGCGAGGCCTTTTTGACGACGCGGCAGAATTCACTTTATGTTACGGCCTGGTACGTTGCTCGCCCCATCTCTGACGGGTGCTTTCGTCAATACGCTTCTACTTACAGATTTCGCCATAAGCAGGTATCCTAGCTACACAGGGGCTTGGTCCCTCCTGTGACCGGATTTTCACCGGCTAGAGAATGCGTGCTTAGCTGGGCACGCCAAAATAAAAAAACGTGAAGAATGGGTCATTCCTCACGTTGCAGATTAGTGTTGCATTTGCTGACAGCAGGTACATACGCCATAAAGCTCCATACGGTGTCCCTTCACCTGAAAGCCGGTGTTCTTCTCCGCCTGGTGCTCTACGTCGGAAAGCGTAGGATAACTGAAATCTTCAATTTTGCCACAGCATTCACAAATCACATGGTAGTGATCTGACACATTGGCATCAAATCGACTGGAATTATCCCCGTAGGTGAGCTCCCGAACCATGCCAGCTTCTATAAACATCTTAAGATTATTGTATACCGTAGCTACACTCATGCTTGGAAATTTCGGTTCCAAGGCACGATAAATGTCATCGGCCGTAGGATGGCACATGGATTCTACCAGATAAGACAAAATCGCGTGGCGCTGCGGCGTGATGCGGACTCCCGTCGCTTTGAGCTGTTCCAATGCATGCTGCACGGACGTTCCCATATGGTCCACCGCCTTTAGTAGATAGTTTAACCTGTAAAACTGTGTAAAAGCTGCAGGTTAACATTATTTTCGGCTATGTTTTTTAATTTGTCAATGTCAATATGGCAAAGGCGTTAAGCTGCCTTCTCCTGATCTTCGCTCATATTCCGGATAGCTTCGGTATACATTGAGATCACTGTTGCCTTCGATTACAATGTGGTGCTCCCCGCTGCCAAGCTGCCCTGTAATGGTCTTCTGTTCGACTTGAAAGGGCGTTATTTCTGAAAAAATCCGTCCGTAGCTCGTTGTGCCCTTGATTTTGTAGTCCCCGGCCAAAGGAAGATGGAGATTCATCTCGCCCACCGCGCTGTATACATCCCAGTTCCCGCCAATCAGCCCTGACCGAATATCAACCGCACCGTTCAAGGACTCCGCTTTGAGACTTTGCCGGACGCCCGCTAAAGTAATGTTGCCGTTCTTCGTTCGAACATCAATGTCCTTGCCCAGCCGGTTCGCCGTAATATTGCCCACTTGGGTACTGAGCACGACGCTGCCACTCACATCATAAGCCTGAACTGTGCCGCTGCTTGTCGTCATTTGTACATCGCCGGTCAGATACCGCACGTTCATATTTCCGTTCAGTGTGGAGCCTGTCACATCTCCGTATACCCGGCTGAGAGTAATGGGCCCGTTGCCGCTTTCCAGGGTGATTTTGCGATTCGCTTCGATATTGAGCAGGAAGATACCGCCGTTCATGGTGCGCACCTCCAGATCCAGGCGCCGGTTGTCCGGAACCTGAATGTCGAGATTCAGGCGAGGCTGTCTTTTTCCGGATTCTCCGTAGGCCTTGCCCTTGGCGCGAATAGAAATAATGCTTCTTCCTTCCACCTCTACCGCCGACTGCTCGGCAATCGCTTCAGCAAGCCCCGGCTCCTCTTGATCCACCCACACCTCGGTCTGCACAATAATATCGTCTGTACTGCCCCGGCGCACCACAATATCCCCGTTCAGATGATCGATACTCAGCCTGGCGGCTTCAATCGTCACGGGAATTTCCAGCTCCGGCTTCACAAAGCGATTGCCTGTTTCATCACTATAATCCACACCGGCCGCCGTTAAATTCAGACTAACCCGATTCCATAAATGCAGGAAATGATCCTGCTGGGATACGATAAAAAAGGAGGCCGCTGCCGCCAAAGACAACAGCACACCCCGGATATCCGGCCGGAAACGCCACCGGCTTCCTTCTCGCCGAAGCTTGAAGTAGGCAAAACGGGCCAAATATTCAATACCTAGCAGCACAAACAGTGCCGGCCACCAGGTTAGCAGCAAAAATACATGGTCCGTGTTGTACCACTCGTCGATAAGCAGCAGGCCGCCAGTGGCGATCAGGAGTAGCGCTGCAGTGTATCTTCCAATTTTCACAGTATGCCTCATCGATTCATTTCACCTTCTTTTCGCAAAAGCTGCTGGCCTTTACAGCCTCTTCTTATGCTTCAGCATTTCCCGAATGCCCATGATGAAGCCCGCCGCCACCAAGGTCAGGGCAGCTATTTCATTACCGTAATCACGGATCCCAGCCTGCAGCCAGGGCGGCCTCTGATGCAGCAGCATCAGTAATGCGCCTCCCGCAACCAGCATCAAACCGAAAGACAAGCCTCCGGCTCCGCGGAATATGTCAAGCTCAGGGCGTTTTGATTTCTGAGTATGCAGAGTGACCTGCTCCTCCGCACGCCGTTTTCGGGATGTTAGATAATCTGCAGTCTGCAGCACATCGTATACATTATAGAAATAACCCGCTGGAACCAGCAGCCCCAGCAGCATGAGCAGCGGAACATTTATTTGCATACCGATGGATGAAAAATAAAGCAGCGCGGAAATATCCAGCATGAGGAGCAGCACAAACAGCAGGCCTTTTCGATACAAGCCCAAATAAATGTGGCCTAATCCTGGAATGATCGCCGCCAAGAGCAGGGCTGGCAGCTTCCTTCTTCTTCGGCTCATAAAGCCAGGTCCGCCGGGAGACAAGCTCCGGGAGCGTCGTTGCTTATGGGTTGGCTGAAGCTGTTGCATCACCGTTCTCTCCTTCCACGAGAGGCTCATCATGATCCGATTGTGTCTTTCTTTGATAGTACCCTAAACGACAGACAGAGTAACTGTCAAAAAACTGGATACGTGTATGAGCACTCTATCCACCGTCTAGATTTACAATTGTTATCCGAAGCTTGTTCCCATCCCATGATAAAAACAGCCAACCCGCTTAAGGGATGGCTGTTTTCAATACTTATTCTGCCGTAACCATAGAAACTCCGCCTAAATCACGGATCTGCTGGGTCAGCTTCACCGGATCAAACCTACGGTCTGTAAGCACATGCAGCGAAATTTCCACTCCCGGTATAGCCGGCTGCGTGTCGCTGAAGGGTACCGTATTCCGCTCGTTCACGATCAGCTTTTTGATTACAAAGCCCTCGCTGTTCAGCATCGCTGACAGTCCATCAAGCAGTCCGGGTGCATTACTGGCATGGACCGTCACCAGATGAAGCTTACTGCCCCGTATGTATCGCTGCTCCAGCTTGTTAAACACGACGAGATTCACCAGAATGAGCAGGGTGGAGACGATAGCTGCAAAATAAAAGCCGGCTCCCACGGCCAGGCCGATCGCTCCAACGACCCAGATCGAGGCTGCTGTCGTCAAGCCGGTAATGGATTTCCCGGTAAACAGAATGGTCCCGGCCCCCAAAAAGCCAATCCCCGTAATGACAGCCGTAGCCAGACGGGCAGGGTCAATTCGAACATTCACCTCATCTACGAAATCCGCAAACCCGTATACAGAAAGCAGCATAATCAAGGATGAGCCCATACACACCAAGATGTGCGTACGCAGCCCGGCAGCATGATTTGACCGCTCTCGTTCCCAGCCAATCATTCCACCTAGCACCAGAGCCAGCACTAATCTGAAAAAAATGCTCACATTGTCAATCACCCATGGATTTTCGAGCTCCATGCCATTCCTCCTCGCGTATGTTTGTTATCTGTCAGCCCTCAGGCTTTGTCAGCCATGCCTTCCCCTGATCTGTGCAGATGAAATTCCGTCAGCTCCACAGCAGGTACCACTTCCAAGGTGCCGACCGGCTGAAAGCCCGCCTTCTCATACAATCTGACAGCGGGAAAATTCTTGCTTCCGGTGAATACAATCAATAACGGGACCTCTTTATAGGTGCTTAGGACGTGCGTGACCAGGCGGGTGGCAATACCCTCGCGAAAATGATCCGGCGCGACCATCATACGACTAATCGTAAGCTTTTCCTGCTCCAGCTCTACAGCTACAGCACCGATCAAATCACCCTCCGGGTCCCTGATGCCATAAAAAATCTCGCCGCAGGCGGCAATCGATGCATACGTATCTCTTAGCGGCGGCAGATCACTCAGTCCGATCGCCTGGGCCTCATAGGGATAAGCCGCATGCTGAAGAGACCAGATTTGCTGCACCGTATCCTCATCGCCTAGCTGTAATGCTTCAATCTCCATCCCTCATACCAGCCCTTCGTTAGGCATGCACCTTAATATATAATCCGAAATGATACGAAACATAACAAGCAATCCGGCAAAGGTGTAAAAAAGAGACTGCCGACAGGCAGTCCCTTTGAAATTCATGCGGCGGTTATACGTTCAGCACATCCACCAGCAATTTGTTTACGAGCGCAGGGTTCGCCTTGCCCTTACTTTCCTTCATCACTTGTCCCACCAGGAAGCCGATGGCCTTCTGCTTGCCAGCCTTGTAATCCTCTACAGATTGCGGATGGCTTGCAACCACCTGCTCTACAATGGCCTTAATCGCGCCTTCATCACTAATCTGAACCAGACCCTGCTCCTCTACAATCTGCTGAGGAAGCTTGCCGCTCTCCAGCATGCTCTTGAACACAGTCTTGGCAATTTTGCTGCTAATCGTGCCCTTCTCGATCAATCCAATCATCTCACCCAGCGCTTGCCCGGTAATCGGAACCTGCGAAAGCTCCAGGCTATTAGCATTCAAATATCCCATCAGATCGCCCATAATCCAGTTCGATACTGATTTGGCATCCTGGGTATACTTCAGGCTGTCCTCAAACAAATCCGCCAATGCCTTGGAGGAGGTAATTACAGCTGCATCATAATTCGGCAGTCCATACTCCGCAGCGTAGCGGGCCTTACGGGCATCCGGCAGCTCCGGAATGGTCGATCTTACAGCTTCTTTCCACTCTTCACTGATGTGTACGCGTACCAGATCCGGGTCCGGGAAATAGCGGTAATCATGGGCTTCCTCCTTACCGCGCATGGAAAGGGTCTTGCCCTGCGCCTCATCCCAGCGGCGTGTTTCCTGGACAATCTTGCCGCCTTCATCCAAAATTTCGGCCTGACGGTATTCCTCATACTCCAGACCGCGCTGCACACCGCGGAAGGAGTTCATGTTCTTCAGCTCTGCCTTTGTGCCGAGCTTCTCTTGACCGTAGGGACGCAGGCTGATATTCGCGTCACAGCGCAGCGAGCCCTCCTCCATCTTCACATCGGAAACCTCACAATACTGCATGATGGAGCGAAGCTTCTCCATATATGCCTTGGCTTCCTCAGGTGAAGAAATTTCCGGCTCGGAAACGATCTCCACCAGCGGTGTGCCGACACGGTTAAAGTCGACGAGAGAAGCATAGCCGCCGTCCACGTGGGTCAGCTTCCCGGCATCCTCCTCCAGATGAAGGCGGGTAATGCCAATCCGCTTGGTCTCTCCGTTCACTTCAATATCCACCCATCCATTCTCTCCGATCGGCTGGTCATACTGGGAAATCTGATACGCTTTTGGAGAATCGGGATAGAAATAGTTCTTGCGGTCAAATTTGCTGATGTCACCGATGGTGCAATTCAGCGCCATGGCTGCCTTCATTGCATATTCGACAGCCTGTCGATTGAGCACCGGCAGAACGCCGGGATGTCCGAGACAAATCGGACAAGTGTGGGTATTCGGCGGAGCTCCAAATGCTGTGGAGCAGCCGCAAAAAATTTTGGACTTCGTATGAAGCTCGACGTGAACCTCAAGTCCGATTACCGTTTCATACTTGGATGTAGACATCTCTTTGTTCCCTCCTTCTGCCGGTGATTACAGTTCCGGACGCCGTTTATGATGGTCTGTATGTTGTTCAAAAGCGTGTGCTGTACGCAGCACCGTCTGTTCATCAAACGCCTTGCCGATAATCTGCATGCCCACCGGCATCCCGCCTGCAAAGCCGCATGGAACGCTGATCGCCGGTACACCCGCCAGGCTGACCGGAATGGTCAGAATATCATTGAGGTACATCGTCAGCGGATCATCCACTTGGGCACCCAGCTTGAATGCCGTTGTCGGGGCTGTCGGTCCAATAATGACATCGTATTTCTCAAACACCTGGTCAAAATCCTGCTTGATCAAGGTCCGTACCTTCTGCGCCTTCAAATAATACGCGTCATAGTAACCGGAGCTCAGGGCGTAGGTACCCAGCATAATCCGCCGTTTCACCTCATCGCCAAAGCCCTGGCTGCGGGATTCATGATACAAATCGAGCAAATTGCCGCTGTTGGCCCGCTGTCCGTAGCGGACGCCGTCAAAGCGTGCCAGGTTCGAGGAAGCTTCGGAGGAGGCCAGCAAATAATAGGTAGCCACGGCGTACTCTGTATGCGGCAGCGAAACCTCTTCCCATACGGCACCAAGACCTTCCAGCACCTTCAACGCATTCAGTACAGTTTCTTTGACCTCGGCGTCAACACCTTCGCCCAGATACTCTTTCGGTACGGCAATACGGAGGCCGGAAACATCACCGCTTAACGCGCTGATATAATCCGGGATGTCCACCTTGGCTGAGGTCGAATCCATCGGATCATAGCCGGCAATGGATTGCAGCACATATGCAGAATCCTCTACATTCTTGGTCAACGGCCCAATCTGATCCAGGGAAGAAGCAAAGGCTACCAGGCCGAAGCGTGATACCAGGCCATACGTCGGCTTCAAGCCCACGACGCCGCAATAAGAAGCCGGCTGGCGAATAGAGCCTCCAGTATCCGAACCTAAAGTGAAGAATGCCTCTCCTGCCGCAACCGCAGCAGCCGAGCCGCCACTGGAGCCCCCAGGAACTCGCTCCAAATTCCACGGATTACGGACAGGATGGAAGCTGGAATTCTCGTTAGATCCACCCATGGCAAATTCGTCCATGTTCAGCTTTCCAATCGTAATGGCATCTGCAGCGTTAAGCTTCGATACAACCGTGGCATTGTATACCGGGTTAAAGTTCGACAGAAACTGGCTGGCACACGTTGTACGAAGCCCTTCGGTTACAATATTATCCTTCAGCCCTGCCGGCAGCCCGAACAGCAGCCCTCTGGCTTCGCCCGAAACCAGCTTGTCATCCAGTAATTTCGCCTGAGCGCGCGCTCCTGCTTCATCCAGCGTAAGGTAAGCCTGTACCTTCTCTTCCCGTTCCCCGATCTGGCGGAACACTTCGTCTACCAGATCGCTGACGGACAGCTCCTTCTCGTGAAGCTTGCTATGTATCTCATGTAATCTATAATCTAACAAACTCAAGGTCATATCCTCCTCTGCGCTCTATTCCAGTACGGCAGGCACTTTAAATTGTCCGTCTTCCTCATCCGGTGCATTCAGCAGCACCTTCTCGATCGGAAGCGACGGCCGGTTCTCATCTTCACGCATAACGTTACGCAGCGGCAGGACATGGGTGGTAGCCTCTACCTGATCCGTGTCCAGCTCTTTCAGCTTCTCGGCATATTGTAAAATGGCGTTCAATTGGCCGGTAAACAGCTCTTCCTCTTGTGGAGTCAGGTTAAGCCTCGCCAGCTTGGCCACATGCTGAACGTCCTTGGTCGTAATATTCATGATTTCACTCCTCTTTCTTCCCTTCTCGCGTTTAAAGGGATAAAGTCGCGGATAACTTTTCTCATTATATTGTAGAAGAAGATACAATTCAATGTTCAGAGCCATGCAAAAAAGAGCCGGCTCTTGGCCGACTCTTCTAAATCCATGCCCGAAGATTCACTTGCTTGATGAAATCAGCCTGAGACATTGTCTCCTTGACCTCTTCCTCTACCTCGGTCTGATCCTGCTCACCGTTCATCACCTGATGAAACAGCTTCTCATTATATGTCGACAGGGCAAAATCGATGAGCGCTTCCCGCTCCACCCGCTCGGCTTCCTGTTTCAACACGACAGCCTCCAGCTCAATATCACCCGCCGGAACAAAAAAATTACGGTTGAGAGAAGGAATCCGAATGACGTAATCAAACGCGTTGTCCGGATTTCGGTCGTACGCAATAATATAGGCGTACTGGCCAACGGGAAGATTCTGCTCAAAGGCGTCTGCGACCACTGTGACTTTTTCCCCTAAACGCAGCATCGTCTACCTCCTGAGATGTCTTTCCTTGCTTATCTTAGTAGTCTACTAAAAATTCATAGCGTTGTCTATGAGAATCCCAAGTAAAAAACATCTGGAAATCTGCGAGGCTCTGCCGGGAATAAGTCCCGGTTCCGCTGCGGCTATGGCCCGTTCTACATCATGAATAGTTACGTCCCTCTACCGCGGCGGAGGATGAGAAAATAGTAAACAACCAGTGGGGTCGGCACGTTCAAAATGCCCCAAACGCCCCAGAACCAGGCCATTCTCCCGAGCCCCCGTCTTCTGGCATCCAGAAACAGCGCGGTTCCCTGCGTCAGGAGGAGCAAGGCGATGACCAAGATGGCCCATGGAGGAATGGATTGGATCTCGCGCCACTCACTCATAGGAGCTTCCTTTCCGGCCGGTATAACGACCGGCGAGGAAGGCGGCCCCCACAAGCAGCCCCAGGCCTTGGATCAAGAGCAGCAGCACCGGACTTGCCCATGCCGCCACAAGCACCATGCTGATCAACAGAACAGCCAGCAATACGAAGCTTAACAATTCCCGCCGCTCTCTTTGGCCCCTTCTCTCTATAGAAGCAAGCGCCATGGCTTCCAGCTCCGCAAGCGGCGGCACCCCGGTGCGGTCCGCTGCACGGTCCAAACGCTCCAGCTCCTGATTCCATGCCTTGATCCACTGCTCGTGCTCTTCACCAAGCCGCTCAGACATGTCTCTTCAGCTCCTTTCGCAGTGACTGGATTCCATACGAGGCTCTGGATTTCACCGTGCCAGCCGGAATGCCCAGCATTTCCCCGATCTCATCATAGGAATAGCCATAGTAATGCTTAAGCAAAATGGCAATCCGGTGGTCGTCTGACAGCGCCGATAAGGATTCCAACATTTCATTCCATGCATCGCCCCCGCTCTCCAGCTGCCATTTCAGCTTGCGGAGGCCCTGCTCCTTCTCTTTCAGAAACCAGGCACGCTCCCGCTTCCTCCGCCTCATCTTGTCCAAATAGATACGCGTTCCAATCGTGATCATCCAGGAGGAAAAAGAAGAGGTTCCATTATAACGGTGCAGGTGCTCCATGCAGCGAAGGACGGTATCCTGCGCAATATCCTCTGCCAGTGTGGAATTCATGGAAATCTTCAGCAGATATTTATGCAGAAAAGAGTAATGCTGCTGAAACAGCTCCGCCATCGCTGCTGGATCCCCCTGCCGGGCCCGTTCAATCACCTCAGCGTCTTGCCTCTTCATCTAGGCATCCTCACCTGCTTCATGTGTCATTTCCTTCTTAATACGATTCTGTCCTGCTAAACGTTCAAGATCCGGGCTTCCCATTGGAGTTCCATTATTTGTCGATACGGCGCAGCTCCAGCCTCACTCTCCAGGGCTGGGGAATACAGCTGTGCCTTAGCAGCTGCAGCCAGGCTGCGGAGCTCTCTCTGCTTGTCTCCTCGCAGGAAGTCTTCCCTGCTGCTGCACTCTCATGCCTCTGATCCAGGCTGCCTTCAACCAGCGGCAAAAAATCGGTTTTCATATCCACAGCTCCCTATTTACAGCGTCACATTACAGCGAAAAAAGGCGTATAAAATAAAAGAACGCAAACCGGGAATGACTCCACAGTCTGCGTGCTTCGCGAAAGTTATTATGCAATTGACGTAATTGTAGCAATTTTGCAAAGGCTTGTCCAGCATTAAATGCTCGGATGCTGTCGTTTTTTGAACTAAGCCGCTTCATCTGACATAAGGGTTTCGCTCTTTTTCATAGCCGATGCTGGTTCGAGGACCATGTCCAGGGTACACAATCGTGTCGTCGGGAAATGTGAACAGGGTGTGCTGAATGGAGTTCAGCAGATCGCGCTCCCGTCCGCCCGGCAGATCTGTGCGTCCAACGCCCAGCTTGAACAGCACATCTCCGGAGAAGAGATGCTGCCCGCACAGGAAGCTGACACTGCCCGGCGAGTGCCCCGGCGTATGATGCACGGTGAAGGTGTGTCCGATGAGCGATAGACGCTGGCCCTCATCCAGCCCGTATTCTGCGGGCTCCGTGCTAAGCGGACCTGTGACCTGCGGCCATCTCAGGGACCCGTTGAGCTTGGGCGATTCCAGCCACTCCTGCTCCAGATCATGAAGATATACCGGACAGCCCTTCAGCTTGCGGAGCTCATCGACGCCGCCCATATGGTCAAAGTGAGCATGCGTCAGCAAGATTGCCTCAACCTCAATGTCCTGGATGACTTTCAGCAGCGGTCCCGGATTCATTCCCGGGTCAATAATCACGGCCTGGCGTGGATTCTCACCGGTTAGCATATAAGCATTCGTCTGCAGAGGGCCCAGATTAAAAGAAGTAATATTCAGCATTATTACCCCTGCGCAATCCCGGCAAGCTGTTGCCGAAGCTCACCGATCACAGCCGCAGCCGATTCGTGCTGCTCTCCGTAGGCCTGCTGAATGCTCTTGCGGGTCTGCAGCAGCTTCTCCTGATAATCCGGCGCTTCGCGGTCCGGGTTGTCCTGCTTGAATGCAGCCATGTGCTTCTGGACATGGGCAGGTCGCGGTCCCCACTGACGGAGCACGTTCCCGCCGGAATCCACCATAAGGACGACGGGAATCGAGCGTCCGCCAAACGTGAGGAACTGATCCATCGTCTCCAGATGCTGCTCCATCACAAGCACCTCGGTGGTCACTTCAGCAGCCTCCAGCGCTCGGAAAATGGCCGGCACATTACGCAACACATCTCCGCACCAGTCTGCTGCCAGTATAAGCACCCGCACATCCTTGCCCTTCAGGCTCTCGAAAAATTCACGATCCTCATCCGAGCTCCATTCAAAGGCATCGTAATTGCTTTGAAAAGCCTCTTTGTTCTTCTCCATGCTGTCCATAAATTGTCTCGGCGTAATGCCGGTGCCCAATTTATGCGCTACATTAACGGCCATGCTGCGCCCTCCCTTTTTTCAGCTTCATCCATTTGATTATAAAGTAAATGATGAGGATTGCCAAAGCGCCGAGCAGGAATTCCCGGATGTACGGAGAGGCCATTTCATGAGCTTGCTCCCACTGATCTCCAAGCAGCATCCCCAAATAGAGAAACAGGGCGGTCCAGGGTATGACTGCCAGGGTGGTGAGGAGGGTAAAGCGTCCGAGGTTCATTTTGGAGATGCCTGCAGGAATCGAAATGGCATGCCGGACCACGGGCACAAAGCGGGCGGTGAAAATGACGCCGGTGCCATATTGGCTGAACCAGTCTTCTGCGTAGTCGATGTGCTTTTTATGGATGAGGAGATATTTGCCGTAGCGCTCCAGAAAAGGCCTTCCCCCATAGCGTCCGATCCAGTAAACGAACAGCTGGGCCAGTACCCCGCCTGCGGTTCCAAACAGCATGGCTCCCGCAAAGCTGATCTGCCCTTCGGACACCAGATACCCGCCGTAAGCCAGTACAATCTCGCTCGGAATTACCTCCAGCATCAGTCCCAGCATAATCCCGAAAACGCCCAAACCTTGAATCCATTCAAACAGACCGGCAATGCCATTCATGATTGCATCCATATTTTATTAATCCCCCTGAGCTAATGTAGTCCCGGATTGTGAAATCCTGTGCGGCTCTGCGGCCGGATATCTCATATGTATTCTCTGGCTTTAAAGGACATGCATCCCGCCCAAATAAGGATCGCCTTGTGTCTTCCGCCCGGCCGGGCACATATCGTGAAGAAAGGAGTGATGCCCATGCATACCCCATACAGCAAGCAGGATGGCATCCGTCCCCCGTCTCCACGGGGTATTCGGCGCGCCTGCAGCAAGGAGCTGTACCGGACCGTCAAGCGGCTGAAAACGTACATTGAGCCCGAGCTTGTCAAGCAGGGAGAAGAATTGTATTACCGGAAGGTCATTGGCAATCTGATCTGGATCCATGAGAATTACAGCAACAAAAAGCTGCTGTGCGACTGGTGGGACACCGAGGTGTCCGCAGAGCTGGCCGAGCTGTGGCAGGTGCCGGAAAAAGCGCTGCAGGGGGCTTTTCGCAGCGCTTTTGGAGGGGCTTGAGTGCGGGAGCTTTAAGTCCGGCAGGAGCGGATGCGAGCCGCTTGCAGGCAATGCCGTGGCGTGGTGCATTAGTGCGGGGTTCGGCATGAACGGGTGCAGCCGGCAGGCTTTAGCGGGGCGGCCGGGAGCGCGGGTCAGGAGAAGCTTGCGCGGCGGAAGGGCGGCTTGTTTCACCGTTAGCGGCAAGCAGAATGATGATGAGCCAGACCAAGCCATAGCTCCAATCGAAATCAACCGCGCTGTGAATCAAGAGCGCAAGCAGCGGGGTCCATTGTGCCGCCTGCCTGCTTACGCTGACTGCCCTGCATAAGGTCCAGAGCAGAAGAGCAACGCCTGCTGCAGAGATCAGGCCCAGATTGAGCAGCCAGTCCAGGTAACCGCTATGAACCTCGGCAGCCGCATAAGGCTGGCTTTGGAAGAAGCTGTACGTTCTCCACGTATCCCCGCCCTGCCCGAACCAAGGGGACTGCTGGAACAGCTGCCAGGCATCACGGTACATGAACAGCCGTGATGCCATCGTCCCCCCTTGTGGATCCAGCCGGGTATGGATCTGCGACCCTATTGCCACAGCCGCAACGGCGTATAGCAGCAAGGATGCAAGCAGCGCGAGGCGGGCGCGGGGCGGCGCGAGGCGGACGCGGGACGACGCGAGGTGGGCGCGGGATGGCGCGAGGCGGGCGCGGGGCGACGCGGCGCCTGCGGGCTGGCTGCGAAGCAGCCCGCAGGCCAGCCACCGGCCGGCGATGCTCCCGCCGGCCCACAGCCCGGCCAGCCATAGCAGGCCGGGCAGCACCGCAGGAGCCAGCTGCGCCTCGGCCAGCTGGCGATAGAGCAGCGCCGCGCCCGCGAATGGCGCGGCTGCCGCCGCCAGGAGCAGCGCGGCACCGCGCCGCTCCGCGGCAAGACCGGCCGCCGCTGCCAGGGCGGCCGCAAGCCAGGCGCCGCGCGACTCCGTCAGGAGCAGCGCGGCGGCGTAGGGCAGAAGCGGCAGCAAGGCAGCCGCTTCACGCCCCAAGCCGGTGCGGCGCTGCAGCGCACCGGGGAGCGCAAACAGGCGCTCCAGCAAAAAGGCGGCCATCACGGCCCCGAACGTGTTCGGGTATTGAAGGAGGCCGCCGAGCCTCGCGCCTGCAGCGCTAATGGCAGGGTCTGCCGTCCGCAGAATAGCGTCCGGCAGCTCCAGCACCCCATACACGGCAAGCAGTGCGCTTCCGCATAGCACAGCTCCCGTACCGTGCCAAGCCATCCGCAGCCAGCTTCGCCCTCCCTCCGTTCGGCTCAATCGCCAAGCCGTCAGGCCTGCCGCAGCGCACAGACTCCAGTGAAGCATTTCACGCTGGGTACCCTGCACCGAAACCGGGCCGCTGATCAGATGAAAGCCGTATGCAGCTGTCATCATTATGCTGAGCAGCAGCAGCGGCATCACAGCAGATCGCATGATGACAGCGGAAGGATGATTCCCTGCGGCGAGCCCCGCCTCATCTCCAGCGGCCAGCACTTTACTCCCTTCTGCCGCCGGCCTCACCGCCAGCACCGCGCTTGCAGCCAGACACAACCCTCCAGTTACAGCAGCCACCCCGTACATCTCATGATCAAAAAACAGCCCCGTCTGCAGACACCCCATCCCCAGCATTGTCAGCAGCAGGATACCCAGTATGCCAGTGACCATACTTACCCCTCCCTTGACGCACTTGATCCTACAAGTGTCGCCGCCATGCCGGAAGGTTAACCGCCGTACAGGCGTAAAAAAAGAGAACTGCCCAAAGGCAGTCCCCCCACTCTTCAACTCCGCTTTCTCGCCTACTCCTGCGGCAGCAAATCCCGACAGGCACGTTCCAGATAAGGCGATGCCTGCAGGAAATCCCGAAAAGCTGTATATTCACTCCACAGCCTTGCACGGTCGCCGGCATTGCCTTTTACAGCGCGGATCAGGATATTTTTCGGGGTATGCTCCATATCAATAAACTCTAGCAGCTGGCTTTTGTAGCCCATCAGATCCAGCAGCTTGGCCCGAATCCCGTCTGTCGCCAGCGCGGAGAAGCGCTCCTTCAAAATCCCGTGCGACAGCAGCGGCTCCAGCACCGGGCTTTCGATCTGGCTGAACAGCTCGTGCTGACAGCAAGGGACGGACAGAATGACCGAGGCATCCCACCGAACAGCCTTTTCCAGGGCTGCATCCGTTGCAGTGTCACAGGCATGCAGCGTAACCACCATATCGACCTGATCCAATTCGTCATAATCGGCAATGTCCCCGACAAGAAACCGCAAATTCCCGTATTCCAGTCTTTTCGCCAGCAAACTGCAGTGTTCGATGACATCTGCCTTCAGATCGAGTCCGACAACATGCAGCGTTCTTCGAGCTTTTACCGCCAAATAGTGATATAGCGCAAAGGTCAGATACGATTTCCCGCAGCCGAAATCTACAATTGTAAGCGCGCGGTCCTGGGGCAAATGAGGGAGGACATCCTCCACCATCTCCAGAAATCGGTTGATCTGCTTGAACTTATCGTATTTTTTGGCAAAGACCTTGCCTTCCTCATTCATGATCCCCAGCTCAATCAAGAAAGGCACCGGCGTCCCTTCCTCCAAAATGTAAGCTTTCTTGCGGTTATGGGCGAGCATCAAATCATTCTTGGACTTGGTCGGCGATTTGGTTAAAATCGAGACCTTGAACTTCTTGGAGATCAGCACCTGATAATCGGCTTCTGCAGTGCAGAACAAGGCCTGGCGGAAAACCTCCTCTACGAGAGAGGTGAGCACGCCGGCAGCTTCGTCCGGCAGTACATTCTGGTGATTGACCTGTGTTGCTGTATAGTAAGCGAACTGATAGTGTAATTGCCCCTTTAGCTCTACAGGCTTTATAGTGACTTTGTTATAGGCGGCTCCTTCACGCTTGCGGAGCTGACTCAAGGTACCGGTAATGAGGGAGGCCTCCTCCATCATCTGTTGGATTAGTTTACGCAGTGCTTCCAAAAGGGTCTTCCCTCTTTCATGTTGGATTGTACAGCCGTTTCGTTCACATCCTCCATCATACCACCTTCGTCAATCCTTCCAAAATCCCATGCCTTTCTAGCCATTCCATAGAAAAAAAGCATCCTTGATCCCCGTCCGAAATAGTCCGGGAAAGGATCAAGAATGCTTGCTGTATCCATTAAGATGAAAACACAGAGGACAGAAAGGAGTCCATCGTGCGGGCCAGCTCCTGCGGTGCTTCCATCATGCTCATGTGGCCAGCTCCTGAGATTACAGCCTGGGTAACATTGGGATGATCGGTCGTGAACACCCGTTCTTCGGGAATGAGCTCATCCTTCTCACCGGCTACCAGCAGCACAGGTAATGTGGTTGCAGACAGCACGTCACGACGGTCCGGACGCTCCCGCATCGCCAGCGCGGCTCCCACCGCACCCTGTGGAGGGGTTTGATACCCGATCTCCTTGGCCTTCTGGATGGAGCCTGTTTGGATCTCCCGGTTACCCGGAGCAAACAGCCCCGGAATCAGGCTGTCGATAAAATCTGTAATCCCTGCACCTTGAATCGTGCTCACAGCTTTCAGACGCTTTTCCTTCGCTTCATCCGAATCACTGTAGCCGGTGGAGTGAATAAGCCCGAAGCCATTCAGGCGTTCGCTATGACGCTGGGCAAAGGACAATGTAATATATCCGCCCAATGAATGTCCAAGCAGTACGGCCTTTGGCACCTCCAGCTCATCCATCAGCATCAATACATCATCCGCCATTTGTTCTATGGTATACGGCCCCATCGGTGCATCGCTCTTCCCATGACCCCGAAGGTCAGGGACAATGAACCGATAGCCGTGCAATTGAGGCAGCACAGGTTCCCAATAAGAAGAGCTTCCGCAGAAGCCGTGAAGTAAAATGACCGGCTCACCCTGTCCTTGCTCCAGATAACAAATCGTTTTACCGTTACAAATTACTTTTTCCAAGAGAACCCCTTCTTTCGTAGCTGAGAACTCTATAGAGGCATCAGCTAAAGTTCATTCCAGCTATAATATACAGTATTAAACCCGATTCACGCTGGAATGAAACGGCTGGATCAAGGAATAAGCCTAAAGGCCGATGCGGCTGCATCCGCAATCCGGGACGCCATATCCATGACCCTGTGAAGAGAGGTCGACTGTAAGGTCCAATACGGCTTTGGGCCCTTTTCATTCACAACTGCAGCGATGCTGTAGTGACCGACGCGGGGTAAAGAGAGGCCTACGGATTCTGCCGGGCTAAGCGGACCTTGGCCTGCGAGAAAGCTGCCGACTGAGGCACGCTGTCCCAGACAAGCATCAATCGCCACGATCGTATGATGTTCTGGGATGGAGCCAAGCTTCTCCTCGATACTCTGCGCATCACAAGGATCCGGCAGCGTGCCGATGACATGGGGGAAGCCATGCGCCGCCAAGCGGCTTCCTGTCAGTGGACCCAGTGCGTCACCGGTAGAGCGGTCTGTTCCAATACAGACCAAGGTCAGGTGATCTGCAGATACTTCCCTGGCAATCGCAGCAAAAAATAGTGGAAGCTCTTCCCCCGCAAGTCTGGCCTTTCTGGTGTATATCCCCTGCCCCTTAGGCTCTGTTTTCCTGTTCATTCCGTATTCCTCCTTGCAGCACGAAACGACAGAACGTCCCGTTCTGCCTTATTCTCAACCGATTGTAAACCATTCCGGCGCCACTGGCAAAAAGGATTACCTGCACCTGTCCTCCCATGGTACAATACAAGGAACGCACAGCTGTTAGGATGGAGCCGGAAGATTCATCTCCTGGCGCCTGCAGCATATATGGAAGGAGTGTAAGAAGGTATGGATTTGAATGAGAAGAACCGGGAGAATCTGGAGTTCATGATCGAGCAGATCAAGCTGAAGCTGCGCATGGCTTCAGGGGCGGCCATGCAGCCATCCGCTTTCTCGGAAGAACAATATGAAGATATTCGTGATGTGTACGACATTGTGATGACCAAGAGCAATATGAGTATTTCCGAGGTGGAAGCGATCGTATCCGAGCTGGGACGCCTGCGCGGCCGCTAGCACCGTTTCAGCCTCCTGGGGCCGCACATATTGTCACTACATGGATCGGCACGACGATAAAAGGGGGGCTCTACCAAGCTATCATCAGCTTGGTAGAGCCCCCCTTTTCGTACTTAGGCTTTAACGCTGGAGTGTAAATACGGTCTCTACATGCCCGACCTGCTGACCGCCGTCATTCAACAGCTTCCATGTGTAGGTCTGGCGAAGCTTCTCCAGCATCGGCCGGCTGCCGCTGCCGAGCTGCTCCAGAATGGATTCCGTAATCCACGCCCACTCCTCTTCAGAGCCATCCAGAACCTTCAGCACAATGCCGAGGCGCTCCTTCTTGAGCCCAAAGCAGAATATGCCCTTGAAGCCTCCCTTGGCAATGATATTGTCATCCTCCATCAGCAGTGTATCCAGACGATTTCTGCCGCCAACCATATAAGGGTGGCGAGTCATGGCCGACGTAATCACCTGTACCGCAGCCTTCATGCCGGGATCTGAAATCAGATCCGGACAAGCCAGCTTGACATAAGCAGCCGCCAGGGATTGCAGCGGCAAAGCGAACACGGGAAGACCGCAGCCGTCAATGCCCACCGAGATCTGCTCTACAGTCAGGCCGCTCATGGACGCCATGCTGTTCAGCACCTGCTGCTGCAGCGGATGAGACGGATCTTCATAGCCTTCCATAGGAAACTGCTGCAAGCTGCAGCTTGCCAGCATGCCCAGGTGCTTTCCGGAACAATTATGGTAGAGCCGACGCATCCCGGCCCCGTTCAGGAGCAGCTGGTCCCGGCTCCGCCGGTCCAGCGGATAGCTTGGTGCACAGACCAGCCGTTCTTCTTCAACCCCCAGCTTCATCATGAGGGCGGCGAGCACGGCCTGATGCTCCGGCTCCCCTCGGTGAGAGGAAACCATGACTGCAAGCTCCTGCTCTGTCAGCCCATAATGGGTATGCACACCCGCCATGATGGAAGGAATCAGCTGCAGCGGCTTGGCAGACGAGCGGGTAAAGGCCAGATGGCTCGGATCTCCAGCCCATGCGGCTAAGGCTCCGGTGTCGTCCACGACAGCGATATGTCCGCTGTGCAGACATTCCACCACGCCAGCTCGATATTCTGTAATTAATGCGGTTTCCATAGCGGTTCTCTCCTTCAATTCTATCTCATGCCTGCAAGCATTCTGATCGGTATCAATAGTATGAGCTTCATTAGTATAATACAAAATCTGTCCTCCTTCAGCAGGCCGGTTTATTGTTTCATATCAATGTCGGAGGTTTAAATACGGAATAAGCAAGCCTGCGCAAGCCAATGCACCTTAAAGGAGGCGATACTTATGTGGGGAATCGTAATCAGCATCGTAATGGCTATCATTATCGGCATTATCGGAGACGCCATAGTGGGCCATGATATGCCGGGAGGCATTATTGGTTCCATGATCGCCGGCTTTATCGGCGCTTGGCTTGGACCGGTCATACTGGGTTCATGGGGACCTGTCATTGGCGGATTCGCTATTGTCCCTGCGATTATAGGCACCGCGGTATTCATTTTCATCCTGGGACTGGCATCGAAAATGCTCCGGCGCGCAGCCTAACCACCTTGTTCTAACTTTTACACCCTATACTAATTTAAGGAGTGATTATGATGAATCAACACGAACAGGATTATACTAACCAAGGGAATTCCAATTTCTTTAAAGGGGCATTTATTGGTGCCCTGGTCGGTGCAGCGGCAGCGCTGTTGTTCGCACCGAAGCCGGGCAGCGAAATGCGCGGCGATCTGACTGACAAAATCAATCTGGTGTCTGACAAGACGAAGGAAGTTGCCGGCGTTGTCGGCACGAAGGCTTCCGAGCTTGCCAAAACCGTAAGCACGAAAGCTACCGATGTCATGTCTACGGTGAATGAGAGCCGTAACAATGTGATGGCCAGCTTCAAGCAGGCTTCCACAGAAGTAGCTGATGAAGCTGCTGCTGCTTCGGAAGAAGTGATGGATAAGGAAATGGAAGCTTCTGCGGAGGTCAGCCAGGAGCTGAAATCCACGAACAACTCTCACTAAGCACATGATTGAGAATGAAATAGCCAGCTGACACAGCTGGCTATTTTTTATCCCAGGACATGCCATACATGTGAACAGAAAGGATGGGAAGAGGAATGAGTAAAGCCAATCCATATCCAATGAATGCAGCTGCGGGCAGCCGCACACGAAATGACAGCACCCGGCGAGAGTCGGTTTCTGAAGAGAAGCCGCAGCAGCATGCGTATGAAGTCGATGAGCATCCCTTCGAGCTCCGGCATGAGGTGAAGCGTCTGAATACCCGGCTGGATAAGGTAGCCGATACGCTGGAGCGTGCCGACTTCAAAGATATCATTGAGAATTATATGAATCCCAAGCGGAGACTGATCACGAACTTTACGGCCGGTCTTGCCCGAGGTTTAGGCTTAACCGTCGGTACTGTGGTCGTATTAAGCTTACTCGGTTATCTGCTGAGCCTGTTCGTAGACCTGCCTCTCATCGGTGATTATATTGCCCAGCTTCAAGGATATATCGATCAGGCTAGATAAGAGGACGGTCCCCCTAGGAATCTTGCGACTTGAGAGATATCCATATTTTTAAGTAAAGAGCGTGTATATAAAATAACCAGCCCAGGGTACTGCACTGGGCTGGTTATTTCTCTTTATTCGCTTTTGCCGCCCGTTTTAGCAGGTGATTTCGGTATTCATAAATTCTTTTTTCGTGATTTGACGTTCAGCAGATCTCCGGTCCAATTCTTTCGCCACATCCAGATATACAATAGTCCGGTAAATACTAAGGTCAGCACCATAACTGCGGTAAACCCCCAGCCTGCTTTGGTCATGGGTAACCGATCGAAATTCATACCCCAAATCGCCCCGACCACGGTGGCTGGTGTTAGCAGAACCGTGAAGATCGTCAGCGTCTTCATAATCTCATTGCCGCGGAACCCGGAAACCGCATCGTCAATGGATATCAGAGTTTCAATTTCCCGGTGATAATGCATAAAGAGCTGCTCCATACGCTCTACCCGGTGCAGCAGCTGCAAATAAAACCGATTGTCCTTCACCCGGTCCTCATAGCCTTCTTTCGTAGCCGCGATCAGCTCTTGAAAGGGAATGAACAGGTTATGCCAGAAGAGCAGCTCGAAGCGCAGCGACAATATCTGATCCATTAGATTCCGCGCGTTGCGCTTTCGCATAATACTTTCGACCTCTCGCAAGTGGGCTTCAAACCGATCCATCCCGGCATGAAAATAATGAAGAATCGCCCGAGCCAGAATGAACATCCCTTCAATCGGCCGCGAGCATTGCTTCATCATCGCAATTCGGTCCGGTTTCAGCATAAGCTCCCGGGTGTGCTGATCCAGATTAAAGGTTATAAAGACATCGTTATCCAGATAGAAATACAGCTGCTTGTCCTTCTGCTCCTCCGGCTTGTCTTCTTCATCCTGCTTCAAATCCTCCGCCGTTTTGTATAGTATGGAGCCCATCATCACTGGCTCCGAACCATCTGGAAAGCGCACAGACAAATAATTACGATCTTTAAAGGTAGGAGCCAGCTTGCACCACTCCTTCAGGGAGGGATAGCTCTTGATCAAAGGCTTCAGGAGATCATCCTCCCAGTCTGATACTTTAAGATCATACCATGTCCAGTCCTGTGCCAGCTCATGGACATACTGCCCATCCTGCTCCTTAATCGCTTTCATAAGTTCATTCCCTCCTTCCTATAGTCATCACCATGTTAAAAAGGGTACGCACTTCCGATGTGGAATAGCGTACCCCTTATATCATCTTCCTGACATATATGCAGAAGAGTTTGTCCATATCAGTAAGAAGAATTGGACATGATCTGCTTCAACTTCTCTGTAGCGCGTTTCTGGATACGGGATACACTCATTTGCGAAACGCCCAGCTTCTGGGCAATTGCCCGCTGTGACTGACCCTCTTGGAAGGCGAGCAGCAATACCTTCTGCTCCTGCTCCTTCAGCTGGCTGAGAGCCTGCTGCAGATCCATACGCTTCTCGACAGAGTCAAAATCATTGACATCGGAGCTAATGAGCTCACCAAGCGTCGCACCCGTTTCCTCTTGAGAGAGCGGAGAATCCAGGGATACATAGTGATAGCACTCCCGGCCGGCAAGCACCTCTACTGTTTCCTCCACCGTAAGACCCAAATGCTCGGCGATCTCATGCACATCCGGCGAACGCTCCAGCTTGACCATCAGCTCGTCGATGGCCTGCTGCACCAAGGCACCCTTCTCCTTGATCCGGCGAGGCACCTGTATGTACCAGGATTTATCTCGAAGGAAGTTCTTCATGTGGCCGATCATGCTCTTCATCGCGTAGGGCTCAAACGGAATACCCAGGCTGATATCGTATTGCTGAAGCAGCCGGATGAGCGCCATCTGACCCACCTGATACAAGTCTTCGTAGAGATCAGGTCGATTTCTGGCAATCTTGCCGGCTGCCATGCGAACCATCGGCTCATATTTTTGAATAAGGACGGTGGCAATATCGTTATCCTTGGTCTGCTGGTATTCCCAAATCAGGCCAATTGCCTCATCCTTGGACTCTGGGGGAGTCACTTTATCACTCATACCGGCTCCTCACTTCTCGCAAGTCGTTTGGTAAGAACAACCTCTGTACCCTTTCCTGCCTGGTTTTTGATGCTCACCTCGTCCATAAGCGCCTCCATAAGATAGAAGCCGAGACCGCCGATCTGAACATCGCTAAGCTCCTTATCATGAAGAGTCTCGGAGCCGCCAACCCGATTATTACTTTCGAAACTCTCCCCTTCGTCTCGAACGGTAATCGACAGGGATCCAGAGGTCACATCAAAAATAACGTCTACCATTCCGCCCTGCTGACCATAGGCATACAGCACGGAGTTGTTGCAGGCTTCTGAAACGGCTACCTTCATATCTTCAATTTCTTCATACGAGAACCCGATCTTGGAAGCTATACCGTAAAGGTTCAATCGAACAATATCTACATATTCTGCACTGGCTGGCAGATTCAACGTAATTCGTTGCGCATCAGTATTCATGCTTTTCGATCCTTTCCTATTGGGAGTTCTGCTGAGGGGCAAAAAATTTGGCAATACCCGTCATGTCAAACAGCTTCTGAATCTGCGGAGGAACTTCCTCCACCCCGAAGCTTGCTTCCATGCCATGTCGCGCTTTGAGAATGGACAGCAGAATGCCAATGCCTGTACTATCAATATATGTCATTTCCTTCATGTTCACGACTAAGTCCATTTCCGCGTTGCTGACCAGGGGCTCCATGACCAACCGAAAATCCGGTGCAACGGAAAGATCCAGCTCTCCGCTCAAAAACACCGTGCATACCTTGTCATTCATTTGCGTTCTGGCGTTAAACTTATCTTGATTCGTTGTATTCATAGACACTCTCTCCCGACATATGTTTTCTCTACTGATAACCCTTAAAACAGAGGTTTGAAACAAGCAAGCGACCAAAGTATACAATCCAATTACTGGGCAGCATCAGGTTGGGAGTACACCATGAAGTGTATTTACCGTAAAGAGCTTAAGCGTGGTAGACCCTCCAGTCATCCTCCGGGGCGTGAATCAGATCTTCGTGAGCGGCCTCATGTCCCATAAACGAATAATGCTTCAGCAAATGCCTCACACTGCTCATCTTCACAGGCTTGCTAATGTACTCATTCATTCCCGCTTCCAGACAGCGGACCTGAATCCCTTCCATGACATTCGCAGTCATCGCGACAATAATTGTGTCCTGCCCCGGGAGACCACTGCTGCGAATGAGGCGTGTCGCTTCCAGCCCGTCCATCACCGGCATCTGCAGATCCATAAATATCATGTCATATGCCTTGCGGGAAGCCAGAAACACCGCTTCTCTTCCGTTCTCCGCCATCTCCGCTGAGAAGCCGAGTTTGTCAATCATACTAACCAAAAGCTTGCGGTTAATGGGATGATCATCCACAACCAGAATGCTCGGCTCTTTATCCTTTGCTTTGAGGCGCAGGCGCTCCGGCGGCTCGTTCAACCCATCTTTATCCTCTTCATCCTCATACCGCTCTACTTCGATCGTAAAGACAAAGGCAGCGCCGTCTTCTTCACTGGACTCGACATGGATCTCGCCGCCCATCAGCTGAACGAGTGATTTGCAAATCGCGAGCCCCAGTCCCGTTCCCCCATATTTCCGGGTCATCGAAGAGTCCAGCTGAGAGAATGGCTTGAACAGGTAATCCAGCTTCTCGGCAGAAATGCCGATTCCTGTATCCCGCACTGTAAATTCCAGAGTCATCCGCTGTCCCGTGCTTTCCTTCAGCGTGGTTTCCAGATAAACTCCGCCTTGATTGGTGAATTTCACGGCGTTCGATACCAGGTTGATCAAGACCTGCCGCAGACGCCCCATATCTCCGTAAATCATCCGGGGAATGGACTGCTCCACAAAGCAGTCCAGCTCCAGCTTCTTCTTGGAGGCCTCAGCCGAGAATAAGCCGGCTACCTCTTGAACGCAGGATTTCAGCTCGAACGGATGCGCCTCCAGCTTCATTTTTCCGGATTCCATCTTCGTAAAATCAAGAATGTCATTAATAATGGACACCAGCGCATCGGCGCTGTTACGAATAATATCTGCATATTCTCTCTGCTCATCCTGCAATTCGCTTTCCATTAACAGGTCAATCATGCCGATGACTCCGTTCATGGGCGTGCGGATCTCGTGGCTCATCATGGCAAGAAACTCGGTTTTGGCCCGGGCTGCAATCTCTGCAGCATCCTTCGCCTGCACCAGCTCCTGATTTATACGCTCCAGCTCCTGCGTCTTCTGATGAAGCAGCATGGATTGGGTCTTCAGGCGCTGGTTGGACAGGTACATGTCCACGAAGCCCTCAATCTTGGATTTCAAGATTTGAGGGATGAAGGGCTTGACCATGTAGTCAATAGCGCCTGCGGAATAGCCTGCAAACAGATGCTCCGCTTCCTTGCTGTTCGCAGAAATGAATATAATCGGGATATCCTTCGTTTTATCACGTGCCTTGATCAGCCGAGCTGTTTCAATGCCGTCCATACCGGGCATCTGAACATCCAGAACAATGACAGCAAAATCATACTTCAACAGGCACCGCAGGGCTTCTTCACCTGAGGTCGCTTTGACAAGCTTATAGTGCACACTGTCGAGTACAGCTTCTAGTGCCAGCAAATTTTCAGGGCGGTCATCTACCAGCAGAATATGAATCGGTTCTTGAAACCCCATGGAATCCTCCTATAAAACTATCTATTTAATCTTTCGGTAAATTTTCTCCGACCGGTCGAGAGCCTCATATGCTTCGCTGAAGCTTGTAAAATGAATCGACTCCTTGGCTCCCAGCACCAGAATACCGAAATGACTCAAGCTCTCGTGAAACAATCCATGTACATGATCACGAAGCTCGTCGTTAAAATAAATCATTACGTTTCTGCAGAAAATAACATTGAATTCATTAAATGAGCGGTCTGTGGCCAGATTATGCTCGGCGAAAATCATGTTCTTTTTGAGAAACGGGTGGAAAATCACTGAGTTATATTTAGCTGTGTAATATTCAGAGAATGAGCGCGTGCCGCCCGCCTCCAAATAGTTCTTCGTATACTGCTTCATCTTTTTAATATCAAAGACGCCTTCTTTGGCTTGCTGCAGCGATCTGGAGTTCATGTCTGTGGCATAAATCCGCGCCTTGTCATAGAGCCCCTCTTCATGCAGCATGATCGCCATCGAGTACACTTCCTCACCGGTCGAGCAGCCTGCATGCCAGATGCGAATATAAGGGTAGGTTCTCAGCAGCGGAATCACCTTCTGGCGGAAGGTGAGAAAAGCCTGCGGATCTCTGAACATTTCCGTCACCGGAATGGAAAGGCTGAAGATCAGCCGTTCAAAGCAGTCCCGCTCGTGAAGCACCTTGTTCTGCAGCGCAGAGATCGTAGTCAGCCCTTCGGCATATACATGATGCCAAATTCTCCGCCTTAGGGAAGGCACCGCATAATTGCGAAAATCATAGCCGTAAAATTGATGGATGCCATTCAGCAGCAGCTCCATTTCAATCTGTTCCAGCTCGGTTTCATTCTTCTCTTCCATATTCAGCTTCAAGCTCAATTCCGTTAAATCATCGGATGACATACTTCGCACCGGCTTTCTTTCCTTGCAATTTTTCGATTACTACTAATCTTTACCCACATTTGAAGCCTACGAATACAGCCAGACCCGCATCAATGAAAGAAGCTGCTCGGTCTGAATCGGCTTCTTCATATAATCGGAAGCGCCGGCTTCGATACACTTCGCCCGATCCTCCTTCATCGCCTTCGCAGTCAGGGCAATGATCGGAATCTTCTCAAAGCGCGGCTTCTTGCGAAGGATTCGCATGGCCTCATAGCCGTCCATCTCCGGCATCATCATATCCATCAGGATCAGATCATAGTCCGGACCGGCTTCAAGCAGATCAATGGCTTCTCTGCCGTTCTCAGCGAAGGTAACATCCATATTGTAGCCCTCCAGCACACTGGATAAGGCAAAAATGTTGCGGATGTCATCATCGACCAGCATAATCCGCTTGCCGTCAAAGAGCTCTTCTTTATTGTGCAGCTTCTGCAAAATTTTACGCTTGTCCTCCGGCAGGTTCGCCTCTACCCGGTGCAGGAAGAGGGTCGTCTCATCCAGCAGCCGCTCCGGTGATTTTACGTCCTTGATAATAATGGACTCGGCGTATTTCCGCAGGCGTGTCTCTTCTTTGGTGTCCAGCTCTTTGCCGGTATAAATAATAATCGGCAGATCGACCAGCTTCTCATCCTCTCTGATCTTGTCCAGAAGCTCAAAGCCATCCATGTCTGTCAGCATCAAGTCCAGCACCATGCAGTCAAACCGCTGCTGCTGCAGCTTCTCCAGGGCCTCTGTCCCCGAAGCTACCGCTGTAATTGTCACATCGTCATGATCAATCAGCTCGATAATGGACAGGCGCTGAATGTCATCATCCTCGACAATAAGCAGCTGCTTCATGGTCTTCTCGGCATAAGCTTCAATGTGGGAGAAGGCCCCTTCCAGCGCTTCACGCGTGGACGGCTTCTTCAAGTAAGCGATCGCTCCCATCATGAGTCCTTGCTTCACTTCATCAATGACGGAGATCACATGCACCGGAATATGACGGGTTGCGGCCGAGCCCTTCAATTCGCCGAGCACCGACCAGCCGTCCATCACCGGCAGCTGAATATCGAGAATAATCGCATCCGGCTGGTAAGACTGAGCCATCTTCAAGCCAATATCCCCCTGCAGGGCAACCAAAGCCTTAAACCCGCGTCCTCTCGCCATATCGACGAGAATCCTTGCAAACTTGACATCATCCTCCACAATCAGCAGCACTTTATCAGTAGGGCCAATCTGGTCCCGATCGTCCTCAACATTCTCAATGATGCTGCTTGGCCGTACCGCGGAAGGCATCGTATTCCTCGAACGCTCCTCGATCAGCATATCGGATCTCGAAGACTCTTCTGCTGCAGGCGCAGCCTCTTCCTCCGCGGCTGACAGAGCAGTCTGTTCTGGAAGGTAAAGCGTGAAGGTGCTTCCCTCACCTTCCTTGGACTGCACGCCGATGGCGCCGCCCAGAAGCTTAGCCAGCTCGCGGCTGATGGACAGCCCCAGACCCGTTCCCCCATACTTGCGGCTGGTCGTGCCATCTACCTGCTGGAACGCTTCAAAGATGAGTCCTGTCTTATCCTCCGGAATGCCAATTCCTGTATCCTTAACCGAGAAGGCAATGTATTTGGATTTCCGATCCAGGAGAATAGGCAGCTGCTCCGGCTCTGCCGGAGTAATATGGACTTCGATAGATCCCCGGCTCGTAAATTTGAACGCATTGGACAGCAAATTCCGCAAAATCTGCTTCACCCGATGGCTGTCTGTAATGAGGCTATCCGGCACTTCCTGGGATTGTTCGACCAGAAGCGTGACATTTTTCTTGGAAGCCACAGCATCAAAGTTCTGATGAACGAAGGCTTCAATCTCCTTCATATGAACGGGCTCCCGGTTGATCTCCATCTTGCCGGCATCCACCTTGGACAAATCCAGAATCTCATCAATCATCTTCAGCAGATCCGAGCCTGACATATAAATCGTCTGCGCATATTCAATCTGCTTGGTGGAGAGGTTGCCATCCTTGTTCTCGGTCAACAGCTGCGAAAGAATAAGCAGGCTGTTCAGCGGGGTACGGAGCTCATGCGACATATTCGCCAAAAATTCCGATTTGTACTTGCTTGTCAAGGATAGCTGCTCTGCCTGCTTCTCCAGCTGGCCGCGAGCTTTCTCGATTTCATCGTTCTTCTCCTCGACCTCCTGCACCTGCTCTTCCAGGGCCCGGGTCTTGGCCATCAGCTCGGTATTAAAATGCTCCAGCTCCTCCTGCTGACGCTGCAGCAATTCTTCAGATCGCTTCAGAGCTTTCGTCTGTTCCTCCAGGTTCTCATTGGAGCGGCGCAGCTCTTCCTGCTGGGTTTGCAGCTCCTCGGACTGGCTTTGCAGCTCCTCGGTCATCGCCTGGGATTCCCGCAGCAGCTCTTCAACACGCAGACGGCCTGTAATGTTGTTCAGGATAATGCCGAGCGACTGCGTCAGCTGCTGCAGCAGCTGCTTCTGCAGCGGTGTGAAGGAATCAAACGAAGCAATCTCCACAACGCCAAGCACTTCATTCTCGAACATTACCGGATAGACCAGCATAGATGCCGGCTGGGACGAGCCCCATCCGGATTTTACGGACAGATAGTTGTCTGGCAGGACGTTCAGCGTAATTGGCTTCTTGTCCAGCGCTGCCTGGCCGACAAGCCCTTCGCCTACCTTGAAGTCCACCTCCGGATTTCCTTCAGCGTCCATTGCATAAGAGCCCTTAAGCTCCAGCAGGTTCGGACTGGTATCCACCTGCCGCACATAGAGTGCCCCGTAATGGGCCCCCAGCACCGGTGTAAACTCGCTCACAAACCGTTGACCGACCTCGGACAGAGAATGAACCCCTTCCAGCAGCTCTGTAATTCTGGCCATGTTGGAGTTGATCCAGGACTGGTCGTTCTGAGCCTGCTGATAGGTCTGCTCCAGCTTCTGCTTCTCTTCAATATCCTCGGCCATTTCTTTAAACACCTGCGCCACATCGCCAATCTCGTCCTTTGTGGTCACCTCAATGCTTCTAATCTCATGGAGCTTGCCGTCGCCAAAGCTCTTCAGCATCAACGAAACCGTATTTATTCCCCTCGTAATGCTCGGTACGGCCCACAGCATGACACCGAGGCCAATCAATATTCCGGCCACAAGGATGAAGGTCGTTGTCTGAAGCGAGCGCTCGTAAGCAGCCTTCGCCCCTGCGATGTCTTCATCAATCTTGTTATCCTCATAGTTCGCCAGCGCATTCAAAGTGCGAAGCATATTCTCCTGCACATCCTGACCGGTGCTGATCCGGTAATTGTTCGCTTCCTCTGCATTTCCCTCAGCCAGCAGCTCCAGCGTCCGGTTCTGATAAGCTAAATACGCCGTAGCAGCCTCCTCAATCTCACTGAGAAGCTGCATTTCCTCTGCTGTATTGAGCGTTTCTTTCATCGATGTATAGTAGCCTGCTGCTGTTTCGGTCATCCGCTCCAGCTCGGCAATCCGCTCTGCCGTAGAAGCGGTGTCCTCGGACAGCATCAGATTCGTCAGGGCGCGGGCCATATTATTGACCTCGCCCCGCATGGAGCTGGAATCGCGCACCTTCTGGTATCGTTCACTATAAATAGCATCCATCTGCTCATTCATAAAGCTCAGCCGATCAAACATAATGACCGACAGCACAAGCATGATGGCAAGCAGCGATGTAAAGCCAATGACCAGCTTACTTTTAATCTTCATTCACGCTCTTCCTCTCCCTGTTTTAGAGAAACCCAGACCAAGCACTTGTCATCCTCACGCTCCACAGCTGCGCTGTCATTAAAGAACAGCTCCTTCATTTCCGTCTCACGCCAGCTGTGGCTTCCCCCGAGGTGTGTCTTCAAATATTCCAGCTGCTGCTCATGACTGCCCTCAACAACCTCCATCAGGCCGTCCGTGTACATCGCCAGATGAGCATTGCCTTCATAATGAAAGCTTCTTGGCTCCATATCCTGAATCCGGTCAAACAGACCGACAGGACAGCAGCCCTGATCCAGGGTCTGAACCGTGCCATCCTCACCAAAAAAGAGAGCTGGAGGATGACCGGCATTAACATAGTCCACCCGCTTCATTCGAGTGTCTACAACCATATAAATAGCCGTAAAATAATATTGGATCAGCTGATTCTCAATATGCAGCTGGTTAAAGCGGCGGTTCAATTCCTGAATAACCTTCTCCGGCTCGACATAGGTCGTCACCGTATCCCGAAGCACGGAAGCGATAAACATACAGAACAGAGATGACGAGATGCCATGTCCCATCATATCCAGCAGCACAATGCCATACCGACCGTCACCGAGCGAATACCATGCATACAGATCACCAGCCAGCTCGGCGGAAGGCTGATACAGTGCATGCACCTCAAACAGCTGATCCTCAATCGGCAGACTGAGCACTGCATTCTGGACCATAGAGGCGAGCTTCAATTCATCCTGAATCCGCTGCTCCCGCTCCTTATGCCAGTCCTTCTCATGCTTCAGGCGAAGCGCCAGACGGATTCGCGCCATCAGCTCTACCTTATTGATCGGCTTGGTCACGTAATCGCCTGCTCCGGCGTCAAGCGCCTCGGCCAGCTTCTTGGAATCGCCAACCGCAGTCACCATAATAATCGGGATGTCTCTCAGATGCTCATATTGCTGTACGATCCGGCAAGCCTCAATGCCATCCATTTCCGGCATCATCATATCAAGCAGAATCAGATCAATGTCACTTTTCTTGGGACGAAGGTCCGCCTTGCGGTCTCCAATTCCGAGAATTTCAAGCATATCTATAGCAGAAGATGCCGTCACTAAATCGCGGTACTGCTCTTTTTTCAAAATTTCCCGGATAATAATGACGTTGGTTGGATTGTCGTCTACGATTAATATTCTCATATCCCTCTCCTTAACGTGACTTCATACGCAGAAAATCTTCCATCCAGTATACTATAAACGGTGCAGTCGTTGGACACGAAAAAAAGACTTCCAATGCATGGTATATTCAAAACATAGATAAGGAATGAGACAGAATTGTCCCATTCCTTATCTATGTTTAATATCTATGCAGCGTGCTTTACCTTACTCATCCTTCTTGGCGATGACAAGCACTTTGCCTTGATCAAGCTGTTTCTCATAAAAGTCAGCCTCTGCTTCTGTAAAGCCGAGGGATTGAATCTTGGCTCTCAGCTCGTCGCCACGGGAGCGAAACAGATTCGCTATCGTATCGAACGCGCCTTCCTCCTTCATGCCGACCTCGCTGGCGTCGGAAGCTGATGCAATCCGCTCCGTCCGGTCCGAGTCATGAGCCAGAACGAAAATATGCTCCTGTGTATAGCCGCTGCTATGCAGGCTCTGGACTTCCTGTACGGCCTGAGTGCCATTGTCGGTTACTTTAGCATATGCTTTCTGATTGGTTGATTCCATCATAATAACCTCCTAGATTCACTGCAGATTTAGAAAATACATAAGTCCCGAAATGTATTAACCAATTTATTTGCGGTTGAAACACCTTATTGACGATAATCGACAAATAAATCGACAGCATGCAATTCTCCAGTATCCATGTCCATAAAAATCTTCAGCGCTTCGTATTCCCATACATATGAAACGCCGTCTTCACCTCGGAAATACGGTTCTCCCAATGAAGAGAGCAGGGCATCAGTCGTCATTGCAATGTCTTGGCCATTCACCTGAACCGTGGAAGCGGATGGATGCACCCGAACATAGTCTGTCAGATCCTCATAAAAGCCAATCGTCATATCCGGATAATGATACTCCGTAGACCCCAGCAGAGGCTCCTTCGTGACCTTTAGCGGTTCTCCCAGCTTATCCATAACATCGCCTGTGCGGTCCGTAAGCGAAATGCCGTTTAAGGTTACCGCCTCTGGCTCAGCAGGCGCTTGCTCCGGCATAGTGTTCAGCTTTAACTCGGCATGCACGACAGGTGATGTCATTGTCGAAGCGGTCATCGGCGTCAGCCCCGCTTCACCGCTTATGGGTGACAGCATTCCCAGCAGCAACAGCACGACATTTAACATGATTCCCTCACCCCTTTGTATTTCCCTGCGAGACGTCAGGCGTCAAGCGCAGTCGATCTTGATGTTAACGGGCTTTCTGGCGGCGGAATTTGTTCCAGATTCCTGCAGCAGCATCCACATAGTTCAGCCATTTGCTTACATTAGAAGTGGAGCCTGATGAAGAGTCACTGTATACAGCGTTGTAAGACTGAACCGTACGCTCAGATGGCGTCACTGCGGAAGAAGAAGGCTGCGGCAGCGAGCCGCTTTTACTCTTGTTCTCTCTCGATTGTCTGAATTTGCTGACAACGCCGGCAGAAACCTCTTTAACTGCGTAAGTTACCTCGCTCAGCGCTTCGCCCAGATTTTTCACCGTGTTCATGACTGGATCAATCTGTTTCATCTTATGCTGAACATCGACCGTAATATCATTGGTGTTACGAATGGTTTGCTTCACCTCATAGCTCAGCTCATCAATGGTCTTTTGCACTTCCTGCAGCGTTTGCGTCACCTTGTCCAGGGACACCGTCGCAGCTTTCAGTGTTTTGATCAGGAAGAATACTAGGACTGCAAAGGCTACCGCAATAACCGCGATACTAATTTGAGTTAACATGGCACAACCTCACTTTACATTTTTGTTTGTTGGTTAGTTCATAGTTACCCTCTGCCCGAGGTGCCGAAACAATAAAAACCCCGTACCCCACAGCTGGAACAGGCTTTGATTCAAGGTATTTTCACCCGGTTATAGTTATCTACAAGACACGCCGACAAGGTGACATGAAGCTTCAAGTCTTACGCTCATAACTATATAAAAGAAAGCAAGGTGAGTCAGATGCTCAAATGGTCTGTAATCCTGCTGCTAGTCGCAATTGCTGCGGGTGTACTGGGATTCCTCGGTCTCGTGGTAGAAGCGGTAGCCAGCATTGCCAAGGTCATTTTCTTCTTATTCCTGATCCTGTTTGTCGTTTCCCTGATCTTCGGGCGCAAAAGGTCCAGGTAAAGCCGCAGCAGCGTATTTATCCAGCATATGCCGCCATAATCTTATACGGTACAAAAGCCAAAAAGCTGCTTTCTTGTCTCTTATGGACAAGAAAGCAGCTTTTTGGCGTGCTCCAGGAGGAGCTATTAGCGGCTAGAACCAGGAAGGCAATGAAAGCCAATCAATTTTGAACACCAGGCTCACGCCGTCACCTGTCAGCTCAATATCGCGAACGGTAAGCACTTCCGGCAAATAATCCTTGAGGTTCACGATCATAGGCTCCAGCTGGAACAAGGCGCCAGGTACCTCTGCACCCCGGATGCGGGTAGCCTGATGCTCCAGGAGCAGCCGGCTCCCGCTGGTCTTTATTGTGAAATCCAGCTGCGCGCCGAAAGGCACCCACCCCCATTTCCCATTCACATCCGCCCGCATGCTGCTGCCCTCCATCGTGAACCTCGCACCGGTAATATCGACGCCGGGATCCTGCTTGTCCAGATATTTGACCAGATTCTTCTTGCTGAGCTGGCCAATCTCATCGGCGCTTAACGTTAAACGAGGCTCTCTGGTCTCTGCCATCTGCAGCAGCCTGTCTTTGAAATCCACCGTACGGTAGCCCATATCCAGCCGCTCGGTGGGTGAAATCCACCACAGCGCCCCCGCCAACAGAGCCACAATGACGATAAGAAACAGAAACAAAAATTTCCCGACTCTTCTTTTTCGGCGTGCCATTGCGGATTCCCTCCTCCTAACCATGCTCTCAACAGGACAGGTTTCCACTCTATTGTAAGCCTGGACACAAAAAATAACCAGATTTATGGTTCATTTTACCTGCAAGCAGGTTATTACCATATTGTCGTTAACTAATTTACCGATCTCGAGGAGGAGTCAATCATGAAAAAAACTGTGAGTTTTACTGCCGCTTTGGGCCTGGCCCTGTCGCTGACTGCTGGAGCTTCTGCCGCTCCGATCCAAGGCTATACGGAAACGGTTACACCGGCGAGCACGTCCGGCACGGTAACTACCGCTGAAGAAACGTCCATGGAATCAAGCATGACCCTGGCCAATGAGCCAATCATTGAAGCAGATGAAGTGGTTATGAATCCGACAGAGATTATTAATCTCATGAAGCGTACGTATTTCTACGACATGCCGAACGGCAAGGTCATCGGTGCCCTGGCTCCTCAAATGGTAGATACGACCGGCAACGAGCGCCAAATGCTGTGGACGGGTGAGTGGGTAGAGATTTACACTTGGCTCGGCAAAGCATGGATTCATATGGAAAAAATGTAATTTGATATAGAACAGGAAAGGATCGGGCGGTCGCTGCGATCCTTTTTTTGTTGCCTTCTGCAGGCTAAGGGCTGTTACGGCCTATCAGGCATCATTCCTGCTCCACGGCTTCTTCCTTCGGCTCTACATGCACATGAATGTGCATAATATTATGCTTTCGAATCATCCGCTCCTCAATCGAGTCGCTGATCTCATGACCTTCAATCACCGTCAGCTGCGGGTCCACCTCAATAACCACATCAATGAGAACATGGTTGCCATGGATGCGCGCCTTCATATCGCGGATGCCTTCCACCCCGGGTGTCCGCTCAATCGTGCTGCGGAAATCCGTTAAACGCGTCTCATCAAAGCCGTCTGTCAGGCTGTGCGTGCTGTCCTTGAAAATTTCCCAGGCCGTCCTGCAAATAATAAGACCTACCGCGAAGGCGGCTGCCGTATCCATCCAGGGCAGTCCAAGCTGGGCACCGAGGATGCCGACTGCCGCTCCAATACTGACTAAGGCATCCGACAAATTGTCCTTGGCCGCCGCCATGAGAGCCTGGCTGTTAATCTCCCGGGATAACCGCTTGTTGTAGCGGTACACGCCCAGCATGGCTACAGCGGCTACGCCGGCTACCGCCGCCGCCCATAGATCCGGTGCCTCCTTGGCTCCGGCAAACAGGCTTCGTACCGCCTCCACCAGCACCTGAATACCGACGATCGCCATAATAAAGGAAGCAACCAGTGCAGCCACCGTCTCTGCCCGGAAATGACCATAGGCATGATCTTCATCCGGCGGCTTGCGGGAGATCCGCAGACCGATCAGAACCGCGGTCGAAGCCATAATATCAGTCAAGTTGTTAATTCCGTCGGCCGTCAGGGCGCTGGAAGCAAACCAGTAGCCGCTGGCCAGCTTGAATGCCGACAGGACCAAATAGGCTGTAATGCTGACCCATGCGCCGCGTTCCCCTTTTTTAATATCCTCATATGCATTCACAGTTCGATTTCGCTCCTTCGATCTTTCTCTCCCCCGTGGGAAAACCTGGTTCGTAATGTGACAGATACCATCCTAGCAAAGACTCCTGTTGTGGGTCTAGAGAAACGTTGTAGGGTACACGAAACCTTGTAAGGCGGGTCAAACCTTGTAGCCATATCGAAAATATGTTGTCTTGATTCACAATGTCTCCAGCCAAGCCTTTCCAGATGCCGCCAATACATTTATTGTTACCCTTGCTCCGAGATTTAAAAACGAATAAAATGAGGACAAATAGACATTGAGGGGGAGTCCTCCATGACCGAATCGAACGGTCCGAAGAAGATCAGCCTGGCCGATGCCATCCGCCAGAAGCTGGAGCAGAAGAAGCAGGGCGGCTCCGGCAAAGCCGGCGGCTTTCAGCAGGATAACGTCCAGAAGATGAAAAGCCAGAACAACAAAAAGCCGAACAATCAACGCCGCCGCACCGGGGGCTCCTAGAATCCAAAAAAATCTGGCCGCAGACGGGACATCCCCTCTGCGGCCAGATTGCGTTTACGCTATATCTACACTTCCACCGGATACATGCTCTGGCGCAGTGCTTTGATTTCTTCGCTCTCGAGATATTCATCGTAGCTCATGACGCGGTCAATGATGCCGTTCGGCGTAATCTCAATGATGCGGTTCGCGATGGTTTGAATGAACTGATGGTCATGGGAGGTGAACAGAATCGTGCCGTCAAAATCAATCAAGCCATTGTTGAGCGCCGTGATGGATTCCAGATCCAAGTGGTTCGTCGGCTCGTCAAAGATCAGCACGTTGGCTCCGTTCAGCATCATCTTCGCCAGCATACAGCGAACCTTCTCGCCCCCGGACAGTACACTCGCCTTCTTGAGTGCTTCCTCACCAGAGAACAGCATGCGGCCCAGGAAGCCGCGCAGGAAGGTTTCATCCTGATCCTTGGAGTACTGTCTCAGCCACTCTACCAGGTTCAGGTCCACTCCGTCGAAATACGCCGAGTTATCCTTCGGGAAATACGCCTGGGTTGTCGTGACACCCCAGCTGTACTCTCCAGCTTCTGCCTCTGTCTCGCCCATTATCGTCTGGAACAATGTCGTCTTCGGCAGACTGTTCGGTCCGACAAAAGCAATCTTGTCGCCCTTATTCACCACGAAGCTGACGTTATCCAGCACCTTCTCGCCTTCCATGCTGATGCTCAGGCCATCCACCGTAAGCAGCTGCTTGCCGGCTTCGCGCTCCGGCTTGAAGTTCAGGAATGGATATTTCCGGTTGGACGGACGGAGGTCATCCAGCGTAATCTTATCCAGCTGCTTCTTCCGGGACGTTGCCTGCTTGGACTTGGAGGCATTCGCGGAGAAGCGCTGAATAAACGCTTGAAGCTCCTTGATCTTCTCTTCCTTCTTCTTGTTGGATTCGCGCTGCAGCTGAAGTGCCAGCTGGCTCGACTCGTACCAGAAGTCGTAGTTGCCGACGTACATCTGGATTTTGCCGAAGTCGATATCCGCAATATGGGTACATACCTTGTTCAAGAAGTGACGATCGTGAGAAACCACGATGACGGTGCCTTCATAATCCATCAGGAAGTTCTCAAGCCATTGAATGGATTCCAGATCCAAATGGTTCGTGGGCTCATCCAGCAGCAGGTTGTGCGGACGTCCGAACAGGGCCTGCGCCAGCAGGACGCGGACCTTCTCATTGCCGCTGAGCTCAGACATATTCTTGTCATGCAGCTCGCGCTCAATACCGAGACCAATCAGGAGTGCTGCTGCATCCGGCTCGGCATCCCAGCCGTTCAGCTCCGCGAACTCGCCTTCCAGCTCTCCGGCGCGCATGCCGTCTTCCTCGGAGAAGTCAGCCTTAGCATACAGAGCGTCCTTTTCCTTCATAATATGGTACAGCCGCGCATGGCCCATAATGACCGTCTCCAGCACACGGTACTGGTCGTATTCGTAATGGTTCTGCTTCAGAACCGCCATCCGTTCATTCGGCGTCATGTGAACCTCGCCCTGGTTGGCCTCGATCTCCCCGGAAAGAATCTTCAGGAACGTCGATTTACCGGCACCGTTGGCCCCGATCAGGCCGTAGCAGTTCCCCGGCGTGAACTTTATATTTACATCTTCAAAGAGTGCTCTTTTGCCATAGCGGAGCGTGACGCCGCTTGTACTGATCATTAAGCATTACCATCCTTTATTCAACTATAGGGTTTTCGCACATTATAGCATAAGAACTCGCTGTACACGAAGCTTTTGATCAAGAAAGCGGGTCAGCCCCAGAAAAAAAGCCCTGTTCCGAAGATTTCACAGGGTGTCCCCCGTTTCTCGAAAAAGAGCGTGCTGCTTATGACTGTGGCTTCTCCTTCGGCGTGATCGACTCCGCCAATCTCCGTTCAGGCTTCACCTTAAAGGTCTCTCCGTATTTAAGCACCCGGATCTGCTCCTCCTGAATTCCCAGCCTGACGCGCTCCGCCTCCATGCGCTCCAGCGCCTCCTGCGCCGTATCATCCGCCAGCTTGAAGGTGCCGTAGTGCATCGGGATCATCGTCTCCGCCTGTACATCGAGAAAGGCCTGCAGCGCTTCCTCCGGATTCACATGCTGGGACGTCATAAACCATTCCGGCTCGTAGGCCCCGATCGGCATCAGCGCAATATGGATGTTATACCGCCTTCCGATATCCTTGAAGCCCGGGAAATAGCCGCTGTCCCCCGCAAAATACAGATTCGGCGGCAGCTTCCGCGTCCCGTCCTCCTGCAGCGGATTGTCCTCCGCAATCTCCTCGCTGTCCAGATTCGGCTCCAGCACAAAGCCGCCCCAATGCGAGGTGTTCGTATCAAATGGCGTCCGGCGCGTCCAGTGCTGGGTCGGCACGAAGGAAATCCTGACGCCCCCATGGGTAAGCGTCTCCCACCAGTGCATTTCAATCACCCGCCGAAAGCCCTTCGCCACCATCTTCCGCCGCAATCCGGCCGGCACGATAATGGTTGTATGTGAGCGGTACAGCTTGCGGATAGAAGCGACATGCAGATGATCGTAATGAGAATGTGATATAAGAATGAGATCCAGCGGCGGAATGTCCGTAATCGGAATTCCGGGCTCACCCAGCCGCTTTGTGAACGCCATGCGCTTTGCCCATACAGGATCGGTAACGATATTCAGCCCTTCATACTGGATAAAAAAAGTCGCGTGTCCAACCCACGTTACGGAGGTGTCATGCCGGTTGCCATGCAAATAATCAAGGTCCGGCGAGATGTTCGGTATGACATAAGAGTAATCCTTTTTCTTCTGCCGCCGTTCTTCTCGCCACTGCCTGAACTGCTTCAGCGTTTTGTCCGTGCTGACGTTGTCAATATTGTTGTAACGGGTTCGAGGCATGCTCTCCCTCCTTTCTCCCTGTCTGTTTCTCTATACCGTATTTTACCCCTTTTTGCGAAAAGTGTTCAAATGCCAGTTCAATCGGACGGGTCCTTGTATTTCATCGTATAAATAATCATAAACACAATGGCCGCCGCAACCGCCAAAAGAGGGGCAATAAATATATTAAAATCCTCCACTGTAACCTGCCCCCTTCCTAGCGGGATTGTCCGCGCACATAGTTTGCATTAAACAAGAACAGCCAAAGCAGCAGCACCAGAGACGGAATAAGCACGAGCAGGCCCAGTACGAACGCGCTGATCATAGCTACCGCCATCGTCTCACTCGTAATGCTCTCATAGATGCTGATTTGGTCATACAGGATATAAGGCAGATGGGAGCGTCCATAGCCGTACCAGGCAAAGCCAAACTGCAGAATGACAAGCATAAAGGATAAGCCGAGGCGCTTCTGTCTATAGACGAGATAAATCGCGGCTGCAAAGCACAGAAAGGAAGCGATAAACATCCAGGCCATGTTCAGCATGTTCTGGAAATGCTCCGGATTCTGCCGGTTAATCTGGAAAAAGGCGAGCAGTGACGCTGCAATCGTTGGACCGCTCCAGAGCAGGGCGTAGCCCCTTACGACCTGAAACGCTGCCCGATCCTTGGCCCGGTCTGCATAGTAGCATAGAAACATCGCCGAGATGTACAGCACGCTGACCAGTGCAAGCACAATGACAGACCAGGTATACGGGTTCATAAAGAAATTTACCCAGCTGATCCCGACCTTACCCTCATCCATGTGAATAATACCGCCTTCGGAGATGGCCAGAATCGTAGAGAGCGCTGCGGGAATCAGCAGTCCGGTGGCCCCGTATACCCCCATGTACAGCCGGTTATGACCCTTATGGTGCCCATAGGTGCTGTAGGCATAATATGCACCCCGAAGCGCGAGCAGAACGGTGGCGAGGCTTCCCGGCACCAGCAGCGCCGTCCCGTAGTAATAGGCGGCATCGGGGAAGAACCCCACCAGCCCCACCACGAAAAAAATAAGAAATACGTTCGTCACTTCCCATACCGGAGAGAGGTAGCGCTGAATAATATTGTGAATCTTGTTCTCATGGCCGGTCACGACACTGTAAAAGCTGAAAAAGCCGGCCCCGAAATCAATGGATGCAATGATCAAATATCCGAACAAAAAGGTCCACAGCACCGTAATGGCTGTCAAGCCGTAGCTCATTGTCCCCTGCCTCCTTCCGGATCCCAGCCCAGCTGCGCGATTTCTTCCTCTGCACTTTTACTGCGGAACAGGCGGCTCAGCACCTTGACTGCCGAAACAGCCAGCACGATGTAAAGCAGAATGAACAGCAGCAGCATCCAGCCTACATTCGGCGAGGTGGTCGCTGCCTCCGCGACCTTCATATAGCCCCGGACAATCCAGGGCTGCCGGCCGACCTCTGCGAGAAACCATCCCAGCCAAATGGCTACCATAGCCGATGGTCCCAGGGCAAAGATGCCAATCAGCAGCCAGGTGGGATAAGGCTTCTTGCCGGGCAGCCTCTTGCGCAGCATGAACAGCAGCGGGATGAGCACGAGCAGCACGCCATTGGTTACTTTCAGGTCAAAGAAATAATGGATCATCAGCGGCGGCCGCTCCTCTTCGGGAAATTCATTCAATCCGATGACCTCTGTATTCGGCCGGTTTCCCGCCAGTATGCTCAGGGCGTACGGGATTTTGAGCGCATATTTGATGTCATTGTTCTCATCCAGTACCCCGCCGTAAATGAGTGGGGCTTCCGTCATCGTGTCAAAATGCCATTCCATCGCAGCCAGCTTCTCCGGCTGGAATTTGGCCAGGAACTTGCCGGAGAAATCGCCGATCAGAATCGTCGTCATGGCAAAGACAAAGGTGGAGATGACGCACAGCTTGAGCGCTTTTTTGAAATAAGGATGGTCTTTGCGCCTCAGCAGGCTGAAGGCTGCAATACTCGCCAGCACAGCGGCGCTGGTCGTGTATGCAGAGGCCAGCACATGAGCCACCTTGCTGGGAGTGGCCGGGTTGAACATGGCGAGGAACGGGTTCACGTTGGTGAACACACCATCCACCAGCTCAAAGCCCTGCGGCTGGTTCATAAACGCATTGAGGCTTGTAATGAACACCGCGGATGCCGATGACCCGATCGCCACGGGGATGAGCAGCAGCAGATGGGTGTACTTGTTCTTGAACCGATCCCAGGTGTACAGATAAATGCCCAGAAAGATCGCCTCCACAAAAAAAGCAAAGGTCTCCATAAACAAGGGCAGTGCGATCGCCCGGCCAGCCACCTTCATAAACGTCGGCCACAACAGACTCAGCTGCAGACCGATGGCCGTTCCTGTTACGACGCCCACCGCCACGGTAATGACGAAGCCGCGGGCCCACCTTCGCGCCAGCAGGATGTAGTGCTTGTCGCCGGTCCGGATTCCTCTCCACTCCGCCAGCGCCAGCATGACGGGAATGCCGACTCCAATGGTAGCTAACACAATATGTACAAACAGCGTAACGGCCGTCAGAATCCGGCTCATAAGAACAGGGTCAAGCGTAGACATCATCTTCACTCCTTGGTGATTAGTCACAGTACATCTGCTTTAGCTGAAATAGTGGATGTAGCGGATCAGTGCCTTCACGGTTGCATAGAGCATGATGGCTGCTGATACAAAGCACACCGCAGCGAGCTTCTTCTCCTGCCGGATGTTCATCGTTCCTGCACCTCCCTTTGCCTGCGGCCTCCTGCAGTCTGATGTATACAGTTTGACAAGCCCCTCTTCTTTTTATCCGCCAAATTTGTAAAATGTGTGCAAGCTGAAGATTTGATGTGATCTTGTGATGCCAGGTTTTTTCTGCGCCCTAAAAGAGGTACAATATAGAGATGAAGGAAAAGGAGGTACGTCTAATCTCATGAAAATTACATTTATTGAGCCTACCCCCAGTCCAAATTCCATGAAGCTTCATCTTGACGAATCCCTGGAACCGGGAATCCGCAAAACATATACCCTGGATAATGAACGTTCTGCTCCTGCGTGGATCCGCGAGCTGCTGCATATTCAGGGCGTGAAGAGCATCTTCCACACCCTGGACTTTATCGCGCTGGACCGCAAGGGCAGCGCCGATTGGCAGGCAATTCTGAGCGAGGTGCAGGAGAAGTTCGGACAGGAAGGGCTGCAGGCCGGAGGAAGCGAGGAAGCTGCCGGCGCATTTGGCGAAGCTGAGGTATTCGTCCAATTCTTCCGCGGCATCCCGATGCAGATCCGCGTCAAGAGTGCGCTGCAGGAAGAACGGATCGGCTTGTCGCAGCGCTTTACAGAGGCAGTCACCCAGGTGGCGTCCAACACGATGATCAAGGAGCGCAAGCTGAAGGATTACGGCGTCCGCTATGGCGAGCTGGCCGACATCGCCCGTGAGGTCGAGCAGGAGCTTGAAGCCGCCTTCCCGCAGGAGCGGCTGGATAAGGTCGTGTCACAGGCTATCGCCCATGGCGCCGCCGAAGAGGAGTTTATCGAGCAGCGGCGCAAGCTAAGCGATGAGGAGACGGCCGCCGCCATGAAGGATTCCGACTGGCGCGTCCGCTATGCCGCGCTGGACGTGCTGGAGCCAGAGGAGCGGCATCTGCCGCTTCTGAAGCAGGCGCTGTCTGATTCCAAGATGCAAATCCGGCGCTTGGCGATCGTATATCTGGGCGACTTCCGCACACCGGAAGCCATGGCCCTGCTGCAGCAAGCGATGGCCGATGAATCGCCGGCGGTTCGCCGTACAGCAGGCGATACGCTGTCTGACATTGGAGACCCGGCGGCTACACCGGTCATGATTCAGGCGCTGAAGGACAGCAGCAAGCTGGTCCGCTGGCGTGCGGCCCGCTTCCTGTATGAAGTGGGCACGGAGGAAGCCTCCGGGGCGCTGACCGAAGCGGCGGAGGATCCGGAGTTTGAGGTCAGCCTGCAGGCAAGGATGGCGCTGGAGCGCATTCAATCCGGTGAAGAGGCTGCCGGAACGGTATGGCAGCAGATGGCGAAACGGACAAAGGATGTCAAATAAAACCATTGCATTACAGATGGGATGTCTTTTATACTTAGACTCTGTTCAAATCTCTGTTGAAATCCGACGGACGAAACTGTCGTGTCTCTCTTGCGAGGCGCGGTGTGCTATCGCTTAGTAACATGAGGCTGTATTTTCGGCCTGCAGTGTATACTGCAGGCTTTTTTTGCGGCGTTTATCGACCGTAAACAGGCATTTTTTATCAGAAAGAAGGAGTGTTAGACTCATGAGACGCCATAAATTACCTGCGACCTCACTGAAGCCCAGCTTCAAAGCCCGCCACATGACGATGATAGCCCTTGGAGGCTCGATCGGCACGGGTCTGTTTCTCGCGAGCGGCGGTGCCATCGCTTCTGCCGGACCTGGCGGTGCGCTGCTGGCCTATGCCGCTGTAGGCCTGATGGTTTATTTTCTAATGACCAGTCTGGGAGAGCTGGCCACCTTCCTGCCGGACGCCGGTGCCTTCAGCACCTATGCCACCCGGTATGTCAGCCCGGCGTTCGGATTTGCGGTCGGCTGGAACTTCTGGTACAACTGGGCCGTCACCATCGCGGCGGAGCTGGCTGCAGCGACGGTCATTATTAAATTCTGGTTTCCGGACAGCCCGTCCTTTATCTGGAGCCTGCTCTTCCTGGGCATTATGTACGGGCTGAATGTGTTGTCAGCCAAAGGGTACGGAGAGTCTGAATATTGGTTTGCCATGATCAAGGTGGTTACCGTCATCATTTTTCTGATTACAGGTGTGATGATGATCTTTGGCATTCTGGGCGGGGAGTCGGTCGGATTTACGAATTTTAATCTTGATGGCGGCGGCTCGATGCACGGAGGGCTATTCGCACTGATCGGCGTCTTTATGGCGGCAGGCTTCTCCTTTCAGGGAACCGAGCTGATCGGCGTTGCCGCAGGGGAAAGCGAGAACCCGCGGCAGAACGTGCCCCGGGCGATTCGCCAGGTATTCTGGCGCATCCTCATCTTCTATATCTTTGCCATCTTTGTCATCGGTCTGCTGATCCCGTATAGTGATCCCAGCCTGCTGCAATCAGACGTTAACAGCATCAGTGTCAGCCCCTTCACTCTCGTATTCGAAAAAGCTGGCCTGGCCTTTGCTGCCTCTGTCATGAATGCAATTATTTTGAGCTCGGTGCTGTCTGCCGGCAACTCGGGCATGTACGCCTCGACTCGCGTGCTGTATGCCATGGCGAAGCAAGGGATGGCGCCGCGCTGGCTGAGCCGCCTGAACAGCCGGGGGGTGCCCGTGGCTGCGCTCACGGTTACGGCGTCCATCGGCATGCTCGCTTTCCTGGCCTCGTTCTTCGGTGACGGTCAGGTGTATATCTGGCTGCTGAACGCTTCCGGCATGTGCGGCTTTATTAACTGGCTCGCGATCGCGATAAGCCATTATCGCTTCCGCAAGGCATATACTACTCAGGGACGGGATCTCAACGAGCTGCCCTTCCGGGCGCGCTGGTTCCCGTTTGGTCCGCTGTTTGCGTTCCTGCTCTGCATTGTGGCCATTATCGGCCAAGGTGATTTCAGCGGAGAGATCAGCTGGTCCACGCTGATTGCCACCTATGTCAGTATACCGCTGTTCTTCGCCATCTGGTTCGGGTACAAGCTGTTTCGTACCAGCAAGCTCGTGCCGCTTGAAGACTGCGATTTCTCAACGCCTGCCAAGTAAACATTCACGGGTGAAAATCAATAAATGGCGGTGCCGGGGATTTATCCTGGCACCGCCATTTGCTTTGTGGATGATGTTATTTGCGTGGTCGATACTTGATACTTGCCTTAAAGACAGCATTATAATAGGTTCACCAGGAGATGTGTACCTTCAGATCATCACTGTCCTCCAGGCTGTCATGATAATAGCGGATCGTGCCGACACCAGCTTTACGCTGCAACTCCTGCAGCAGAGCAAGCAGGCCGCGCTCCTCGCCATCGTATCGAAAGACGAGCTCCTGTTGATTTTTTTTGACGGCGGCATTCACCTTCGCATGAAGCTGGTCATACGTGCGTATGGCTGCTTTGGGATCATGAAGATCATACTCCAGCGCCTGAATCAATGCACGGTAGGCTGCCGCTTTGGAGGATGGCTTCGAGGCCAGGGCGTTCAGGGTCGTGCTGTATGAGGTACTAGCCGCAGGGTAGGATTTAACCCAGGTATGATCCTTCGCCATCTGGGCATCACTCCGTAAATAATGAGTGTAGGATACCTTTCCCTCCCGGTTCGGGACCGGATCATTCCAGGTCGTATCAAGGTGATACCACTTCCCGTCCAGCTTCACAAGATTCCAGGCGTGCAGCTGGCCCTGGCCGCTTCCCGAGGGGTAGGCCGTGCCCTCCACAATCTTGTTCTCGATTCCGGCCGACTTCAGCAGCTTGTAGGTAAGCAGGGAGTATCCCTGGCACACCGTACTTCCCGTGCTGAGCCCGTCATATGCCGTATATTTCTTCAGGGATGTGTCATATTTCAGGTTGAGCACTACCCAGTCGTTAATGGCCTTCACCTTCTCATGGCTGCTCATGCCCGGCTTGATGACCGCGGCCAGAATATCCTTCACCCTGCGGTCCACATACCGTGTCTGCTCCGCGGTTTCCCGGTAGGTTAACCGGACTGTGACGTCTGCCGATGAGGAGGTGCCGCGGTAATCGTAGCTGTAGCTTGCAATGGTATAATGAATGTAAGGGTCACTGTCCATCGCTTGATCCAGCGCGTTCTTCAGATGGGCTTTGAGTGACTTGGTCTGTCCCTGATAGACAAAGCGCAGGTAGGCTTCCCGGCTATTCATTGCCGTGAGCAGCTTCTGCCTGATGTCATCGACCGATGTCGTGACCATCTTATCCGTCGTCGCATGGACATTGCTCACTTCCGCCGATTCTGGCACGGCAGCCACCGTCACCGCCAAGGTCCCGGTCAGCATCAGCTTACTCAGCAGTGCCCGGTTCCATTTCATGGGTACCCCGCCCTTTCCTTCGCTTCGATTAATAAATAACGCTTGTTCTTTCTTCATGATTATTTACAAGCCTGCCAAAACATTCAGCGTATTTTCTTGTCTCTATTGTAGCACAATGCCTGGAGTTACAACGTCCTATTCTTGCCCCGGGTCCAGCAGATTTCCGGTCCTTAACCATCAGACAACACAAAGAAACCGCTCTTGGTTAGGATGGAAGTGACTAAGCCTGCCATCTAGACAAGGAGCGGTTTCATAGACGCCTATGTGGAATAAGAGCAAGTGGCTCGTGCAGATCTAATAGTTCATATGATTCAGGAAACTATCGCTCTTGCCTCTCAGATCAGCCAGCTTGACCAGCACCTCCGCAGCTTCAGCGCGCGTTACGACCTGATTCGGCAGGAATTTGCCGTCCCGCAGCGGCAGCAAATTCAGCTTCACGGCGAACAGTGCCGCTCCCGGATGCTTGATTTGTGAGACGTCTGCCGCACCCGCGTCCAGATCCGAGGCGCCAAAGGCTTCAGCCAGCTTGTCATACTTCAGCATCTTCATCAGCAGCACAGCGAGCTCATCCCGCGTTAGCTTGCCCTCCACACTAAATGAAGGCGAGGCTTCACGCGGCAGCCAGTCCCGGGACACCATCAAGTATACCGCTTCATAATATTTGGATTCCGGCTGCAGGCTGCCGTACGGAAACGGATCATACATTCCGATGCTAGAACCCTCATAATCCGGGCTCAGCGACCGCGCTGCCATGTCGAACCATTCTCCCGTGGTGATCTGTTGATCCGGATACACCTTGTTCTGCTCATCCGGGACCAGCACGCGGAACTCCAGCAGCTTCTCCAGTGCCTTGTGGAAGGCGTGCCCTTCAATATCTACCGCATTGAAACCTTCTGAAGACTCGCTATTTCCATAGTAATACCCGCCATTGCGCCATTTGCCCGTCACCGCATCGATCATCTTCATCGTGTAAAGCTCATTCTGTCCGTAGCTCGGCGCATATGCCAGCTTTAACGAAAGCGGCTCATGACCGGTCGGGCTGGTGTAGCCTCCATACTGGATAAATTTCAGCATCAGCTGAATTTGTTCCAGATAAGTCTTTCTTGCCTGATCCTGGGTCACGTTAGGCTTGGATGCCACCGGCAGCTCCTTCAGCTCCACATTGGAGCGGAAGTGATAGTTACTTACCTTGCCTTCAGCATCCATGCCAACCGTAATGGATTCACCCCAAATTTTTATCTCGCCGGCATATCGGGTAAAGGTTACATAATAATACGCCTGACCCGGGAATGTGCTCTCCATAGCCCTGATCTCGGTCAGCTTGTATTCAGCCGCGGCATTCGGAACGATCTCCATGACCAGGTCCATCGCCTGCTGCTGGGCCTGCGCCTTCGTGAGCTTGGCCGAGGTGGTCTGCGGCTTGGAGTCACCGAGCTCATGATACCGATGTTCATTCATCGAATAAATCTGTCCTGTTGCGGCGTCCACCTCTGCTGACAGATGGGTTCCCATGAATTGAGATGATGGACTGTAGCTTAAGCTCCATACCTGCCTGCCGTTATGATAGCTCTCTCCCAGGGAGCTGCTCTGCAGCTTGTAATCCTTCGGAATGTCAAAATGGTCATTCAAAATTGTGGTCGCGTCGACCGCTTTCGAAAGCGGCTTCACTGCCGGCTTGAACGGGGCCTTCTTGCTTGTTACCGGTGTTGGCTGCACTGCGGGATCGGTCATCTGCTTGCCTGTATAATCCATGGGCTTGCCGGTGGCGGCGTCAATCGCAGACATGGATTGGTCACCCGGTGCCCAGGCCAGATAATACTCCGGCGTGGTCCGGCTGCGATAATGCTGCATTTTCTCCGGCATGTAGACGAGCTCCAGCCCAAATTGCTTCTCCAGCTGCTCACGCGCTTGCTCGGCTGTAATGCCTGGCTTCGTCACCTTCGGCTTGACAGCGGTATTGTAGCGATTAAAGGAAGTAATGCTGCCTTCTGCATTCACACTGAGACTGAGCATATCCCCGTCTGATGGAATGCCGTTATATGAACCTTTATATTGAAAATAATAATTTACCGGAGAGAACAACGCCTCCATGCCGTAGCCTGGATATTGAGATGTAAGCTGCTTGGTGTCCACATCCGGAAAATGGCTCTGTATCCACGCCTTGGCCCGTTGTTCTGCCTGCTCCCGGCTTAATGCCGTCTGATTCTCGGAGGTGCTGAACAGCCGCTCGGGTATATGTATAGAAATGACATCCCCCGTAACGGCATTTACAGAGGCATGAAAGCCTGTGCCGTAAGTACCCAGCTGATAGTCAAATTGCAGATCCCAGATCACCACCTCCCCCAATGACTTCTCCTCGCGAAAGCTGGATTGCACCAGCTTGGCCTGGCTTGTCACCGGGAACAGCTTATGGACACGCTGCTCCGCCTCTGCGGATGAAATCTTCGCTCCCTCTGGCAGCTCTGTACTTCCAATCAGGGTCTTTTGACCTGCAGCGGGAAGCTCACCGGCCGCTTGGGCCAGCCTGGCCTTTACATCCGGATCGATAGCCTCCGCTCCCCATGCTGCCGGAGATATACATAACATGGCGGCCAGAGCACAGGCGGTAGACGTCACGGCCATTGCCTTCTTTGAACGTGTCGATGACTTCAATAGTTTGGCTCCCTTCGATCATATGGCGATCCATATGTTTTTACTAACATTACAGATTATACCATACTAGGAAGCTTACTTCCTTATGACTCTGGTCTTAAAAAGGCCTCCTTTCTTCAGCTAACAAAGCTTTGAGTCTCATCTTCCTGACGAAAAAAGCAAATCCCCCCTCTCCGGCCTCAGCCGTTTAGGGGGGATTGCTATAGCGTGCTGTTACCGATGCTTCGCCAGTGCAGCACTGAGATTTTGGGTTTGTGGATATACATCCTGATATAGCTTGAACAGCTCCTCGTACTTCTCCACGACTTCAGGCTGCGGCGTATAACGCACCGCTTCCTGCAGGAACTCTTCAGCGCAGGCCTGCAGGCTCTTAAACCAGCCGCTGCCGTACGCAGCCAGCATCGCCGCTCCCATCGCCGGTCCCTGCTCACTTGCAAGCTTTACGATCTCAGCGTTAAAAATATTGGCCTGCATTTGAAGCCAGACCTCATTCTTCGCTCCACCCCCGATGGAGATGATGGTATTCACGTCCTTGCCCGAGGCTCGCAGCAGCTCTACAGACTCCCGGAGCGAAAAGGTAATCCCCTCCAGCACGGCACGTGTGAAATGGGGAAGCTTATGGCTGACATCCATCCCGATAAAGCTGCCGCGAATTTTTGCATCGGGATGCGGTGTTCGTTCGCCTGCGATATAAGGCGTAAAGAGCAGTCCGCTGCTGCCGGCAGGCACGGCTTCTACACCGCTTAGCAGCTCCTGGAAGGAGATGCCGGGCGCGAATGTTTTTTTGAACCAGTCCAGACTGTAGCCGGCCGCGAGTGTAACTCCCATCACATAAAATGCATCCGGCTCGCTATGATTGAAAAAGTGAACCCGGCCCTCCAGATCGACATCCCGCCGCTCCTCAAAGGACAGGATGACGCCCGAGGTGCCGATGCTGCACATGGTCTTGCCCTCCTCCAGAATCCCGGCGCCCAGCGCCCCGCAGGCATTGTCGGCTCCCCCGGCATATACAGAGGTGGAGGACAGTAAACCGGACTGCTCTGCGATCTCTGGCAGCAGGGTACCGCAATGCTGAAATGATTCCACCAGAGGCGGGCACAGCTCTTCCGGCAGATTGAAGGCATTCAGAATGTCTTTACTCCAGCTTCTGCCGGCGACATCCAGCATCAGCGTACCGGCTGCATCCGAATAATCCATGGCGTACTGACCTGTGAGCCGGAAACGCACATAATCCTTCGGGAGAAGCAGCTGGACTGCCTGGGCGAATATATCCGGCTCCTGCTCCTGCACCCACAGCAGCTTCGGAAGAGTAAAGCCTTCCAGCGCGCGGTTTCGGGCGATGTCCAGCAGACGGCCCTGAAGCAGCTGCTCGATCCTGCGGCACTGCTGCGTCGTGCGGGTGTCATTCCACAGGATAGCCGGGCGCAGCACGGCGCCTTCCCCATCAACCAGCACCAGTCCGTGCATCTGTCCTGAGAAGCTCAGTCCTTCTACGGATTCCGGTGCGGCCTGTGAGACGTGCATCAGCTTTTTTAAAGAGATCACTGTCGCGTCTACCCAATCCTCCGGCCGCTGCTCGCTGTAGCCGGGCTTCGGCTGGCTAAGTGGATAGCTCTCCGAATGCTCCGCTACCACCTCGCCGCTGCGGTTGACCAGCACGGTCTTCACCGCACTGGTGCCGAGATCTACTCCAATGACGTAACTCATTGCCTAACTCCTCTCCTGACCATCCTTGCATCGTCATTACGATACAAGTCTCTGATTAATCTGCCAAAATGTACTGGTTCAGGATGCCCTTCAGCATTTCCTGGCGACCGGATTCATTTCTGCGCGGCTTCTCGTTCTGGAGAGCATACTCGGCGAGCGACGCGAGTGTAGCCTTACCCGCCACAACGTCCGCACCGATGCCTTCCTGGAAGCTGCTGTAGCGCTTTTCAATAAAGTCCTCGAACACACGGTCCTCAATCAGCTTCGCTGCCACCTTTAATCCCTTGGCATAGGTGTCCATTCCGGCAATATGGGCCAGGAACAGATCCTCATACTCAAACGACGGACGACGCACCTTCGCATCGAAGTTTACGCCGCCGCGGCCCAGACCGCCATTCATCAGCACCTCGTACAGCGTCAGTGTTGCATCATAAATGTTAACCGGGAATTCATCCGTGTCCCAGCCGATAAGCATATCGCCCTGATTGGCATCCAGCGAGCCCAGCATGCCATTGATGCGCGCTACCCGAAGCTCATGCTCGAACGTATGGCCTGCCAGTGTCGCATGGTTCGCTTCCAGGTTCAGCTTGAAATGCTTCTCCAGACCATACTTCTGCAAGAACGCAATCGTTGTCGCCGCATCAAAATCATACTGGTGCTTCGTCGGCTCCTTCGGCTTCGGCTCAATCAGGAATTGGGCGTCGAAGCCGATTTCCTTCGCGTAGTCCACAGCCATGTGGAACAGGCGGGCCAGGTTGTCCAGCTCCAGGCCCATATCCGTATTCAGCAGCGTCTCATAGCCTTCACGGCCGCCCCAGAATACGTAGTTTTCGGCGCCCAGACGTTTGCCGACCTCAAGCCCTTTCTTGATCTGTGCCGCTGCGTGAGCATAAACGTCTGCATTGCAGGTTGTGCCCGCCCCGTGCATAAAGCGCGGATTGCTGAACATGTTTGCCGTGTTCCACAGCAGCTTCTTGCCGCTTGCCTTCATATGCTCTTCGATGGAATCTGTAATCGTGTCAATATTGCTGTAGAACTCACGCAGGCTGCTGCCCTCCGGCGCAATGTCTATATCATGGAAGCAGAAGTAAGGCAGGTTCATCTTGTCCAGGAATTCAAAGCCGGCTTCTACGCGAGCCTTGGCCAGATCCAAGCCCTTCAGTCCGTCCCACGGACGTACCGCGGTGTCAGCCCCGAACGGGTCCGAGCCGCCTGCCGTCAAGGTGTGCCAATATGCCATGGAAAAGCGCAGATGCTCCTCCATCGTCTTGCCTGCCACAATTTCTGTCGGATTATAAAATTTAAATGCATATGGATTTGTGGATTTGCTGCCTTCAAATTCAATCTTGTTCACTTGGTTAAAATAGGCCATGGATAAGATCCTCCCTTATTCAGTTCAAAGTCGTTACCGCTTTCACCGTTATCCTAGCATAAGGACTCCTACTTTGTCTATTGGTTAAACAAAGTATTTTTTAAAGGGTCATGTGCGGAAGAAGGTGGTTGCTTTTTGGGGGAGATCGCCCTAGACTAGGAGATTATGAAGCATTTCGGAAGAGAAGCGTGAAGGATGGTTGGGACAATGACGAGCATTACAGGTGACCAGGCGCTGGTCAAAAAAATCAACAGGTCAATCGTACTGAACACGATTATCCGGCACGCCCCCCTCTCCCGGGCGAAAGTATCCACGATTACCGGGCTGAACAAGGCAACCGTATCCAATCTGGTTCAGGAGCTGTGTGATCATCATCTGGTAGAGGAGATCGGTCCGGGTGAATCCAGCGGCGGCCGCAAGCCCCGGCTCCTGCTGTTCAGCGGCCGCGCCGGCTCCGCCGTCGGCATTGAGATCCGCTTATCGCAGATGATCGGGGTGCTGACAGATCTCGAAGGAAATATACTTTTTGAACGCGAGGAGCAGCTGGAGCGTCATGATCTCGACTTCGTGCTGAAATCCATGACCACCCTGATTAAAGCACTGATGCACGAAGCTCCGCCTTCTCCCTATGGTGTCGTGGGGGTTGGCGTCGGGGTGCCGGGGATGGTAGACGGCGAGGGCAACATTCTGTTTGCCCCCAACCTGGGCTGGGAAATGGTGCCGCTGCAGCAGCGGCTAGAGGAGGAAATCGGCGTGAGTGTCACGATCGATAACGAGGCCAATGCAGGAGCGCAGGGAGAATTCCGCTTCGGTGCGGGACGGGATGCCGAGCATGTGCTGTATATCAGTGCCGGCAGCGGGATCGGCTCTGGCATCATGATTCACGGAGAGCTGTACAAGGGCGCCAGGGGCTATGCCGGAGAAACCGGTCATATGAGCATTGAGGCAGACGGCATGGCATGCTCCTGCGGCAATCGCGGCTGCTGGGAGCTGTACGCCTCGGAGAAGGCCTATACTCAGGCGTCTCCTCCCCTGCCATCACACCGCACCCGGCAGCTCGCCGATCTGGCGCTCGCGGAAGATGAGGATGTCATCTCCCTGTTTGCCGGCATTGGCCGCTTCCTGGGGATCGGCATTACGAATCTGGTCAACAGCTTCAATCCACAGCGTGTAGTCATTGGCGGCCCGCTCGCTGATGCACGTCCCTGGATTTCTTCCGCACTGGAAGAGGTCGTCGCGCAGAGAACGCTGCCTTACCACCGGGAACGGATGGAGATTACCTTTGCCGAGCTCGGCAGCCGCTCTACCGTAATCGGTGCTGCATATTTAGCCGTATCGCAGTTTCTGGGGCCGGTTCGCGTCAGCACTCTCTGAGCCAGCAGCTAGTTGGCCATGGTGAGCAAGCCAAATGATCCAAAACCGCCTTATTTTGTAGCTGAAGGCTGCAGATAATGTTTCATATTTCCGTTATAATATAGAGATTGAGGCAAGCTTATGCCATCTTAATTTCGCTGTAGTATAGGGAGAGAACTAGAATGACTTATGTCAATACGTCTGAAATCGACGGCGGGCTGTTCTTGACGGTTATGCTGTTCCTGCTCGTCATTGCGCCGCTGTTCAGTCTGGCGATCATGAAGTTTTTTCAAGGGAAAAAGCGGACGGGCTTTATTCTCATGGGTGCCGGTGTCAGCTCCTACGTGGTGTTTACGCTCGTAACCTCATTGATGACCTGAATCACCTGAATTACGGCCTGATGATCAGGCAACCTTCTTACCACCCATAAACGAAAACGAATAAAGACATGGCCACAGGCGGGATTCCCCGCACAATGCCATGTCTTTATGTTTAGAGCCTGTTACTTATCCTTCTGCCGGTGCCAGCGCCTTGTTCAGCTGGAGCTTGTTCATCCCGAGAATGCGGTGCTCGCCGATGACGGTGAGCGGTACTGCACGTACGCCCATATCCCAAACCTGCTGAGCAAACTCGTCATTCGTCTCGATGTTGCGCTCCTCGAATTCAACCCCCTGCTCGGTCAAATATCCTTTAACCTGCTTGCAATGAGGACAGTTGCTGGATGTGTATACAATTGCGTTTGCCATGTCTGTATCACCTCAGTCAAAGATGTAGTCATCCGTAATCACTACCCGGATCTTCTCCAGTTTAAATCACAACCGCCTGATGTTCCAGGCTTTCGATATATTTCTCGCAGTCCATCGCTGCCATACAGCCGCTGCCGGCTGCCGTAATGGCCTGTCTGTAGCGGGTATCCTGCACATCGCCGCAAGCGAAAATGCCTTGTACGTTCGTCTCGGACGTGCCAGGGTTAGTGACGATGTAGCCGTTCGGATCTGTCGTCAGCTGGCCGTTCAGGAAGCCGGTATTCGGGTGGTGGCCGATCGCTACGAACACACCGCTTGCGTTCAGAACCTCCTCGGCTCCGGTTTCATTGTTACGAAGCTTAAGGCCGGTCACGCCGTGTTCGCCTGCAACCACCTCCAGCGGAGTACGGTTTAGCGCCCATTCAATCTTCGGATTGGCTCTTGCACGGTCCTGCATAATCTTGGACGCGCGCAGCTCATCCCGGCGGTGAACCAGAGTCACCTTGGAGGCAAAGCGGGTCAGGAAGTTCGCTTCCTCCAGCGCGGAATCTCCGCCGCCAACCACGATAATTTCTTTATTGCGGAAAAAGAAGCCGTCGCAGGTTGCGCAGGTGCTGACACCGCGTCCCACGTTCTCCTCTTCTCCCGGAATGCCCAAATACTTCGCGGTAGCGCCTGTAGAAATGATCAGGGTGTCCGCTTCAAGCTCTCCCATTCCTTCCACGTTCAGCTTGAAGGGGCGCTGGCCGGTATCGACGCTGTTGACCCAGCCTGTGCGGAATTCAGCACCGAAGCGCTCCGCCTGCTTGCGCATATTGTCCATCAGCTCCGGCCCTTGAATGCCGTCGATGAAGCCTGGGAAGTTCTCCACCTCGGTCGTGGTCGTCAGCTGACCGCCGGGCTGAGGGCCTTCAATGATGAGTGGGCTCATGTTAGCACGGGCAAGGTAAATGGCAGCGGTCAGACCGGCAGGACCGGTGCCGATAATAATGGATTTATACATATAAGGTTCCCTCCTGTATCTCTAAATCACTTATTTATAATCATTATAAACTGATACTTATTATGATTAATTCCGGAGAATCTGTCAACACCCGAGACAGGGATTAAAAGAAATCATTACCATGATTCCTCATTCCTCTCCATCAAGCAAACAAGCCTGTCTGAATGATCCCGTTATCAGGATCATACAGGCAGGCTTGCTGGAGAAAAACGGGGCAAACATTCACATTTTATTTCGCTCGAAGCAGCCGCAGTCCGTTTAGAATCACGAGAATGGTGCTGCCTTCATGACCGATCACGCCCAGCGGCAGGGCAACGCCCTGAATAAAGTTGGCAGATATCAGGGTCAGAATGACCGTTACGGCAAAGACCATGTTCTGCTTCACAATGGCTGCGGCGCGGCGTGCGATTTTGACGGTGGAGGCAATTTCCTCAATGTTGTCATTCATCAGCACCGCATCGGATACCTCAAGGGCTGTTCCGCTTCCCGAAATCCCCATGCCGATGCCTACCGTAGCTGTGGCCAGCGCCGGAGCGTCATTGACACCGTCCCCGACCATGACGACATGTCCGTGCTGCTCCCGCAGCGCCCGAACATGCTTGACCTTATCCTCTGGCAGCAGGTCAGAGAAGACCAGATCAACGCCGATCTGGCGCGCGATGGCATCTGCTGTCGCCTTGCGGTCTCCGGTCAGCATCGCGACCCGGATTCCCATGCTCTGCAGCCGCTTGACGGCAGCCGCCGCCTGCGGACGTACCGCATCCTGCAATCCGATCATACCGGCCATCTGTCCGTCACGAAGAATGACTGAGACGGTCTTGCCCTCCTCTTCCAGGCTGCGGCGAAGCTCCCGCCAGTCCGGTTCTCCATTTCGTACCGAGTGAGCATCCAGGGTAAGAGCATCCCCGTCAAGCACGTCGCTTTTTCCAATTCTCCATGCTGTACCCTGCACGGTACCCTGCATTCCCCAGCCCGTTATGGATTCCGCGTTCTCTACAGGCTGCAGTGCAATCCCCTCCGCAGATGCCTTGGCAACGACCGCTTGGGCCAGCGGATGCTTCGACATGCTCTCTACAGATGCACTGATGCCCAGCAGCTCTTCCCGGCTCATTCCGCTGCCAGCCACGAAATCCGTCACCACCGGTGACCCCATCGTTAAGGTTCCGGTCTTATCAAAGGCAACGACGGATGTCTTGGCCATGTTCTCGATATGCGCTCCTCCTTTGAACAGTACGCCTTTACGGGCCCGGTTCGAGATGGCTGACAGCATAGCTGGCATAATGGACGATACCAATGCACAAGGAGATGCGACAACGAGAAAGACCATGGCTTTATAGAAGGAAGTGTCCCAGTCCCACCCTGCCAGCGGAGCCAGCGCAAGGATACCGGCGGTGACTCCCACGACCACACGGGCATAAATAGCCTCAAACCGCTTGATAAAGCGCTCGGACTGCGGAACCTCATTCTCCGCCTCCTCGACAAGCTTCACAATCTTCGCAAATACAGTAGCTTCAGCAGATTGAGTCACTTCAATATAGAGCACACCTTCGCCATTCAGCGTTCCGGCAAATACTTCGTCTCCCACGCTTTTTTCCAAAGGAACCGATTCCCCGGTAATGGAGGACTGATTGACAGAGGACCCTCCCCGATAAACCTTGCCGTCTGCCGGAATCAGCTCGCCCGGCTTCACCAGAATCAAATCACCGATCTCCAGCTTGCCGACAGCAACCTCCACCATGCTTCCTCCTTCAAGGCGCAGCGCCGTCTCGGGCTGCAGCTCCATCAGGGAGGAAATGTCCTTGCGGCTCCGCTCCATCGTATAGCTCTCCAAGGCTCCGCTCATCGCGAAAATGAAGATCAGCATAGCCCCTTCATTCCAATAGCCAATGGCTGCTGCACCGAGCGCGGCTGCGATCATGAGCAGGTTGACGTCGAGATCCCGCTCCTTGATCAGCGTCTCCACGCCTTCCTTCGCCTTGATCCAGCCGCCCACGGTATAGGAAATGACATACAGAATGACAGAAATCCATTCCGACCAGGAGCTGACCGCCCAGGCTGTGAGCATGAGCACCCCGCTTCCCAGCGCGGCCAGCACCTCGGGATTGCGAAGCAGGCTTGCAAGATCCCATTTGCCGCCGGAATTCGGGCGCTCAGGGCCCTCCTGGCGATGCGCCAGTGATTGTGTACGTGCCCCTCTACTTTGAGTCCATTCCATCTTCATTACCTCCTGTACTTGAGAATGAGATCCATTCTTATTGCCCTGAAAATGACGTATGCTGCCCCGGCTAGGCCGGAGCAGCATACTAATTGAGAATGATAATCATTTTTGACTCAATACAATTTATTTTCCTAAGTGCAACTTTATAGACTTATATTACCCCGATCCCCCCTGGTTGTAAACTCTCTTCCGCCTAATTTTTAAAAAATATTTTTTGCACGCAAAAAAGCGCCGCTGCCTGAAATCAGGCCCGCGACGCATATATACGCTGTCTTCCTTCCGCAGCCTGCTGTCAACCCTCATCGGCCGAGGCGGCAGACTGCTGACTGGCTTCCAGGCGATACCCGGTGAGTCTGACGGCCGTCAGCCATTCCGGTTCACAGCATACCTCGTTCATCCCCAGCCGATACACCGCTCTTAAATCGGCCGGCCGAATATCCCCCCCGGCGCGGATGTCCAGCTCCGGCTTGATGCTGCGCATGATATCTACAATCTCCTCCAGCCGGGAGCACTGCAGCGCCGGACCGCCCCAATCGCTGACGGGCTCCTCCAGCTCTATCATGCGGGCAGGCCCTCCCAGCGGCTGCTGCTCCTGCAGAAGATGGAATCGCGATGCGCTCTCTATATCCATGACGACCAGATCTGCAGAACGCGCAATGCCGGCAGCATCAACAGGCCGCACATCGGGGTGCAGCAAGGCGCCTACCTTACAATGCGCTTCCGGCCACCATGCTCCTAGCGTCTGCCGGCCCACTTCCTCAATGAAATCATATACGGCCAGCCATTCCTCCTCCTGCATCGGCCACAGCGCCAGCAGCGCAAGCTCAAAGGGAATCTCCTCCTGATCACATCGGAGCATAGCGCGAAACATGGCCTCCAGCTGCACATCCTGAAGGGCTAGCCGTTCCTCCGGAGCTGCAGCCTGCCGGGCATCCCAGGCGAGACTGACGGAGCAAGGCTTGCCGTCTGCGGCCTGAAGCAGTCTGATCCAGGACTCTGTCCATAAATACACCAAGCGCCCACGCTTGAGCTTTCTTTCCTCCTCGTCCTCCGTGCATGAGAGCCATGCCTCATACACGGCCAGCAGGCTTTCGTCCCGCAGCAGCTCTTCACCCCGGAGCAAGCCAATGCCCTGAGCCCCCCGCTGGAGACCGGCGCAAGCCCTGGCCACGGAGTCCGCGCGGCTCGTCACCCGCAGGCGGCGCTGGCCGTCACTCCAGCTCAGCAGACGCTGCAGCGAAGCTTCATCGCTGGAGGCTGCGCCCAGCCTCTGAGCGATGATCGACTCTATATCATCAGGCTGAGCCAGCAGCAGTAAAGCCTCCTCATGCGTGACACCCTTACCGGCTGCCAGCTCTCCCAGCCCGGTCAGATCGAGTCCCTGCCCGGAATTACGCTCCCATTCCTTTCGGGCAAACCGATCATAAAAGCGCTTCCCTTGCTCGGCACCTTGTGTCCGTTTCGCTTCTGTCATGAGACTCTACCCCTTTTCGTGAATGGTATCGTATTCATGTTGCCGCCTCCATACCAGATTATTGTCCCGGGCCCCAAAATATACGGCTTTCCCCCATCTTTCTGAAGATGAACCTGCGCGCAAAAAGACCCATCAAGCGGTTGTTCACCATGCTTGATGGGTCTTGGTCATATTGTGTAATGATAATGTCAGCTTACGCCTGGCTTGCAGCCAGTGCCTGCTCCAGATCATACAAGATATCATCAATGGACTCCGTACCCACGGAAATCCGAAGCAGCTCCGGATTAACGCCGGCCGCCACCTGCTCTTCAGCCGTCAGCTGTTGATGTGTCGTGCTCGCAGGATGAATAATGAGAGACTTGGAATCACCGACGTTCGCCAGGTGAGAGAACAGCTTCACGTTCTCAATGACCTTGCGACCCGCTTCGGTTCCACCCTTGATGCCGAAGGTCAGGATTGCGCCCTGGCCTTTAGGCAAATATTTCTGAGCCAGGCTGTAGGAAGGATGGCTTGCCAATCCCGCATAGCTGACCCATTCAACCGCATCATGCTGCTCCAGGAATTCGGCAACCTTCTTGGCATTCTCGCTATGACGCTCCATGCGCAGATGCAAGGTTTCCAGGCCTTGAAGCAGCATCCAGGAATTGAACGGGGAGATGGACGCGCCGATGTCACGCAGCAGCTGTACTCTGGCCTTGATGATGTATGCCAGCGGTCCTACCGCTTCCGTGTATACCACGCCATGATAGCTCGGGTCCGGCTCAGTCAAGCCTTGGAACTTGCCGCTTTCGGCCCAGTTGAATTTGCCGCTGTCCACAATGATCCCGCCAATGGACGTGCCATGACCGCCAATGAACTTGGTTGCGGAATGAACCACGATGTCTGCGCCATGCTCAATCGGACGGAGCAGATACGGGCTTGGGAATGTGTTGTCCACGATCAGCGGAATACCGTGCTCATGCGCAATCGCTGCAACCGCCTCAATGTCCAGCACGTTGCCCTGCGGATTGCCAATCGTCTCGGCGTACAGTGCCTTCGTGTTCTCATTGATATGCTTACGGAAATTGTCCGGATTTGAGGAGTCTACGAAATGGACCTTGATGCCCAGCTTCGCAAGCGTCGTCGAGAACAGGTTGTATGTGCCTCCGTACAGACTCGAAGCCGATACGATTTCATCTCCGGCACCGGCAATGTTCAGGATGGAGAAGGTGATCGCCGCCTGTCCGGACGCTGTAGCCAGGGCTCCGGCTCCGCCTTCCAGTGCAGCGATCCGCTGCTCGAATACATCCGTGGTCGGATTCATGATCCGGGTGTAAATATTGCCGAATTCCTTCAATGAAAACAGATTGGCGGCGTGATCACTGTCACGAAAGCCGTAGGACGTGGTCTGATACAGCGGAACTGCCCGCGACATCGTCGTGGGATCAATCTCCTGTCCGGCGTGTACCGCCAGGGTTTCAATAGACAGCTTGCGTTGCTCTGACATTAGGTATTTCCTCCCTTGTTTACAATGAAAATCATGAGTACAGTGAGAATTTCTCCCATTCTCTCATACTTTCCATCATTTGAAAAGAGTCAAATCCTATTATTTTCATCGGAATTAAAAGGCGGTCTTAAAATTTTACAAGCTGATCCACATGTACCGGTAATCCGGTAGCAATGGCCTTGTTCGCGGCGATCCCGGTCAGAATGGATCTGGCACCGTCAATCTGGTCCGCCGCACGCTGGAACTTATCCTCCGCCGGCTCTCCGAACAGATCATTCAGCAGGACAGGGTCCCCGCCGCCATGGCCGCCTTCCTTCTCTTCAACTTCAACCTCGTACGGTGCGCCGAACATAGGCAGTACGGTGAGCGTCTTGCCCTTTAAGGCGCCCTCAAGCTTCTTGTCGCCGCCCGAGTTCACGTAGGACTGCTCGACAATAGACATTTCAATCCGGCCCTTCGTGCCGTTGATCGCCAGACGGTAGCCTTCCCATGGCTGATAAGCCACGAGAGAATACGTCAGAATCGCTTTGTTGCGATATTGAACGATGACGCCCATCGTGTCTTCGATGTTAATCCCGTCACCGAATACGCTTTGATCACGCTGATATCCGTCCTCTTCTTCGGCGTCGAGGTACATGGCCTTTAAATGGTCATTGGAATCCAAATGAAGCGCGAACGGATCATCCTTTGCAGCCGGGCTGCCGGTTGCCCGGTTATAGAACTCGGTCACCCCGCGCTCTTCCGCATTTTCTTTACCGTAGAACATAAGGTCGCCAAATGCAAAGACGGTTTGCGGCTGAGAACCGATCCAGAAGTTTACGAGGTCGAAGTGATGTGTAGATTTATGAACCAGCAGTCCTCCACTGTTGCGCTTGTCCCGGTGCCAGCGGCGGAAGTAATCCGCACCGTGCTGGGTGTTCAGCAGCCATTCGAAATGAACCGAGGTTACTTTACCGATGGTTCCCTCCTGAATGAGCTCACGCACCTTGGTGTGGTGGGGAGCGTAGCGGTAGTTAAAGGTAACGCGGATGTTGCGGCCCGTTCTTTTGGAGGCGTCCAGAATTTCCTGGCACTTTTCTTCATCCACTGTCATCGGCTTCTCCGTGATTACATCACAGCCAAGCTCCATGGCGCGGATAATGTAACGATGATGGGTCCGGTCTACGCTGGTCACGATCACATAATCCGGCTTATGCTCCTGAATCATCTGGTCGAACTGATCTGCTGTATACATAGGAATTTCACGATGGTTGTATTTCTCTTTCAGCAGCCGATTGGCATACACCATCCGAGTCTTGTTGCTATCACAAAAAGCGATAAGCTCCGAGCGTTCTTGAAAATGCTCTGCCAGCGCGCCATAAAAAAATTCCGCCCGGCCTCCAGTGCCTACCTGCACATAACGTTTCTTCGTACTCATCATGATCGCCTCCTCTTATATTAGCTTCAGACTATAACAAATAAGCATTTATATCTCCGCATTTTATGCTTTGAAGTCCATAAATGCCGCTTATTTTGCTATAATCTGTGTACAAGGGAGGCGGTATAGATGATGAAAACACCGGTTCAAGGCAGTTATCAGGACCCATCCGGCTGGCTTAGTATCGAGTATGACCGCCGGGTGGGCTATTTCTCCATGGCTACGGATCATATTCATGACCATTATGAGCTGTATTATCTTATTGAAGGGGAACGGATTTATTTCATGAAGGACCGGACCTACCGGATTCGGGCCGGTGATCTGGTATATGTAAACCGGAATGTGCTCCACAAGACGCTGGACAGCGGGCGAGGAGACCACGAGCGGGTCGTATTCTACCTGCAGCCTGACCTTTTTGCCCGCAGCCTGGAGCCGCATCTGGTCCGCCTGCTGCTGGAGCCCTTCGAGCGGGACATTCCGATCCTGCGGCTGCCTGCCCTCGGCAGTGATTCTGCAAGGAGCCTGGTGGAGCGCATTGTAGAGGAAATGGAGCATACCCGGCCGGGACGGGAGCTTCTGCTGCGACAGTGGACGGCCGAGCTGCTGCTGCACGCCTGGCGCAATGTCGCAGCAAGCACGGTCACGCCGGCGGATATTGAACCGATGCTGCATCCCACGATGCAGCAGATCGTCCGGGACTTGAATGAACGCTTTGCCGAGCCGCTGCAGCTTACACAGGTTGCCGAGGCTCACGACATCAGCCCGTCCTACCTCAGCCGATTGTTCAAGCAGACGACCGGCTTCACGTTCAGCGACTACATTAATCTGCTTCGCATTCAGGAAGCCCAGCGGCTCCTGCGCGAAAGTCAGCTTCCTATTACGGATATCGCGTGGCAGTCCGGATTCTCGAACTTTTCCCACTTCGGCAAAATGTTCAAGCGCACGGTCAAGCTCTCGCCCCGGGAATACCGCCGGCAGTATCAGCTGCCGGACTCCCGCTGAACCTTCCCCCAGCCGTATCCGGCTTCAGGAGAGGTATCCTCCGGTAACCAGTGCCACCTTCTCCTGAACAGCTCGTCCTGCAGCTTCCATTTTTAGCTCGCTCCCTTCAAGGTGTCGTTGTACGTGTTTCTTACCCTGCAGCGTACAATTTGCACCTCACCTCAGAAGCGGCTCTCCTCCAGCGCGTCCAGATGCAGGAAAAAAGCGTCCTCCAGCGTCGGCTCCTTCTCCTGATATTCCGGCCCCGGCGCGGTGTGTCCCATTTGGCGAACCGTTATGCCGCCGGGCGACATTTGGAAATGGATCAGCTTGCGCTCCTCGATCTCCTCAAACTGCTCCCGCGACACCTCGGCCTCCCATACGCTCGACGGAACGCACAGCTTCCACGTCCTTACCGGACCGTAATACCGGATGCTTCCAAGGTGCAGCCAGGTCACGTAATCTGCCGCCTCCTCCCACTCGTTCAGCTCGTGAGCCGCCACCACAACGGTTCTCCCCCCTTTGGCATAGCGGGCTAAATAGGTGATGAGGAACTTGCGTTCCTCGGCGTCCATCCCATTCAGCGGCTCATCGAGAAACAGAAAGGCGGGAGACGCGAGCAGCGCCTGAACGACCGCAATCCGCCGCTGGATGCCTTGGGACAGCTTTTTCACCTTCGTTCGCTGGTAAGGCTCCAATCGAAAATCCCGTATGAATCGGTTCACAGCCTCCCGGGAATACACGCCCTTCAGCTCAGCCAGGTAACGCAGCAGCTTCCCGGTCTTCATATCGCCGTACAGCTCGATGTCTGCAGGGACATATCCGATCTGGCTGCGGACCAGCGGCAGATCGTCTGCCGCCTTTCTGCCCTGATACCGAATGTTACCTGCATCCGGAGAGCGCAGCGTCGTCAGCAGCTCCATCAGCGTGGTTTTGCCGGCTCCATTGGCTCCGACAATCAGGTTCAGACCGCGCTGAATCTGGGCCCGCTCCACCTCCAGCCGGTATGTTCCCGCCTTCCGCTCCAGTCCCTCGATGTCAATCATGAACCGCGCCTCCCTTCAAGGAGCTGCCCGGCTTCTGGCTTTGGCTGTAGGCTTTGTACAGCAGCGCACCTCCAAGGATAAGGAGCAGGACCTCCAGAGGCATTTTCAACATCGACGTCCCGTTATCTATCGTCAGCACGGTCAGTAAAGCAATCCAGACTATATAGGCAAACAGCGCCGCAGCTACAGCATATCCCATCCCCTTGCGGAACAGCATGAACATCGCCGTCCCGCCGGTCAACAGGAGCACGCTCATCCATTCCAGCAGAAACGGCCCCATCCGGAAATAGGAGTATTCCACAGAAGCCGCGCGCAGTCCCAGCAAAAATGTACTGATAATCCCCAGCCCTGTAATCATGACGGTAACGGACAGCAGCCGGCTGTACAGGACAAGTGATGGGGGGTACGGCGTAATATGCTCTACAGCCCGCATACCGCGGTCCCGGGTCCGGCTGCTGAACAGCATGGAAGACATCAGCAGGAGGGGCGTCACCAGCGGGAAGTAGCCGCCGGGGATGCCGTTCATCCCACTTGTCGCAGACTGGGGATCGATCAGCAGCACCAGCATACAGAACACAGCGGCGGCCGCAAGCAAAATGGACTTTTGATTCAGGCGCAGCTGATTTAGGAGCAGCTGCTTCAGCGAGGGCGGCTCCACCTCCGCATTAAATTCCAGCTTGATTGTTGCATTATTCATTCTCAGCAGGTCAAATTCGTTTTGCAGCGATGAAATCAATTGCGATGTTTCCTCCGGTGTCGGCGGCGGCTGAATGGCACGGGTTAACGGCTCTCTCAGCTCGTCCTCCAGACGCTGCAGCTCAGGATCGGTAATGGGAGCCATAGGAATACACCTCGCTTTCTGGTTTTGTTCTTGAATGCTCTTTCCGGGCGTCAGCGCAAGACGGGGAGGCAGGAGGAGCCTGGGCGTCCTGCTCCGGGACAGAAGCGCTGGAACGGGGGGAGGCCATCAGGCTCTTCAGCTTGCGAAGGCCGCTATATAAATGCGTCTTGACGGTACTGAGCGGCAGGCCGGTCAGCCCCGAGATCTCCTGCAGCTTCATATCGTGAAAGAAACGAAGTGAGATGACATTTTGCTGTACCTCAGGAAGTGCCGCAAGGGAAGCGGCAATCTCCCTGGAGGTTTCCTGCCGCTCCAGCAGCTCCTGAGCCCCTGCCGTTTCATCTGCGGCATCCGGCAGCTCCTCTGCAGGCAGCTTCTCGGAGCGGTACGCTGCACTTTTCCAATAGTCTCTGCACAAATTGAGCAACACCCGGTACAGCCAGGCCTTGACATGCTCCAGCGCCCCGTGGCGGCGCAAATGGCGAATCAGACGCACAAACGTTTCCTGAACCATATCCTGTGCTTTTTCGCGGTCGCCCAGCTGGCCGGAGGCATAGCTGAGCAGCGGCCCGTGATAACGGGACACCAGCAGCTCAAACGCCTCCTGATCCCCTGCAGCCATCCGCTCGGTCAGCTTCTGGTCACTAATCAAGCTCTTCCCCCCTCTCATGCACCGACATCATCTCATCCCATTTCTCATTCCATTGTTTATAAGACACCGGAGCCTCCGGCCGGTAATACGCTTCTTCTCTGCCCGGCAGCCTCAAGCCGCTGCGGTAGAACTCATTCAGCAGGCTCTTCAGCTGCTCTGTTCTGCCGTCTTGAATCGCTTTCGCCGCCTGCGCGGCCAGCTTGTTACCCAGCCGATTCGGATCGGTGCTCTCATCCCCTTCATGAAGCAGGGTCTGCACGGATCTTGCCCAGCCGTATGAAAGCTTCAGCTCCGCGTCACTCAAGCCTTTTTCCTCTTTGTAATAAAGATACCAGAACAAGCTGCTGATCAAATGACGGACGTCCTGCTCTTGCTCCAGCCCTTCCTCTCTCAGTCCTGCCTGATTCCCGAACAATATCGTATTCATCCATTCCCCGGGAAGGCTTTCTATATCATATTGATAATAATACTTCGCAGAAATGATCAAATCACCTTTCAGATCGCCGCCGACATAAAAGGGGTGGTCTGTATATATAATCTGAACCCGCCTGGTGCGCAGGTCCTTCACCCACGTCTCAAAGTAGGCATATCGGGTCTCCAAATACTGCAGCAGCCCTTCCGCATAAAACCGATCGTACGGCGTCGTAATGATCGTCACCGGAACCTTGTCGCTAGGTAGCTCCAGCAGATCGCGGCTTCCATACAGTTCCACGCCCCGCGTCTCTTCTCCCTCAAATCGCTGATACCCCGGCTTACGCTCGGTCTCCAGAATACTGGCATATACAGGACAAGCATACCCCTCCAGGGTGAGCGACATTTGTGCGGGAGGCAAAATCAGCGGCCGGTACACAATGGCCTGATTATAAATTACGGAGTTCATGCCGCTCTTAAAATAAATAGGCTGATCCCCCGGCAGCGGGTACCAGGCTGCACTGGAAGGAAGGTTCACCTCGCAGCCTACGCTGAACAAGGAGCGGTTATAGGGCGGCTGGTACAAATAATCTCTCGGCTTGCCGGTATAGCTCACTGTAGCCTGCAGCTTCCCCGAGCCCCCCTCCGGCAGCAGGATGTCCAGATGATCCCCTTGGCGGTAATATTCAGCCTTGCGGTTCTCGATGCTGACATCGACGACCTGGAAGCTGCGATGCAGCGTTAGCGGAAATACCTGCCGGCTCTCCCCGCTGGATGGCGGGATGCTGAGCACTGCAGTCAGCTGAAGTGAGTCATCCTGCTGTCTTTGCAGATGTATATCATATTTTGTGATTTCATACTCCGGATGAAAGTCCGGCTTGTAATTATCTGGATTACTTACAGAGAGTAAAGTAGGATCTGCCAGAAGCTGCTCATACACCTCATAACGCTCCTGCCACAAGCCAAGGAATGGCCGGAATGCCGCGGTCGCCAGCAGTATGAACGCCACCGTCAATAAGGCCCAGCCGGCCAGATAGCGCGTCGGGCGTTTCCGGTTCAGCAGCAGCAGGCTGAGTGACAGCAGCAGCAAGGTAAAGGCAAGCACAAAGAGCCAGGACGCATTCAGCTCCTTCCGATACAGGGCAATGCCCCACACTTCAGAAGACATATTCAAGCTGTTCAGGAAAAATTGATTGAGATGAAATGCGGACAGGAACTCCAGTCCAATCTGTCCAATCAGAAAGATATCCATGAAAAAAGTCCCAAACATCCAGGCGCAAAAGCCGATCAGATAGACAACCCGATTGCCGATCCACACCGCCAGCAGCATAGACAGTGCCAGGGTAACCAGATAAGAAATTTCCGATTGTATCATGAAATGCAGAAAATCTCTGCCTGCAATGTCTGCTGCAACCCCTTGTGTCCTCGATACATAATAAAGGACTGTATTCGCCGGCAAGGTATAGAGCAGGAGGTACAGCTGGCCCACGGCATATTTGGCCGACAGCATCAGCGAGTAGGAAACCGGCAGGCTCCGGTTCCACTCGAAGGAAGGCTTGCGGACATCCCGGCGAATCATAAGAATGCCGAGCAGCATAACCACACCCAGCGACAGCGTGTGGGCGATTGCATATCGTTCATACAGCTGCCTGAATACTCCTTGGTACTGCGAGAACGGAAGCTGATCCATATAGAGCAGAAACAGCAGTCCAAGGATTAACGGGAGCAGCAGGAACAAGGGATTGCCCAGTAACAGCCGGAGCTCCAGCTGGCACTGCCGTAGCCATTTATACATGACGTTCCCTCCGCAGCAAAGAAATATAACCTTCCTCCAGCTCTGGCTCTACCATGACGCTGCCGGCGAAAGGGCGCCTTGCATGAATCATGCGGCAGATCATATGCTCCCCTTCCTGCCGGCTCGACAGAATCAGAGAAGGATCTGCAGCTTCATAATCTTCAAGACTCATACGGGCTTCCCACAGAAAGCCTCGCCCGCATGCCTGCAGCTCTGCGAGGCTGCCTGCCATAATGAGAGAGCCTTCATGGAGCACAGCCACCTCATGACAGTTGCTCTGAATGTCCGCCACGATATGTGTGGAGAGCAGCACCGTCCGGTTCAGGCTATAGCGTGTCAGCATGTTCCTAAAGCGGACACGCTCCCGCGGATCCAGGCCAGATGTCGGCTCGTCCACAATCAGTACATCCGGTGAGCCGAGCAATGCCTGGGCAATGCCGATCCGCTGGCGCATGCCTCCGGAGTAGGTCCGCATTTTTTGATCGCTGTGGTTGTTCAGGTTCACCACCTCCAGCAGGCGCGATACTTCTGCTGTGCGCTCCTTTCGGCTCTTGAGCCCTTTCATAGACGCAATATAATCCAGATAATCTCTTCCCGTCATCTGCGGATATACCTGAAAATTTTGCGGCAAATACCCGATGGACTGCCGGATTTCCTCCGGCCGGCTCAGCGGGATACCGCGTATCGTCACCTGCCCGGAGGTAGGAGATGCCAGCCCTGCCAAGATTCGCATCAGCGTGGATTTCCCGGCACCGTTAGGTCCCAGCAGCCCGGTCATGCCTGTCCCGAAGACAGCCGATATGTCCAGCAGCGCCCAGGCGCCGCGGCGATAGGTTTTGGAGACGTGTTCAATGCTAATCATAGAAATTCCTTTCTCATGTGCCCGGTATGATCACGAGTTTACCAGCGGTGCTGGACTCTTACGGTTATAACGATACAACCCGGGATAAAGTTTAAAGGTACAGCGAAATACACGAATTGTAGCACGAGAGCTTTTTTAATATTTAAACTGTAACATCCATGAATCGTTTTAAAAATATGGGAAAGGGTAAGTAACACATGCCAATGAGCAAATTTAAATGAAGAGGTGACCTTAGTATGTTCTTTCACAAAAAAGTGCTGCAAAATCCAGCCATGCCGGAGCGTCCTGATCCGTTGTTTGCCAAGAAGCTGCAGGAAATACTAGGCGGCCAATTCGGTGAAATTTCCGTGGCCATGCAATATTTGTTCCAGGGCTGGAACACGCGCGGCCATGACAAGTACAAAGACCTCATTATGGACACGGCGACCGAGGAAATCGGTCATGTGGAGATGATTGCAACGATGATCGCCCGCCTGCTTGATGACGCACCCGTCAAAGATCAGGAGGAGGCTGCGAAGAACCCTGTCATTGAATCGATTCTGGGTGGAATGAACCCTCAGCATGCGATCGTCTCCGGTCTTGGAGCTATGCCGGTCAATAGTGTAGGTGTGCCGTGGAATGCCGGATATATTGTAGCGAGCGGCAACCTGCTCGCCGATTTCCGGGCGAATCTGAATGCCGAATCCCAAGGGCGCCTGCAGGTCGCCAGACTCTACGAAATGACCGATGACCGCGGCATTAAGGACATGCTGTCCTTCCTGCTCACCCGGGATACGATGCACCAGAATCAGTGGCTGGCCGCCATTCGGGAGCTGGAGGCGAAGGAAGGGGTCATCGTTCCAAGCACGGCACCTCCAGAGCTGGAGAAGCAGAACATGTCCCACGTACTCTATAACTTCTCAGAAGGCGAAGAGAGCAGCCTCGGCAGCTGGGCATCCGGACAAGCCCCGGACGGCGCCGAATTCCAGTACTCTGCCGAGCCCGGTCCGTTTACAGAAGAGCAGAAATTAAAGCCGGCTCCGCCGTATACGCATAATACCTTGCCGGGCGTTACAGAATAATAGAACTCACATAAATGAGGCTGTCCCAAAAGCTCCAGGAGCTTGCGGGATGGCCTCGTTTGTTGTTGTGAACGGCTTCGGAATCTGTAGAAGAAGGCGGCCCTCGATCACAATAAAGACATGGCGGTGCTGGACTAATCTCCCAGTCACCGCCATGTCTTTACTTTGTTGCTTCCTATTCCAATGAATTGCCTCGTTAAACCAAAATCTACTCGGGGACTGCCTCTTTTATAGTAATCTCAGCGAATTGGGTTAAGCACAAAACAGCGTGTCCAGCCGTTGTCCTCCCTGTTAAGGCTCAGCGGTGCTGCTCATACTGATTCCGCTTGCTTACAGCCTGGATATATTGAAGCTCCTGCGGACTCAGCTCTTCGGCCTGAGCCGCCAGCAGGTTATCACGCAGCTGTTGGGCGGAGCTTGCACCGGGAATGGTACAGGCGGTTGCCGGATGAGCAAGCGCATAGCGAATGCCTGTCTGAGACAGCTCACGCCCTGGCTGCAGTCCTTCCCGAAGCTGCTTTACGGTTTCAAGCAGCTCTTCCCGGCTGTAGTCCAAATACCCTTTGACCGCCTTTTCCTCGTAACGCTCGGACAGCACCCCTTTGGCAACCGGACCTCTTGCAATCAGCGAAATTCCGTGCTCGGCCAGCAGCGGCAGGATTTCCTCCTCCGGGCGGCGATCGAGAATACTATACTGCATCATGACACTGACAATGCCAGACCGCTTCACATACTCCCGAATGACATTAGGGCGGATTGAAGAAATGCCATACTCGCGGATCCAGCCCTGCTGCTTCAGCTCTTCAAACGCCTCAATAGTCTCCTCAATGTGATCGTCCATCGTGCCCCCGTGGAGCTGATACAGATCAATATAGTCTGTTCCAAGACGGCGCAGGCTATCCTTCACCGCCGTCTGGATGTAGTCTTTGGAAGGATCCCAGGTCCAGCCCTCCTGTCCGGGAATCCTGCGGTTGCCTACCTTGGTCGCCAGCACAACCTGGTCTCTGCGGCCCTTGATCGCTTTGCCCACAAGCTCCTCATTGATGCCTCCATCATACAGATCGGCGGTGTCGAGCAGCGTGACCCCTTGCTCCAATGCTTCATGCACAAGGGCGACCGCCTTTTGTTCCTCCGTACCCAGGGACATGCAGCCCAGTCCGATCTCTCCTACGACCAGCTCTGATTTACCGATTGTATTTGCTCTCATCCACTGACCTCCTCCTTCAATATTTTTTTTCCCGTTTTGCATGGGTTCAAGATTCATTACATTCCTCACCCTAGTATATCACTCCACGCCTTACAGACTGTAACAGCGATTGGCATATCTACGAATACATAAGCAGCCCTGGTGCAATAATAGCCGACAATTGGGGTAATGATTACAGATCACCATTATGTACTTTTGAAGGAGGGCTATGAGATGAAGCATTCGCTAAAAGAAGTGTCACAGTGGCTGGATTCCCATAAACAGCAGGAGCTGACCATTGAAAAGCGGGAGCTGGACGATGTCGATCAGATCAGGTTAACTGTAGATTCTGTGGAGCTCTTGGACGGCAACAATTGCAGCATTGATGACTATTTGGCCTGTCAGGCTCTGCTGCTCCGCGGTAACGGAGTCATTGTGACCGACGTCGAGGAGGCTCCCCTGCCAGGCGGCTCCTTCTCGATTCCCTTGGAAAGCCTGCGCGAGGCGGAGGTTCAGGAACGGCAGATCGTGCTTGAAAATGAACGGGGGACGTACACGATTACAGTGTAGCTATATTTGATAAATACTGTTTCTGCAAGCAGAACCGGGACTTGAGTAAGCCATACTGCTTCATCTGACAGCCGTAACGGGTAGATGCCGAATATCTGCAGTTACGGCTGCTGTCTGTGACTTCGTAGCTGTACAAAAGCTGTACAAAACAGTGCCCTTATGTGCAACGAAATGCTGATCAGAAGGGCCTTCGAGCATTATTCTCAATATACCACTACCACACTCTGCTATAAAAATGGTAAACTGAATGAAGATCATTTCATGTGCGACCGGATTCATGCTGGAACTTCAGGTAAGATTTCTGGTATAAGGGGCAGGATAGACATATATTCTCCGATGGGAGACCGCCTCTGTTCCGTCATAATCCTTAAGGTTTAAATATATAAGATGAGCTATTGATTTAAGATCGCCTGAATGGACACAGAGACCGTGAACAACCAGGCTGCCCTATATAACTTTTTAGTTTGGATGCAAGCCGTGCGATTATTCACGCTAAGCTGCTGCCATCCTGTCCTGAAGTCATGCCCAGCGCTTGCTATGGCGTCTTATGCGCGCCCGTATTTTGATGCTCATTTTTTCCGAGTCTCGGATTACATATTGTTAAATATGAAGGAAATCCACGCCACCGACTATCGATAGAGAGGAATATTACCACATTATGTCCAAACCATTATTGAATGATAAAATACAAAGTCCGCCTGCCCGCAAATCGAAGCCATCGAGGCCATCCTCCCCGCCTGTACGTGTATTCGCACTCGGAGGATTAGGCGAAATCGGCAAGAATATGTATGCGGTCGAATTCCGCAATGAAATCGTGATCATTGATGCCGGATTGAAGTTCCCGGATGCTGAAATGAGCGGAGTCGATTACATTATTCCAGATATCCGCTATCTGATTGAGAATAAGAGCAAGATCAAGGGCCTGTTCCTGACTCATGGACATGAAGACCATATCGGAGCTATTCCTTATGTACTGCGCCAGATTCAGATGCCTATTTATGGAGGACCGCTGACGATCGGTCTCGTTCGCGCGAAGCTCGAAGAGCACCGCCTGCTGGATCAAAGCGATCTGCGGGTGTTTCATGAGAATGATAAATACAGCTTCAAGCACCTCGCCGTGCATTTCTTCCGCACGACACACAGTATTCCGGATGCATTCGGCGTCGTCATTGAAACTCCGTACGGACCTATTGTCCATACCGGAGACTTCAAGTTCGACTTTACTCCAGAGGACAAGCCGGCCGACATTCATAAGATTATGAGCCTTGGCCGCCGAGGGGTGCTTGCGCTTCTCGCGGACAGCACAAACAGTGAGCGTGAGGGCTTCACTCCTTCCGAACGAACCGTAGGGCTGTCCATCCTGAAGCAGTTCCAGGAAAGCCCCGGCCGAATTCTGTTCGCGACCTTCGCCTCCAATGTCCACCGTCTGCAGCAGGTCGTAGAGGCCGCTATACAGACGAACCGAAAGCTCGCCATCGTGGGACGAAGCATGGAGAAGGTGTTTACGATCGGCCAGGAGCTGGGCTATATCCGAATCCCGGACGGCATGCTGATTGATGTGAAAACGGTCAACCGTTACCGTGACCATCAGGTCGCGATTATTTGTACAGGCAGCCAGGGCGAGCCCAACGCGGCTCTCACCCGAATTGCTTCAGGATCACACCGCTCGATTCAGATTCATCCCGATGATACGGTAATCTTCTCCTCCTCGCCCATTCCGGGGAATACGCAAAATGTGAACCGGAGCATCGATCTGCTCATGCGCGCTGGCGCTGAAGTAAGATATGGCTCGATTCTGGACATCCACACGTCCGGCCACGGTTGCCGCGAGGATCTCAAGCTGATGCTCAGCAGCCTGCGTCCGAAATATTTCGTGCCGATTCACGGAGAATACCGGATGCTGCTCAACCATCGCCAGCTGGCGAAGGATGTGGGCGTTCCCGAGAATCATGTTTACTTGCTGAACATCGGCAACACCCTTTCCTTGTTCCGCAACGGGGCTCGTAAAGGCCGTAACATCCCATCCGGAGATGTTTATATTAACAACGGAGAGCTTCGCACGCACGAGAAGGAGCTGCTGGAGGAGCGCGTGCAGCTTGCTCACGACGGTGTCGTCATTGCTGCCATGACCCTGAACCGTGAAACGCGGAAGCTCATTGCCGGTCCCGAGCTGATCACCCGCGGATTCGTTTACATGCAGGACTCGAAGCCGCTGCTGCGCCGGGCTGAAGCCATGCTGCGCAAGCATCTTAACAAGGCTGGAGAGCAGCGGGAGTACGATGAGTCTGCATGGGAGCAGATGACAACATCGACCCTCAATCGTTATTTCAAGCGCGAGCTTGGACGGAGCCCTTACATCATGCCTTCCATTATGGAGATCTAAGCGCTTGGCTTGGCAACGATTGAGCAGCGATGCTGATTTGACTGTTTAACGAGGCAGGTCCCTGGAGTGAAACAGGAAACAAAAAAATAAAGACATGGTGGAGTCAGGGAATTTATCCCGTCACCGCCATGTCTTTATTTTGTTCTATGGCCCGCCTTCTTCAAGAATGATGGGCGATCACCTATTAATCCGCCAGCTCCAGTCCCTTGGTCTCCCGGCCCCAGACCAGGACAGCCGCCGCCCCGATCAGAATGGTTACAAAGAACAGCAGAAAGATGCTGGAGATGCTGTTGCCGTTCTCTTTCAATACACCGACGAGCAGCGGTGCAATGACACCGCCAATACGTCCGAAGGACGTCGCCAGGCCTACGCCGGTGGAGCGCATTCTCGTGGGATAGAGCTCCGGGCTGTACGCATACAGTCCGCCCCAGGCGCCCAGATTGAAGAAGGACAAGCAGATGCCGGCAGCAAGAAGCATTCCTACAGAGGTGGCATAGCCGAACCACATTGCGCTTAAGGCTGTGAACACGAGATAGGTGACGAGTACAAATTTGCGGCCAAACTTCTCAATCAAGTAAGCAGCCGTGAAATATCCTGGCAGCTGAGCGAGTGTCATGATCAGCACATACTGAAAGCTTTTCACCAGACTGAAGCCCTTATCCACCATCACGGTAGGCAGCCACAGGAACATGCCGTAATAAGAAAAGACGACTGTAAACCACAAGACCCACAGCATCAGTGTGGTCTTCCGGTGCTCGCTCGACCAAACAGAGGAAATACGCTCTGACAGGCTCAGCCTCCGCGCCGCCTTCTGTTTCACATACCGCGGAGAATCCTCAATCGCCCGCCGGAGATACAGCGCATAGAAAGCGGGAAGCGCTCCAATGACGAAAGCCATCCGCCACCCGTAATCCGGGATAATAAAATAAGCGATCAGCGCAGACAGAATCCAGCCTGCCGCCCAAAAGCTTTCCAGAAGCACCACCGATCTCCCCCGGTCCTCTACCGGCATGCTCTCCGAAACGAGCGTTGCTGCCACCGGAAGCTCACCGCCCAATCCAATGCCCGCAACAAAGCGAAGGATACACAGGACCGCGAAGCCGGTCGCCAGCGCCGATAAGCCGCTGGCAGCCGAGAAGATGATCAGGGTCCAGAGCAGCAGATTTTTCCGTCCGTACCGGTCTGCCAGCATCCCGGCCAGCAAGGCGCCGAACACCATACCGATGGAGGTGCTGCTGGCGAGCAGCCCCACCTCCTGAGAGCCCAGGCTCCATTCCTTCGCCAGTGCAGCAACCACGAAGGAGATCATGCCGACATCCATGGCATCAAACATCCAGCTGATTCCGGCACTGAACAGCAGCTTACGCTGCTTCGGATTTCTCAATAGATGAGTACGATTCATTATATGACCCTCCTTGCTTCTATTGGTAGCTTGTTACGAAAGCCGCTCTCCCATGCATTCCTCCTCCTAGAGTGATGAACTCTTTAAATCGCGGCAGCATTATAGACTGCGGGCAGCATCACCCGGACCGTTGTGCCCTGCTCCGGCTTGCTCTTGACCTCAACCGTTCCCCGGTGCTCTTCAATCATCTTCTTGCTGATCATAAACCCGAGCCCCGTTCCCTTCTCCTTCGTCGTGTAGAACGGCTCTCCCAAACGGGACAAAATATCCTCCGGCATGCCGCTTCCCTCATCGGTAATGTCGATCAACAGCTCACCCTCCAGGCTGCGGGTAGAGATTGTGATCATCCCCCCGCCCGGCATCGCCTCAACTGCGTTCTTGATAAAATTAATAAACACCTGCTTCATTTGGTTCTCATCGCACTCTACATCCATGTCCTGATCCCGAAAATCCGTTTGAATCTCGACGTTATTCAGTATGGCCTGCGTATTCAGTAACGTAATCACCTGGCTGAGTAGCACCCGAATGTTCCTTCGCTCGAACTTGATGCCCTGGGGCTTAGCCAGGATGAGCAGTTCTCCAAGGATCAGCTCGATGCGTTCGATCTCGGAAGAAATAATTTCATAATACTGCTCTTTACTTCCAAAGCCGCTGCGCAGCAGCTGGATAAAGCCCTTGATCGAGGTCATAGGGTTGCGGATCTCATGCGCAATACCGGCAGCCAGCTGTCCCGCGATGGAAAGCTTGTCCGACTGAATCATCATCGACTCCGCATAATCACTCGCTCTTTTCTGCTCGGTGAGGTCCTGGATATGTACGACATAGCCAGCCGGAAGCTCCTCTTCACTCATCATGGCAGACCATGACACAGACACCCAGATAATATGGCCGTGCTTATGCAGCAGCCGAATTTCAGTTTCGAAGCTTCCCTGGCCTTTTCGAGTCCATTCCGCCCTGTTTACTGGGTTAATAAAAGCATCCTCTGGATGAAATACGTCCCCATAAGGACGATTCATCAACTCCTCGGGTTCATAGCCCAGCATGGCGCAAGCAGAGCCATTCATATATTGTATGCGGCCATCCGGCTTGAGAAATGCACTACCGATCGGCGAGCTTTCCATTGCATGCAGCAGCATCCTATTCCATAGACGTTCATCATCTGCCATAGCCCGACGCTCCTCCATTCTTGCGTTGTACAATCATTCTACATAAATTCGAGGCAGCGTGGTGTTTTTCCTTCTATGTTGGTGAATTCAACCAGTTCCTATCTGATGCTGTCATATTCTCAGAGATGCTGTCACATCCCCTGCGGCGGCAGGCGGAGAAGAGCTACGTCTAGAGACCGATTTGAAAAAAATGGGTTTATTTTACCTTGAACAACCTGGGGATTTCGTTTATTGTGGAGGAAGAACGCACGGGCAGCATGCTGTATCAACAAGCACCACCGTTAAAAGGAGTCTGCGAGTATGGATACAAAACAACATATTTGGATCGTGCTTACAGGCACGGGAACCTGGTTAAGCCGGATTATACAATGCTTTACGAACGCCCCGCTCAACCATGCATCCATTTCATTTGACGGCCAGCTGCAGGAGGTTTACAGCTTCGGCCGAAAGGATGTCAGCAATCCATTCAGCGGCGGACTGGTCCGCGAGAATCTGCGGGCCCCTTTCTTCTACGCCTCCCATTGCGCGATTTATCGGATGGAAGTCAGCCATGATAAGTATAAGCTTATGGTTCATCAGGTTCAGCAGATGATGAACGATCGGGATCGCTATAAATACGATCTGCTGGGCATGATGGGGATGCTGTTCCGGGTCCGCATTGACCGGGCGGATGCGTATTTCTGCTCTTATTTTGTGGCCAGCATTCTGGAGCAGGCAGGCCTGCATCCTGTAGGCAAGCCGCCTCATCTGGTTACTCCCTGTGATTTCTCCCACTCCGAGCAGCTGGAGGAGATCTATCAGGGATCGCTGGACCACTACCTGGACCGTTTCCCGGCAGAATCACTGCCGTACCCTGCACCGGCTTATATCTCCTCTGAGCCTGGAGAGCCGGCCAAGCGCCTGCAAGTAGGCGCCGGTTGAAGATGATTCGAGGACTGAGCCGGGTCCTCTCCCCTTAATCAATACCCCAATGAGAGCGCTTGAAACAGTCCGGCTCACTCACCCTTGGAATTGACAGCACGTACCTTTCTCACGTCTAAGTGTATGTACACATGAAACCGCTCCTTTTTAAATGGTGGCTTCGTCACTTCCATTTAACAAAGAGCGGTTTCTTATTGTTATCTGTTTGTTGGGATCTCTTGAGCAAGGGGAGGAACGTTTCGTACGCGGAGCCTCTCACAACAATAAACGAGGCCACCTTCGCAAGATCCTGGATCTTGTGAGGATGGCCTCCATCATACGGTTTCCGGGTGCCGTAATCCCCCGGCTACGCCGAGGGGGTTTGAGTCTCCGGAAGCACCTTCATTGCAGACTGCTGCTCCGCCTCCAGGCGGGCTGCTTCCAGGCGGGCTGCTTCCCGCTTTCTTTTACGTCTGCGAACCAGAAACATAACAAGCAGGAGCAGCGGCACAGCGATAACAAAAATATACAAGGATACATTCTCCACCATATTCTCGGCGCTTCTCCCGTAATAATAGAACAGGATTCCGACGACGTAGAATTTAGTCGCTCTCCCCAGAGCGGCGTACGCCATCAGGCGCCACAGTGGAAAATTCAAGCATCCGGACAAAATCGTAAACACTTTAAAGGGAATGGGCGTAAAGGAGCCTACCAGAATGGCCGCTTCCCCACTTTTCTGAAAACGATCCGTGGCCGCGTCAATCCATTCTTTCTTCAGAATCTTGTAAAGCACCGATTTACCGAGCAGCTTGCCGATGAGATAGCCGACGGGCGTTCCCAGCAGACAGCCGATAAAGCCGGCCGTAGCCAGCCACAGGGCTGACGATGGATGAAGTATACTAAGGGATACCTGCAGAAAAAACGCGGGAACCGGAAATATAACCGCATCAAGGAAGGAATGAATAAATAACCCCCATGGACCAAACTTCATCAAAAAATCCATTACGTCCTGAAACATAACTCAACCCCTAAACATTTTCTGCCTTACCAGACCCTTACTCATTGAGTATATCACATTCCCCCCTGCAAAAAACCGGAAAACCGTTCGGATTTAAGATTAATTGTCGAATTTATTAGCAAAAAGGACTGTCCCTCAAGATCCGAAGATCTAAAGAGACAGCCCCTGTCTGTCTGGCCGCCTAAAGGCGAGCAGGTTGATTAACGCTGTGTGCGATGTGCCGAATGGCGCGTCGGCCCAACAAATTCATTCAGCTGAAATCCGTTGGCAATCGCTTCCGTTACGAACGCCTTGGCGCGTGCAATGGAATCGGCCATGGAATGTCCATGAGCCAGATTCGCCGTCACCGCAGCGGAGGAGGTGCAGCCTGCACCGTGTGTGTATGCCGTCTCTATGGCTGGCGACTGGAACCACTGATATTCCTTGCCGTCATACAGCAGGTCCATCGCTTTGCCCTCTACAATCCGGCCTCTGTCCTTGATCAGCACATGCTTCGCGCCCTTGTCATGAATGATGGCCGCGGCTTCCTGCATCTGCTCTACCGTCCGAATCGGACCGGATTTAGCGAGCTGGGAGGCTTCGAACAGATTCGGCGTGACGAGATCTGCCCGGGGAAGGAGAAACTCAATCATGGCTTCCGTATTCTCTGGCTGCAGAACCTCATCGGTACCTTTACATACCATAACCGGGTCAATCACGACCGAGGTCAGGCTGTACTGATCTATATATTTCGACACCAGCTCAATCATATCCACCGAGCCCAGCATGCCGGTTTTCATTGCGTCAAAGCCGATGCCTTCAATGACGGTCTTCAGCTGCGTCTCCAGAATGTGCAGATCCACCGGAAATACCTGATGATTCCACGTTCCCGGCTCCATGCACACGATGGTGGTCAGAGCCGTCATACCGTAGACGTCGAATTCCTGAAAAGTCTTGAGATCGGCCTGAATTCCGGCGCCGCCGCTAGTATCCGAGCCTGCGACCGTGAGTGCTTTCTTTACTGTCATGATGAACCATATCCCTTCCTGTATACAAAAATGACTTCTCTATTATACGGGACAGGGTGAATTCTTACAATTACTGCTGTTCGGTCAAAATCACAGGCCCGTTCTTGGTGATGGCAATTGTGTGCTCATATTGTGCCGAAAGCTTGCCATCCGCCGTCCGGGCTGTCCAGCCGTCCTCATCAATCTTGACGTTGAAGGTGCCGATATTGAGCATTGGCTCGATCGTAATGACCATGCCTTCCTTCAGGCGCGGTCCACGGTGCGGAGGTCCATAATGCGGAACCTGCGGCTCCTCGTGCATTTGCTGGCCGATCGCATGGCCGACAAAATGACGGACAACCGAGAGGTTCTCCCCTTCGGCATATTGCTGAATCGCGTGTGAGATATCGCCGATGCGGTTGCCGACCACTGCCTGCTCAATGCCCAGATACAGCGATTTGCGAGTGACCTCCAGCAAATGTGCAGCTTCCTGTGAAATGGTGCCTACCGGATAAGACCAGGCGGAATCCGCAAGCCAGCCGTCCAGACGAACGACCATATCAATGGTGACAATATCTCCGTCGTGCAGCGGCTCCTCCTTAGGAAAGCCGTGGCAGATGACATCGTTCACCGATGCACAGGTTGCATAAGGATAGCCATGGTAGCCTTTTTGCTCCGGGTGAGCCCCGTTCTGCTGCAGGAATTTCTCAACGAAACGATCAATCTCTGCCGTCGTAACCCCCGGCTTGATCATCGCCCCGATCTGACGGTGGCACTCCGCCAGCAGCTCGCCGGCTTTCTTCATCTTTGCAATTTCATCTTCCGTTTTGATAATAATCATGATAGCGCTCCTTTATTCACTCATCCAGCATACCCGTAATCATTTTATTCTACTCTTGGCAGGCTGCGAACACAAGATGAGGCCCATTCAGCAACAACGAAGGCTTATTCATGCATGAGCTCTTTTTTCTCCGCGTCGGTCATTTCCGATTTGTCCTTGGAGAGGAACCAGCCGAGAACCGCAATCAGAATCAGAACGCCCCAGAAGATCAGCTTCCAGCCCGTGCTTTTCGGAAAGCTCTTGTCAATGATGCCAATCTCGGGGTGAGCCAGTGTGTAGATGGCCAGCTTGATGCCGACCCAGCCCACGATCAGAAACGCGGCTGTTTCAAGACCCGGCTTCCGAACCAGCAAATTGACGAATTTGGAAGCTGCAAACCGCATAATAATCAAGCCGATGATTCCGCCGGTCAAGATCACCAGGAACTGCCCTCCGTCCATTCCGCCAATCGCCGGAAGTCCGGTCGCCGGAAGCGTCAATGCCAGCGCTACAGCCGCCAGAATCGCATCGACAGCAAACGCGATGTCCGCCAGCTCCACTTTAAGCACCGTGACCCAGAAATTCTCCTCTTTGTTGGCTGCCTTCTGCTCGTGGACCTTCTTTTTGACAAATAGCTGCTTCACGATGTGGTTAATGCTGATATACAGCAGGTAGACGGCGCCCAGTGCCTGGACATACCAGACATCCGCCAGATAAGAAATAATGAATAAGGAAACAAACCGAAATACAAACGCACCTGCCAGGCCGTAAAACAGCGCCTTCTTGCGCTTCTCCTCCGGCAAATGCTTGACCATGATCGACATAACAAGCGCATTATCCGCCGCCAGAATGCCCTCCAGGCCAATCAACACCAGCAATACCCATCCATACTCTAATAACAATCCCGTGTCCACATCCATCGTTCCCTTCCGGTTAGTGATCCGTATTGTTCAGGGTACCTTATGGCGATATAAAAAATACCCTTACCCCGAAAAATCCGGCGGTAAAGGTATTTACCCACAAATAGATGAAGGGAAAAAGACCTTTACCGATGAATATCGGCAAAGGTCTCGCTTACAGCGTAATGCTGCCAATAAAGCCGGAGACACCGGAGGTGTCACGGAATGACGACTTTATTGCTAGAGCTACTCCCCTTTACGAATTACAAGCATTATAGCATGGCTCCATGGAGGAGCAAAGAGATATTTTTCCTATTACTTATTTGAACTTTGGAAGCCAGTCGCCATGAGCCTCGATCAGATCGTCACACAGTGCCGTGATATCGTCCATCGACAGCTCTGCTGCCGTATGCGGATCCAGCATTGCAGCATGGTAGATATGCTCCTTACGTCCGGTCAATGCCGCTTCAATCGTCAGCAGCTGTGTATTGATGTTTGTGCGGTTCAGCGCAGCCAGCTGCGGCGGCAAATCGCCTACGTAGGTCGGCGTTACGCCGGAAGCATCCACCAGGCACGGAACCTCGACACAGGCTTCCTTCGGCAGGTTTGTAATCAGGCCGGTGTTCATGACGTTGCCGCCGATTTTGAACGGAACATTCGTTTCGATCGCTTCCATAATGAACGATGCGTACTCGTAGGAACGCTCGTGCTCGATGCTTTCGCTCGCGAACAGCTTCTCGCGCATATCCTTCCAGCCGTTGATCTGGTCCACACAGCGGCGCGGATACTCGTCAAGCGGAATGTTGAATCTTTCGATCAGCTCCGGGTAATTGCGCTTGATGAAGTATGGATGGTATTCTGCGTTATGCTCGGAGGATTCTGTTACATAATATCCAAACTTCTGCATCAGCTCGAAGCGGACCATATCCTCATGCTTTTCCTTCTGCTTCTCGGCAGCGCGGCGCTTGATCTCCGGATACAGGTCAACTCCGTCCTTCTTAACCTCCAGCAGCCATGCCATATGGTTGATGCCGGCAATTTTGGATTGAACACCGGTAGCGTCCATATCCAGCGCTTTAAACAGACGGGACACACAGACCTGAACACTATGGCACAGACCTACGGTGTTTACACCGCCAGCAGTGTTCATTACGCTTGTCAGCACGGACATAGGATTGGTGTAATTCAGGAACAGGGCGTCCGGGCATACCTCCTGGATATCACGGGCGAAATCCAGCATCACCGGGATGGTGCGCAGGTTCCGGAAAATTCCGCCAATGCCCAGCGTATCTGCAATCGTTTGACGCAGGCCGTATTTCTTCGGAATCTCAAAGTCCGTAATTGTACAAGGATCATAGCCGCCAACCTGGATGGCATTAATGACGTACTTGGCACCGCTGAGTGCTTGCTTGCGGTCCAGGTAAGCCTTGACGGTGCAGGTGCTTCCCAGGGTGTTCTTGATGCTCTCAAGCAGACGCTCCGAGTCGCGAAGACGCTCCTCGTCGATATCATACAGAGCCAGCTCGAAGCCCTGCAGTGCAGGGGTTGTCAGAACGTCACCCAGAATATTCTTAACGAACACGGTGCTGCCCGCACCGATAAAAGTAATTTTTGACATGCTTGGTTCCTCCTGTGACAGCGCTTTTATTTGCTTTAACTATACTGCGAAAGGCGGTCACTTCACCATGGCGCAAACTCTGTTCTGCATGTCATAATCCCACTTTCAACGGTGCTCTGTCCCTTAAGACTTCCCTTTGTTTACTGCCAGTCCGATGATCATCACAATGAGTGCCAGCAATGCAATCAGCTGATCCAAAGTCATACCGTCCGCCTCCTTGTTTCCTAAGGATGGCTCTTCCAGACGGCTCTTCTCTCCCGGGTTCTTTTACAGCCCAGTCGTTTCCCCATTAGCAATCTATGAGGCCCTGACCTGAAATATGACCAATCCAGATAATTTATACAAAAAAAGCCCCCTCCCTGCTTGGCAAAATAGCGGCGGTAAAGCCAGCCCAGCATATGGAGGAAGCCTCTTATTTATAATGCTTAACCCGTCACGATATCCAGCACCAGTGCCGGAGCCTTTCCCTCTGCTGCAATCGTAATACTGGCGTAGAGCTTCTGAATCACGTCGTCCACCTGCTCCGTGTTCGCATGGATGGTGGCCAGTGACTCGCCCTGCTTCACCGTATCTCCGATCTTCTTGTTCAGCATCAGGCCTACCGCCAAGTCAATCTCAGATTCCTTGGTTGCACGTCCCGCTCCCAGCAGCATCGCTGCCGTGCCGATTTCGTCAGCCACCATCTCTGTCACCTTGCCGGATGCTCTCGCCGGCACCTCGATGTGGAATGGGGCCTGCGGCAGCCGCTCCGGATGATCAACAACGGAGGCATCTCCACCCTGATTGGCTATGAATTCCTTAAACTTCTGCAGTGCTTTGCCGTTACTTATAGCCTCTCGCAGCTTCTCCTCCGCTTCCTCCAGAGAGGACGCCTTGCCAGCCAAAAACACCATTTGCCGGCCTAGAGCGAGACACAGCTCCTCCAGATCCTTCGGTCCCCGACCGCGCAGCGTATCTATCGCCTCCTGCACCTCCAGGGCATTACCGATTGCCTGGCCCAGCGGCTGGCTCATATCCGAGATCACTGCCATCGTCTTGCGCCCGACACGGTTTCCGATGCGTACCATAGCCTGAGCAAGCTCGCGGGCATCCTCCGGAGTCTTCATAAATGCACCTGCACCGGTCTTCACATCCAGCACAATGGCGTCAGAGCCTGCTGCGATCTTCTTGCTCATAATCGAGCTGGCAATCAACGGAATGGAGTTGACCGTAGCCGTTACATCGCGCAGCGCATACAGCTTCTTGTCCGCCGGCGTCAAATTGCCGGTCTGTCCAATGACCGCAATCTTCTGACGATTAACCAGATCTACAAACTGCTCCTTGCTGATCTCGACGTCGAAGCCTGCAATGGATTCCAGCTTATCAATCGTGCCGCCGGTATGTCCCAGACCGCGACCGGACATTTTGGCAACCGGAACATCCAGAGCGGCCACGAGCGGAGCCAGCACGAGAGTCGTCGTATCGCCGACACCGCCTGTGGAGTGCTTATCTACCTTGATCCCTTCAATGGCAGAGAGATCAATCGTCTCGCCCGAATTCACCATTGCCATGGTCAGGTCAGCCCGCTCCTGCTCACTCATATCCTGAAAATAAATGGCCATAGCCAGCGCACTGGCCTGGTAATCCGGAATCTTTCCTTGCGTATACCCCTCAATAAAAAACTGAATCTCTTCAGAGGTCAGCTCCTTGCCGTCACGCTTCCTGGCGATTATATCAACCATTCTCATCGCGTACACTCCTCACCGCTTGATGTCTGGGGGTTAAACGGTCACGGCTGTGTCCAGCGCAACCTCCATCATGTCATTGAAGGTGGACTGGCGCTCTTCAGCACTGGTCTCCTCACCTGTCAGCAGATGATCACTGACCGTCAGAATGGTCAGCGCCTGCACGCCTTTACGCGCAGCGATCGTATAGAGCGCTGTCGTTTCCATTTCTACTGCAAGCACGCCATGATCCATCAGCTTCTGCACGGCGCTTTTGTCCTCACGATAAAAGATATCCGATGTGAAGACATTCCCTACACGAAGCTGCAGCCCCTTCTCAATACCCCGGTCGTAGGCAGACTTCAGCAGCGGGAAGCTCGCAATCGGAGAATAGTCATAGCCTTGAAAATGATGCCGGTTCATACCGGAATCGGTGCAAGCCGCTTGGGCGAGGATGACGTCACGGACCCGGACATCCTCCTGCATCGCACCGCAGGTACCGACGCGGAACAGGTTCTTGACGCCGTATTCAGAGATCAGCTCATTCACATAGATGCCGATGGATGGCACTCCCATACCGGTCCCTTGAACCGATACACGCTTGCCTTTATAGGTTCCTGTAAAGCCGAGCATGCCGCGAACCTCGTTATAACAGACAACATCCTCCAGATAGGTCTTGGCAATAAACTGGGCCCGCAGGGGATCTCCCGGCAGCAGAATAGATTCTGCAATGTCGCCCGGTTTCGCTCCAATATGAGTACTCATAGCTCCTTCTCCTTCCTTATTCCATATCCTTGGCACTAAATGCACCTGGCAGCAGACGCTCCATCGTCCACTCCTCTGTATTACCGTGCAGGTTGCTCAAATAGATGACCGTATCCGGGTCACAAAACTCTGCAAGCACCTGACGGCATGCGCCGCAGGGAGACACGGGGCCTTCTGTATCGGCTACGACGGCAATGGCCTCAATCTTCTGATGGCCTTCGGAAACCATCTTGAATATGGCGGTCCGTTCAGCACAGTTCGTTAAGCCGTAGGCTGCGTTTTCTACATTACAGCCCTGGTATACCTTTCCGCCGGCCAGCACGGCTGCACCAACACGAAATTGAGAATACGGCACATAAGCCTGCTTGCGGGCCTCCAATGCTTGCCGAATCAGCTCTTCTCGGTTCATTCTTTCCCCTCCTTCACAGCATTACAGCAGGATTAATAATTGCCTTCTGACTGCTCGCCTTCCATAATCTTAACGCCGGAGCTGGCGCCGATCCGCGTTGCCCCTGCCTGAATCATGGCCTGCATATCAGCCAGGCTGCGAACGCCGCCGGAGGCCTTCACACCGACTCGGTCCCCAACCGTTCTGCGCATCAAGGACACATCCTCTACGGTTGCGCCTCCGGTAGAGAAGCCCGTGGAGGTCTTGACGAAATCAGCGCCTCCTTGCACGGCCAGCTCACACGCCATGACCTTTTCTTCTTCACTCAGCAGGCAGGTTTCAATAATGACCTTCACCAGCGCCCGGCCTGCAGCCGCATTGACGACGGCCTGAATATCCTGAAGCACCAGCTCCTTGTGGCCCGACTTCAGAGCGCCGATATTGAGCACCATATCCACTTCGGCTGCCCCTTCCTCAATCGCTGTCGCAGTCTCAAAAGCCTTAACTGCGGAGGTCGACGACCCGAGCGGAAATCCGATGACGGTGCATACCTTGACCTCACTACCCTTCAACTCCTCCGCTGCCACCTTGACCCAGGCCGGATTCACGCAGACAGAAGCAAAGCCGTATTGCTTCGCCTCCTCTGCCAGTTTCATAATGTCTGCTTGAACGGTATCCGCCTTCAATGCGGTATGATCAATCATGCTGGCCAAATTCATGGGGAACCCACTCCTTATCTATTTTTAAAGTTTCACTTGTCTCCAAAATTCGCGAAAATCATAACATACTCCCCGGTCTATGTACAACTTGCTCCAGAGGAACGGCTGCCCTTACTTTCTTCCGTAGTCTGCTTTGATTTCGCCCCACTCCCGGGTCTGCCATTTCAGCACCTTATTGCTGTACGTATGCGTCCTCAGCCAGGCTTCCGCGCGGTCGATCAGCTCCCAGATTTCCGTGGTGGAGGAATCGCGCGGCAGGGTGGAGGACACCTTCTTCTGCTTGACCCACTTCAGCGCATTCGCGGAATCGCTGTAGATACTCCGGCTGTCCCCCAGCTGATGAAGATAGGCCAGCGCGTGGACGATGGCCAGGAACTCCCCCAGATTATTCGTTCCCTTTGCAATAGGTCCCTTTGAGAAGATGATGCTGCCCGTCCGGGTGTCCACTCCTTTGTACTCCACCGGTCCCGGATTCCCACGGGTGCCCACATCCACCGAGATGCTGTCATAGTCAATCTCCTCCAGGCTGCCAGGCGGCGAGCCTTCGGTCCCCTTTTTCCCGGATTCCGCTGCTTTCTTCTTCGGTGCACTGCCGGACTGTCCCCAATAGCCCTTCCATCCGGCGGCATAAGCCTGCTCTGCTTCAGCGCGGGTGGCGAACGCCTTGTACTTCGCACCCGCCGAATGATTCACCTGCTGCTGACATTCAGCCCAGCTGGTATAAATACCGGGCCTCGCTCCCACCCAGACAACATAAAATTTCCCCTTCGCCACGTTACTTCATCCTCTCCACTCTTGCCGCAGCGCTCCTTCTTAGAAGCGCCGGCCTTCCGTTAGCTTGACCCAGAAGCCGCCTTTAAAATTCTTGGGCTCGTGGGAAATAATAAACGCATGCGGAGACAGCTTCTTGAGGGTATCCATCAGCCGCCGCTCATTGCTGCGCTTCACCAGCACCTGCAGCACCAGCCGCTTGCCCTCCTTGCCGTCCGCCGTCCAGGAGGTGACCCCATAGCCCTTGTCCCGCAGCTCAGCGGCCAGATCCAGCTCCAGCGAATCCACAATGACCTGAACGACCAGATATCCCAGCGCCAGGTACTCCTCGATCCGGCTGCCCAGATATACCCCGAGACCGAAGCCGAGACAGTACGCCGCCATATTAAACGGATTGTCCAGGTTCTGCAGCACCAGATTCAGACCCATCAGATAGACGAACACCTCCGCCATCGACAAGAAGGAGGCGAGCGCTCTGCGGTTTTTGATCATCAAAATCAGACGAAGCGTAAAAATAGACACATACACTACATTAATTCCGATGATGGAAGCGATCAGCCCAATAGATATCGTCATGTAATACCATCATCTCCTTTTTTATTTTGCTTTTTGCTATGCCGAATGGTCAGCCTTCAGCCTTTAGTGTGGACGGGAGCATACCATTTCAGTCATCCACAAGCGGACGAAGACCATGCTCATCATTACCCCGTGCAGGAAGGTTGTTGACCCTCAATCCCCCGGCTTCTTCCTCTTCTCGGGGGCCTGATCCTTATACAAGGTAAACGGATTGCTGAAGATCAGGCGCGACAAGATCAACGACACCTGCCGTGGCGATTCCTTCATGCCTTCATGAAGCCAGTGCTGGATCACCCCGAGCTGCGCGGAGATTGCATAAGCTGACAAGTATTCCATGGGTACAATCAGCTCCTCCCGATCTTCTGCCAGCCGGGACAGAACACTCTGAGCCATGGTGCGCTGCATAATCTCCTTCAGCTTGACATGAAACGCCGGATTACCGCCGGGACCCAGCAGCAGCGCTACAAACTCTCCATTCTCCTGCAAATATTTGAACAGCTCCTCTACCAGCGGCAGCGGCTTGTTCATATAGTCGAAATTCGGCAGCTCTTCCTTCGTAATCCGCTTCTTCTTCTCGCTACGGATTTTGAGCACTCCGTTCAGAATCTCCTCCTCGCTTTGCTGAAGCAAATCATACTTGTCCCGATAATGGAGGTAAAACGTACCCCGGTTAATATCTGCCCTTGTCGTCAGATCCAGCACCGTGATTTCATCGAACGTTTTCTCTTTCATTAAAGAAGTCAGGGCGTCACGAAGCGCTTTCTTCGTCTTCACAATTCTCCGATCCAGTCCAGGCTCTTTCATAGCTCCCCCTTATGTCAACATTTTAATATACTCTAAGGCCCCTTTATTAGACAAAAGCGGGTGTCGTGTCCATAACATGACAGATGCACTGATATTGTCGGTTGCATTGCAATATGGGTATATTATAATAGACTCCACGATCAATAATAAACAGTTTGTTTATTATTTTTTTGTCAAAGAGTACGTTATTCAAGGACTGGAGGAAGTATCATGGAAGACACCCATAAACAGACACCGGCGATTCCAAGGTCTGTTTATCTGATCATTGGTATTTTGCTGGCAGGCGCCTTTGTCTCCCTGCTGAGCAATACGCTGCTAAATATCGCCCTGCCGTCGATCATGAATTATTTCGAGCTGTCCAGCCCGTCTACGGTACAGTGGCTGACGACCGGATATATGCTGGTCAATGGCATTATGATCCCTACCACCGCTTTTCTCATCCAGCGGTTCTCGGTCCGGGGATTGTTCCTGACCGCCATGACCCTGTTCACGCTCGGGACGATGCTGGGCGGCTTTGCCCCCAGCTTTGGCATTCTGCTCACGGGACGAATGATTCAGGCCTCCGGCTCGGCCATTATGATGCCCCTGCTCATGAACGTCATGCTCACCAGCTTCCCCGTGGAAAAACGCGGCGGTGCCATGGGCATGTTCGGGCTCGTGATGATCTTTGCCCCGGCCATCGGCCCCACGCTGTCCGGCTTTATTATCGAGCGCTATGACCGCTGGGATATGCTGTTCCACCTGATCTGGCCGATTGCACTGCTCGTGCTTCTGTTCGGCTTCATCAAGCTGCGGGACCATAAAGAGAGTGTGGCTATTCACCTGGATTCCCTCTCCATCGCTTTATCCAGCATTGGCTTTGGCGGCATTCTATACGGCTTCAGTACAGCCGGCAACACCGATCTGGGCGGCTGGGACAATATCATCGTGTACTATACGCTTGCTGCCGGCTTCATCGGCCTGCTTCTATTTATTGTCCGCCAGTTCAAGCTGGAGAAGCCAATGCTCGATTTCAGGGTCTACCGGTATCCAATGTTTGCCTTGTCGTCCGTCATTTCGATCATGATGAATATGGCCATGTTCTCAGCGATGCTGCTCATGCCGATCTACCTGCAGACCATCCGCGGTATTTCACCGCTGGACTCCGGCCTGCTGCTGCTGCCCGGCGCCATCGTCATGGGGATTATGTCTCCCATTACCGGCAAGCTGTTTGATAAATTCGGAGCGAAGCTGCTCGTTTTTACCGGCCTTGCGATCTCCGTAGTTACGAGCTACATGTTCAGCCAGCTGACGCTGTCCACGGCGTACTCTACGCTGATCGTCATTTATACACTGCGGATGTTCGGGATGTCGATGGTTATGATGCCCATTATGACAAACGGGCTGAATCAGCTGCCGATGCGCTATACGCCTCACGGCACGGCAATGAACAGCACCCTCTCCCAGGTGTCCGGAGCCATCGGCACCTCGCTGCTCGTCACGATCATGACGACCCGCACGAAATCGTATGTAGAGAGCATGGTTTCTGAGGCGGCAGCCGGTCTTCCGGCTCAGCCTACCGGAGAACAGCTGCAGCAGCTTGCTGCCGAGGTAACGCCTCAGGCGACGGTTCACGGCATTAACGATTCTTTTATGGTTTCCGTCGTGCTGCTTCTTGCCGCGCTGCTGCTGTCACTCTTTATTAAGCGGACATCCCCGTCCAAGGACAAGAATCCCGAGACCGCGCCCGCAGCCCGCACACCGCAAGTTAAACGGGCCTGACCTGTGCTTACCCCGCATTCATAAATAGAAGCTGCTCCTTGAAGATCTTCATCTTCAGGGGCAGCTTCTTTATTAGATTTATCTTAGAAAAAGCAAGGAGCGCAACAGCTCACAAGCAGCACCAGGCTACGTCTTGTCAGGGTTACAATGCCTGGTCGTCCACACTGTTCAGCCAAGCCTCAATCTGATCCACTACCGATGCCACACAGCCATCCTCAAATGGCGATCTCAGGCCCGCGTACTTGACCAGCTCCACGAAGGATCGGCTTCCGCCCACTTGACACAGCTTCAAATAATCAGCCCAAGCGGCTTCATAGTTCTCATGCAGGCGCACCCAGAACTGGAATGCACAGATTTGTGCCAGCGTGTAGTCGATATAGTAAAACGGCGTTCTGAAAATATGGCTCTGCTTATGCCAGAAGCCGCCCTGCTCCAGATAAGCATTTCCGGCATAGTTCCGGTGCGGCATATATTTACGCTCGATCTCGCGCCAAGCCGACTTGCGCTCTGCCGGGCTAGCCTCCGGGTTAAGATATACATAGTGCTGGAATTCATCCACAGCCACGCCATAAGGAAGGAACAGCAGCCCGTCCGCCAGATGGTTGAATTTATATTTATCACTGTCTTCCTGAAAGAACAGCTCCATCCATGGCCAGGTGAAGAACTCCATGCTCATGGAATGAATCTCACAGGCTTCATAGGTCGGGAAATTATATTCCGGCACCTGGAAGCTGCGGCTTTCGTACACCTGGAAGGCGTGCCCGGCTTCGTGGGTCAGCACGTCAATGTCACCGGAGGTGCCATTGAAATTGGAGAAAATAAACGGGGCACGGTGCTCCGGAATGTACGTACAGTAGCCTCCGCCCTGCTTTCCTTTTTTGCTGACGAGATCCATCAGGTTGTTATCAATCATAAAATTAAAAAATTCATTCATTTCCGGCGACAGCTCGCTGTACATCTTCTTTCCGTTCTCGACAATCCATTCCGCATCACCCTTCGGCGCTGCATTACCGGATTTAAAGCTGAAGCCCTCATCGTAGAAGAGCAGCTCCTCCACACCAATCCGGCGTGACTGCCGCTCTCTTAACCGGGTAGCGATCGGTACAATATATTCCTGCACCTGCTTGCGGAAGTTATCCACCATCTCGGCATTATAATCCGTCCGTGCCATACGGGCATAGCCCATCTCCACAAAATTTTGAAAGCCAAGCTTCTTGGCCATCTTGTCCCGTACCTTCACCAGCTCGTCATAAATGCGGTCAAATTCCGCTTCATGCTCCGCCATAAATTGGTAACGAGCCTCAAACGCGGATTGGCGCATCTCGCGGTCTGTAGACAGCTCATAAGGTGTCAGCTGAGACAGCGTCAGCTCCTCGCCATTAAACGGAATTTTGGCCGAAGCGATCAGCTGGGCATATTCGGTGGACAGCTTGTTCTCCAGCTGCAAATCCTGAATGATGTCGGGACTGAAGGTTTGCAGCGACAGCTCAGCCAGGGCGAACAGCTGCCGGCCCCACTTCTGCTCCAGCTGCTCCCGGAACCGGGATTTCGTCAGCGAACGATAGTAATCGGTTATGTACTCCTGATAAACCGGCTCTGTTTCATCCATGTAATCCTGCTCTTGCTTGTAAAATTCATCATTGGTATCTACAGAATGGCGAATGCTGACCAGGGTGCTCTGGGTTTCCACATGCTGGCGAAGCTTGTTGATCTCAGCCATCGCTTGATCCTGCTCTTCAAACGTTGCAGCCCCGTCAAACTGCTGCAGCAGTTCTTTAAACCGCTGTTCAATTACCTTGATGTCCGGGCGTTCATACGGATACTCCGTAAATTTCATGAAATAACCCAACCTTTCTGCTCTTAAAGTAGCTTTATTATACTAAATTTACAGGGAGTTAAATACCATAAATTTTCAGGGATATTCATAAAGGACGGTCAAAGCCGCTGAAAAATAAAACACAGACCAAAAAACCGCCCCTCGTCAGAGTCCAGGCGGCAGCGCCCTTCTCTTATCCGAGAAACGGTTTATGGTGTTAAATATTTATGCAGCTATGGCTGAGTAGCCGAATTCTACAATGATCTTACCAGTGGCCGCCGTAGCGAATCGGTCCCCGCCAAGCGAAAGGATTCTTCTGGCGGTGCTTCCGCTCGTCATCCTCGGATGACTGACCTTTGCGGCCTTCAGCCGCAGCGGTGTCCGGAAAGCGCTCGGAAAGCAGGCTGCGGTAATGCGCAAGCCGCTCAGCATGCTCCGGCTCCGGCGCAAGATCCTGCATCTCGTACGGATCACTCTCCAGATGAAACAGCTGCTCTCTGGCATCCTGGGCGTAGTATACATACTTCCATTTCCCATCCGTACTCATATACAATCCGCCTTCATCCTGGATGTAACCAAGCAGGACTCTTTCCCCGTTCGGGTCCTTCATCGCTTCGATCAGAGAGCGTCCAGCCCGTTGATCCCGATCCGTCTCCACACTGCAGCCTGCCAGCTGGGTCAGAGTCGGATACAGATCGGCCAGCATGACCGGACGGTCGCAGACACTGCCCGGTCCAAGCGGAAGCTTGACGTCGCCGCCTGGCTTGATGATCAGCGGAACCCGCGCGGAAGGGTCGTAGAAGCAGGACTTGTGGAACAAGCCATGGTCTCCCAGCATTTCGCCGTGGTCGGAGGCAAAGACGATGATCGTATTATCCCACAGTCCTTGCTGCTTCAGCTCTCCGAACAAACGTCCCAGCTCGTAGTCAATATGCGTAATCATCGCATAATAATGCTTGCGTGCAGCCAGAATGACCTCATCATTCAGCCGGTCCAGCTTGCGGGACAAGCGGCGGTGGTGCACCCATTCCGGCTCACCTTCTCCGGTCCATGCTCCCGCCAGCGGCTTTGATATCGGCAGATCCCGGTACAGTGACACAAACTGCTCTGGCGGATCGAACGGCGGATGCGGCGCTTCAAAGCTGGTCCACATGAAGAAGGGCGATTCTCCGTCCCGCTGTCTCAGAAAATCAATGGATTCCGAAACCGTCCAGTGCGTGGACGTATGCTGAATCGGAACAGCGCTGAATACAGGATAGACCTCATTGCCTCCGAGTCCATGTCCCCGGTACATGCCTTTATATTCCGTGCGCTCCAGATCATTGACATAATCCTCCGGAAGAAGGCGCATGCGTTCAAATCCGTTGCGGTTGCGCGGAGGATAGAAATGCATTTTGCCGGCCGCATGGGTCTGGTATCCTATCGAGGTCAGACGCCCCGGCAGCGTATGCTCCCGCTCCTCGGGAATACGGAATTCTCCGTTCGTATCCACCCCGTGCTCGTAGGCTGCTTTCCCTGTCATAATCGTCGTGCGGGAAGGAATACACAGCGGACAGTCACTATAAGCCCGGGAGAAGCGCACACCTTCGTCAGCAAGCTGATCCAGATGCGGCGTCATGACCGGATGTGCAGACTTCTCAATACCGAGGCAGTCCGCCCGCTGCTGATCCGTCGTAATCAGTAAAATATTCGGCTTCCTGCTCATCTTGGCTCAGACTCCTTCCTCCAGGCTGTCATCGCGGTCCAGCATTGCACCCTGACTGCGCAGTACGGCTTGAAGCTCCTCAATATTAACCTCGCTCGGAGCAATGCTGTGCTTGACCGACAGTCCTGCCGCAGCGCCCGCAGCTTGTCCTGTTGCCATACAGCTTGGCGTCAGGCGGGTCGTGGCCAGAGTTTCATGCGTTGTCGAGATACAGCGTCCGGCGACGAGCAGGTTGTTGATCTTTTGAGGCAGCAGACAGCGGTAAGGAATGTCATACGCTCCGTCTCCCTCGACCCAGGCTGCTTCCACACCTTTGCCTGTCGGGTCATGAATGTCAATCGGGTACCCGCTGCGCGCGATGCAGTCCGGGAATGGCTTACCCTGCAGCACATCCTGCACCTGCAGCGCGTACTGACCGTCAATACGGCGCGTTTCCCGAATCCCGATCTGGGTGCCTACAGAGGACAGGGAAGCGTTCTGGAAGCCCGGCAGACAATCTCTCATGAAATCGGATACCATTTTGACCTGCTTGCGGCCCAGCACCTCGGCTTCTGTCAGATCCTGAACATTGGTTCCGTCCAGACCTTGTACGCGGGTCGTATTTACCAGTACCTCGTCGGGTCCCGGACCGGTAAAGAAGAGCACCTGATCCCGGTTGATCGGCAGGTCAGCTTCCTTCCAGTGCTTGTAGTAGCCCAGCACTCCCGATAATGGCAGCTCCTCTAACTCGTCAAACGGAGTCTTTTTGTAGAATTCGTCCGGATGGTCGATCATGTACTGCTTGACCTCATCCAGATCGACGCCGCGCATCCGGAATTTCATCGTCATCGGCTGGGTCTGCTTATCGCCTTCCCGGCCCTGCAGGCACGGTGCCCCGGACAGGAACGCCAGATCCGCATCTCCCGTCGTATCTACAAACTGCTTGGCATAGATGTTGAAGCGCCCTGACTTGGTCGTCACCTCAATGGACTCGATCACGTCATCCACGGTATGAACCTCATCCATAAAGCTGTGCAGCAGGACGGTAACGCCTGCTTCACGGAGCATATCAAACATAAGAATCTTATAATATTCCGGATCATATGGAGTAATCGTATTTACAAAGCCAACGGTGTCCCGAACATGGCCCGGGGAAGCGCCCGCTGCCTGCAGCCGGTCTACAATTTCCTGAGCGATGCCGCCGATGACCTGCTTGCCCTCTGTCGTGTGGAACGTCATCCACGGATAGACCAGTGCAATCGTGGACATGCCGCCGAGAAAGCCGTACCTTTCAATCAGAATCGTCTTGGCTCCGCTGCGGCCGGCAGCCAGCGCTGCGTTAATGCCTGCGGGACCTCCGCCGCAGACGACAATATCTGCATCCATTCTTTGAAGCTTACTATGTTTCATGGTGTTGTCGCTCCTTCCGATTGATCTGAGTCTCATTATAGGCAGGGAACGCACTTTAATATAGTTTCATTTTTGTTTAAGATAAGAAGAATGACTGTACATAAGGAGGCGACTCAACCGGCTATGGGGAGAAGAAAAGCAGCCACACTGGAGGATTTATCCTTGGAGCTTGGCATCTCGGTTCAGACGATTTCCAAGGCCCTGCGGGGACGGCCCGGCATGTCGGAGGAAACGCGGGGGCGGATTTTGCGCGCGGCTTACGTCCGCGGCTATTTGTCGACCGCACAGGCCCGGGAAATGGCAAGGCAGGGCATTGCACCGTATCCATCCATACGCCTTCGCTTTATTTTTGTTCAATCGCACCAGTCCCTGAACTATAACCGGCTGCTGACCGACGGGCTGGAGGAGCGCTTTGGACAGTTTGATCATCAGCTGGAGCGGTATGTGCTGGATGAGGACTGGACCGACCCGCAATTTCAGGAGTGGGTCCAGCAGCACAACATTTTGCATGCCGACGGACTCCTGATCGCGCCGCGAATCCGCTCTAGCCTGATCGAGAACAAGCTACTGTCACTGCCGCTCGCCAAGACGCTCATTAACTATCCGAAGCCGCTTTCGCAGGTCGATAGTGTAGTGTGGGATGTGCAGGAGGCGATCTATCAGGCAGTGGACGCTTTATATGCCGGGGGCCACCGCTCTATCCTCTATGTCGGAGATGCACATTCGCAGCGGGGGTATGTGCTCCGGCGGCAGGCGTTCGATGAAGCCATGAATGACCGGGGCTTGCCGCTCATGCACACTTCAGCAGAGGCCTTTCTGGACAGCTACCGCCGCTTCCGGCCGACGGCCGTGCTGTGCGGGATTGACGAGGATTGCAGCCGGATTTACGAAGCCCTTACGGGTGCCGGGGTAAGCATCCCGAAGGATTGCTCCATGGCGGCGCTCGTCAATGAGCAGCCTCCCGGCCTTCCCTTGCTCAGCCGTCCGCAGCTGCTCATCAAGGAAACCGGATTTGAGGCCGCAGACCGCATGCTGTGGAGAATTGCACATCCCCATCAGCCGGTCATGCATTCCCGGATTACCGGCTCCTTTATGGAAGGAAGCACGATTGCCGAGATCTAGGCGTCCCGGGCCCGCTTAAGCCCTTCCCTTCCTCAGGCCTGATCCGGCTTCACTTCAAGCTCTGCCATAGCTCTGCGCTGACGCTTGCGGTACTGATGGGGCGTCACACCGGTCCACTTCTTGAACCGCTGTACAAAATGTGACGCCACCGGCCAACCCACCTGTGTGCCGATGTCTGCGACCGGCAAAGAGCTGCTGCCGAGCAGCTGGCAGGCCTCCTTCATCCTTCTCACCTGAATGTAGTCCGTGATCGTGCTGCCGGTCTCCCGCTTGAAGGTGTGCAGCAGATGGTACTTGGATATATGAAGCTCCTCCGCCAGCACCTCCAGTCGATACGGCTCCGCGTAATGCTGCTCGACCCATTGCAGCACTGCCTCGGAATGGGTCAGGCTCCGCGTAGCGGCAAAGCCTGGCTGCGGCAGCACATCCTGCAGCTGCCCCTGAACCGCCAGCAGCAGCTGCTGCAGGAGCGTCGCAAACCGCTCCATGCGCCCCCGCTCGTGTCCCGGCAGCATAGACGCTGTGCCATAGTACTGCAGCAGCGTCTCGATCGGAGCATGCTGCGGCATGAGGCGGAACACCTGTTTTTGCATCGCTCCCTTCCATAGATGCTGATAGACCTCCATCAGCTGCTCAAAGGGCTCAAAATATCGCTGAAATACCTGCGGCTCGAACTGAATTCTGGAGCGGACATACGGCGTTTCTTCGCCAACATCGGCTTTGACATGATGCAGCTGAAACGGCTGAAAAATATACAGATCGCCAGGCTTCATGGTGTGCACCTGCTGGTCCAGCACCAGCGTCCCGCTTCCCTCATGGATATAGAGCAGCTCCACCCCCTGATGATAATGGAAGTAGCCGCTGTACGAAAGATCAGCCTTTGCCATAATACTGGAGCGAAAAGGCATCGTAATAAAGTCAATGGTCTGAAGTCGGTTGTTTCCCATCATACACTCCCAATACAACAATATAGCTACATTTTAACACAACCAGCATGCACTAAGGGTAACCGTTTTCTTTTATGATAGAGAGAGAATAACGAGGAGGCTGAGTGTATGTGGAAGCAAGCGATTGAAGATGCGGTAGAGAAAACAAGATTAAACATTGAGCGTTTCGGAGATGCCTATCCGCAATGCAGTAAAAATGATGAGTATATGCTATTGCCTAATGCCAACTGGACGAACGGGTTCTGGTCCGGCATTTTGTGGCTGTGCTATGAATACAGCGGAGACGAGGTGTTCCGCACGGCAGCACGCCGGACGGTAGACAGCTTCAAGGAGCGCCTGGATCAGCAGATCAAGATGGATACACATGATATCGGATTCCTGTTCTCCTTGTCCTCGAAGGCACAGTGGATGATCGACAAGGACCCGGCTGCCAAGCAGCTGACTCTTGATGCGGCTGATATGCTGATGAGACGCTGGCGTTCTACAACCGGTGTGCTTCAGGCCTGGGGCCCTGAGGGCGATGCAAGCAATGGCGGACGGATGATCATTGACTGCCTGATGAATCTGCCGATCCTGTACTGGGCGTATGAAATGACGGGCAAGCAGAGCTACCTGGATGTGGCTACTAACCACGCCAACAAAAGCCGCCGTTTCCTGGTTCGCGGTGATGACTCTTCATACCATACCTTCTACTTCGACCAAGAGACCGGTGAAGCACTCCGCGGAGCTACTCAGCAGGGCTACACTAACGGCTCGACCTGGACACGCGGACAGGCATGGGGCATTTACGGCTTTACGCTGTCGTACAAATACACCAAAGACCCGCTCTATCTGGAAACGGCACTGCGCATGACCCGCTTCTTCCTGGACCGCCTGCCGGAGGACAAGGTTGTGTACTGGGATTTCGATGCACCGATTCACGCCGACACGAACCGGGACAGCTCTGCTAACGCCATTGCGGCCTGCGGTATTCATGAAATGCTCAAGCTGCTTCCGGCAGATCATGACGCAAGAGGCTGGCTGCAGAAGGGCTTCGACGATTGCATGAGCGGATTGATGGACCCTGAATATTCCACCATTCAAGAGCCGGAAGCACAAGGCTTTATCAAGCATGGCTCATACAGTGTTCGCAAAGGTAATAATCCGGACGATTTCACCATCTGGGGCGATTATTTCTATCTGGAAGCCCTGATGCGTATGGAACGCGGACATAAAGGCTACTGGTACGAGTAAGCCTTCTGACAATTGAAACAGACCGGCCCGAGAAGATCCTGACGATCTCCTTGGGCCGGTCTGTTTCGTTGTATCATAAAAAGCGGCTCTCTCCGCACCAGCGCCATAGCGGGCGGGAGAGAAACCGCTGTAATACGTCTATTTATTCATAGTCGGGAACCTGGTTGCTGACACAGCTTACCTTGTTGATGCGCGCTCCCTCCGGCTTCTGCACCTTGCCATGCAGCAAAGGATCGCCGGTTTCCTCCATCCAGGCCATCAGGCGCGAGGACAGGTCTTGATATATGCCGGCATACGCTTCATCCCGGACGACATTGACCCGCTCCACCGGATCGAGGTACAGATCATACAGCTCTACTGGCTCTCTTCGTGTGCTCAGCAGCCCCTGCTCTACCAGGAAGCTCTTGGTCGGGGAATCGTCGATATTCGCCGGCACCAGTCCGTCATGCTCATCAAACCAGCGGATCAGCTTGTACCGGTCGGTCCGGATACACCGCATCGGCTCATAGGCAGCATGGAAGGTGACCTCCGCAAAAATCTCCTCCCGAACCTTGTCGCGGCTTCCTTCAATGAGCGGCAGCAAGGATACGCCCTGCAGCCTTTCTGGCTGCTCTACACCCAGCATGTCGCACAGCGTCGGGAACAGGTCCACCTGGGATACCAGCGAATCCTCGACATGTCCGGCCCGGATGAGTCCCGGCTTCTTCATCATTAGCGCGACCCCGATTCCGGTATCGTACAAGCTGCATTTCATGTGCGGGAAGGCGAGGCCGTGATCGGTTGTAAAGATCAGCAGTGTGCTGTCCTCCTGCCCCGATGCCTTCAGCGCCTCCATCACAATGCCGACACAGCGATCCATCAGCTTGGCAGAGCTGATATAATTCGCCATATCCTCGCGGTTCTGAGCCGTATCCGGGAACGGGTGCGGAGGCAGCACATAGTTCGGATTCACCTCCGGATCTCTCTCCGGGAACTCCCGGTGAGTGTTGAACAGTCCCAGCGACAGGAAGAACGGCCGCTCCCGATCTTCACGAATATAAGCTGCGGCCCGTTCGGCACATCTTACGTCCTCATGCTCCTGCTCCGGTGCAGCCTCAGGCTCAAGCAGGTGCTCATATCCGAGGATCGCTTTGTCCGGCGCTTCATGCTGAACGCCGCACAAGGCGGTCTCATATCCCTGATCCTCCAAGAACGAAACCAGGTGCTCCTTGTAATCATTTAGCAGAAAGCCCCGGTGCGTCAGTCCCAGCATACCGTTGGAATGCGGAGCCATGCCTGTCAGCAGCGCAGCCCGGCTCGGCGAGCAGGTAGGTGCAGCACAGAAGGCCTGACGGAACAAGGTTCCCCCGCGCGCCAGCTCCATCAGGTTCGGCGTCGGAACGGCGTAGCCGTATGGCTGAATGTATCTTCCAGTATCGTGCGTATGCAAGTATATGATGTTCATCTCACGAACTCCTTTTGTATGTTTATATAAAAACAGACGGAGGGAAGGGACCCGGCGCAGCTGCTGCCGCCTTGATCCCTCCCCTGTCTTTTATTCCGTCACGGACACCGTGACTTTCGCCTCGGCTCCTTTATACATCGCTACCAGCTCGGTGCTGCCCGCGCTCAAGCCCTCAATGACAGCTTCAGCGCCGCGGGATTGCAGCAGCCGTGCCAGGCTTGCGTCATCGCTGTACCAGATGACTTCCTCCGGATCGCTCACCGGCTGCCCCGATGGATCCAGCACCTGTGCATGGACGGTCAACTGCTCGAATGAATCCAGTGCAATGCTAGAGGTACTGATCTGTACAGTGTACGGTGCCGTGCTCGGTCCCGGATAATGATAGCCCTTGGAAGCGCCGTACAGCTGGCTGTTGAAATCCGTGCTGTCGCCTTTCCAGTTCGCATTCGAGCCATTCACCAGCTGCGGGTCCGTGCCTTGAATTCCTGCGGAGTACTCCTCAGTCTGATAAGCATTCACCTGACCGCCGTTCAGCGTGTACAGGTCTCCTCCCCGGCTGTCGCCGATGATGGAGTTGTACAGATCTACCTGGTTGGTCGGGCCCTCCAGGGAAATCTCGGACTGCGCATTGTTGTACAGGGTGCTGTAGTACATTTCAGCTTTGCCGACTGCGCTGCCGACCCACAGCCCGATGGAGTCACTGTTACCGCCGCGCTTGTAGGAATAACCGCCGATCGCTCTCATAAATACCGCCTTATCGGCAGACCAGATCCGGTAATTCCGCTTGTTGCCGAAGGCCACTGTATCAATAAACACCGGATTGATCGACTTGTCATCCCAGCCGCCGTCCGTGCTGTCAAACGCCTTGCTGCGTACATAGGTCAGGTTATATACCTGCCGCTCCGCACTAAAGCCGTCTCCATTCCAGTAATTACTGCTGCCATTCTCATGCCAGCTGTTGCTGCTCACGACATCCTGGAACACGATATCATGGTCAAAAATATATTCCGATTCCGGCGAGTTACCAATTCTGAAGCCCATAGGGAAGCTGCCGGATGTGAAGTTAGCCTGACCGCCGGCATCTGCCGTTACGCCAATAACACTGGCCAAATAGTTGCCGTTACGGAATCGAACTGCACTTTTCGTGTAATTCGTATATGTGCCGCCCTTGATCATAATATCATGGGAGCCCGCGTCCGGATTGGAACGGGTTGCCCGGCCCCACAAGTACACACCGTCGCTCATATTATGCATATCCACATCCACGACGCGGATGCCGGTATGCTGTCCATTCGCATAGATGCCATAATAATAATTTTCGATCACAATGTCCTCGATCTGCCAGTAGCTGACGCCCAGCGGCACATCAATCAGCGAACGGTTGACTTGATTTTGCAGCGACCAGTCTCCCTGGAATACAGGCACCCCGGCACCGGTATCGACACCCTGAAGCTTCTTCCAGTTCTCCCGGTCCGTACCGCCACGAGTCAGGGTCAAGGTTTGCGGAACGGTGTAGGTGCCGCTGCCGATATACAGCGTGTTGGCATCCCCGGTAGCATCCCAGGCTGCCTGAAGGCCGCCGACCTGATCTCCGGCCAAGGCATTCGCCCAGCTGCTGCCATCCTTCGTACCTGCGCCCTGCGGCGTCACGTACCGGTCTACCGCCGCCGGAGCCGGTACTGTAACCGCCGTGCCTACCGTGTCCGCCAGTAAGGTGGCGTCGCCGAAAGCGACCGTATTCTTGTAGTTATCTGCAATGCCGTTCCAGACGAGCTGCGCTTCCCTTGCACCGCCGTTATCGTCGTCATTGACGGCAAGATCAAATCCGAAATCAAGGCCCGCCTCTGCCGTCAGACCGAGATTCAGCCAAGGAATGGCCAGCTCGACTGCGTACCCGCCAGGAATCGCGGCGGAGGCATGCTGCACGCCGATCCGCTCATTCAATCGCTCGAAGAGCGCATCATCGTTGTACCCTTTACGGAAATGCCAATCATTCACATCATAGGTCGAGCCGTGATTGTGGTCACCGTCGATAAACACCTCGACAGAGTCATTCTCGTAGGAATCCTCGGAATCACTGTAGAGCTGATCATCAAACACCTTCACACCTACGTATAAGTATTTGTCATCCCAGAGCGTACCGAAGTTTACCGTATTACCGCTGGTGCCCAGAACGGCTTTGCGTGCCGTGCGGTCCAGATTCCAGACGCTTTCATCCAGCACGCCATCGACCGCGATCGGCTGCAGCGTACGCTTCAGCTCCAGCGGAAGCTCTTCCTCCAGCTCCTGCACCGTTACCGCTGCGGTAGCCTCCAGATTGTTAAAGGAAGCACGGATCGTTGTTGTGCCTGCAGCCACAGCCGTCACGTTACCGGCGCTGTCTACGGCTGCTATTGCAGCATCATCACTGCTCCAGCTTACCGCTGCGTCGTTCATCGGCTGTCCGCCCTGATCCAGCACCGTCGAGCTCAGCTTGCGGACCTCATCCACGAGCAGCACCGGACTGTCAGGCTGAACGTCGATGGACACGGCCGTTCTCAGGTCGCTGACCAGAACGTCATCCACGCTGTAGCTGGACTTGCTGTAGCCGCCAATGGCAATCTTGCCCTTGGTGAGCGAGCTGTCCGTTGCCGAAAGCAGCGGCGCCCCGTCTACATAGCCTGTGAGCTGGTTTCCGTCTACAGCAAGCTTGACGGTATACAGCGTGTTCAGATCGAGCACGACAGGCGCCGAATCCAGCAATGTCGCGTTACCGTTCAGCTTTTTGACAAGAGAGAGTGTGTCGCTCCCTGTATCCAGCCGAAGCAGATAATGGTTATTTTCTCCCCCATATCTGGCATACACGCCAATACTGTTGCTGTCCGAGGAGCTTTGAAGCTTCGCCTCCACCGCGTACTGGCTCCAGTCCGAGCTGCCCGCTACCGCATACTTGCGCGTAGAGCTGCCAGACTGATATACATACCGGAGCATTTTGTTTCCATTGTCGGTATGCAGGGCAAAACCAGAAGGAAGGTTCCAATCTGAGGTATTCCCGTCCTCAAAATCATTAAACAGCAAAGGGGGATTTCCCTGAGCCTCTACTGCAGTATTTGTAGTTCCAATCCAGGATAATGACAGACAGATCACAAGCATAATCGAAATCGTTTTCATAAATGATGAATTCATTTTGGCATCTCCTCCAGAAGTTTAATCTTGAATCAGGATGCTTCGATTTTCGAAAATACGACGCATTGTGTCGCACCTTTTGCCCCTTTCCTTTGAAACGTTAGCTTCACCGTGGGCTGTAGCTGGGTCACGGCGATCCATTCACTACAGGCGATCACCTCCCGTCCGGCTGGAATGGCGAGCTCCAGCTCGATGGTTCCTTCCTCGGCATGCGTCGGATCCGCAACACACACTTCAATACGTTCTTCGCTTTCCTTCACCATGACACTGGCACGCCGGTCACAAGTGATCGGTCCCGCCGATTTCACCCCGTCCTCCCAGAAGAAGGCGGCGAGCCTGCCTTGCCCCGGCTCCGCTGCCGCGTGGACCTCGCGGGTGCAGGCCAAGATGTGGATGCCTGGTTCGGCGGCATAGCGGGCTGTTTCCTGCGGGCTGGCCCCAGGCAGCAGCATATAGGCATAGCCCTCATCCTTTGCCTTCGCATCGTGCTCAAACCAGGCTGTGAGATAATGTCTGGTAACCAATTCCGCCGAGCCCTTGTTATCCAGCTCTCTCCAGCTGCCGCTCCGGGCTTCTCTCAGCACCTGCAGGAGGCCGGCATCCGGGAATACGTAGCCTACATCGGCTCCCGGAACACTGCCGGACAGATGCATCCACGCTGGGCTTGACGCCAAGGTGTCACCGGATTCCTTCACGCCCTCCTGTCCGTCGATCAGAAGCACGTTACTGCCCTCTTGATTCAGCATCCGGTTGTCCACGATCGTTTCGGTCGCCCCGGCTGCTCCTTCCAGCACCGTTCCCAGGCAAACGTAGACTTCTCCGAACAGAAACCAGGATTTCCGGGCCCGGAATTCATCCGGCTCCACGAGCTCCATACCGACCAGACCGCTGTCCTGTCCGCATTGCACGCCGCCGGCAAACTGTCCCAGCAGCGGACGGTTCAGCCCGAAGCCGTTCTGCCTTGGCACCGTGCTCACGGTCGTCCCCGGCAGCCGGTGCGGATTCACCGTAGGCCAGAAGCCATCAGCGTATACCCGTAAATCGGAGTTATACAAATACGTCATGCCATGGGCAGTGTACCAGCCCTTTAAGTTCTCGCCATTGATGGATTCATAGCTGCCGATCCGCTCGGAGAACATACTCACGCCCAGGGCATGGCCCGGTGCTCTCGATACGGCCCGGTCCATGCTGGCAAACACCTTGCAGAAGACCTTCTCTTCGGCCGGCTCAATACTTTCGTCTTGAAGCACCTCCTGAGCGAGAGAAGCCGCGGCAGGCCCTAGGCCGATATCCCCCCAGCCCTCGGAGAGTGCTAGCAGCCATTGCTTGGCCTGGCTGCGCAGCCAGGCGGCAGGCTCCGGTGAAGCGGCTTTAGCCAGCTGCAGCGACGCCACGGCCACCGCCTGAACATTGGCATGGCTTCCCGGAGTCTGGCGCGACAGCTCCCTGCCCCGAACCATCTCCATCATGAGCCCTCGGAAGATAAAGGGAGCGAAGGAATGCTGGACCCAGCCGGCCATCTCATCCGCCTGTTCTTTGGAGATCGTCCACTGCGAGCCCTGCAGCACAAAGGTCAGCTCTGCCAGCTCCTTCAGCAGCGATTTGCCATACCCGCCGGTGTACGGAAATTTCTTGTGCTGAATAAATGATCCGTCCGGGTAGAAGCCGTCCCCTGCGGAAACGGTTCCAAAAACTGGCGAAAGCGCATCTCTTGCCGCAGCAATTCCTTCTGCATCTTCATGCAGCAAGGAGTAGAATAGAAAGGCGCGGGATTTCCATACCCGATTCGCGCCGGTAGAGAGATAAGGCTCCGGCAGATCGGCCGTCCGCATTATCATCGGATTCGGCACAAACCGGTGCACGGGACGAAGATATTGAACCATTCTCTCCGGCGTCAGCCGCTCCTTCATCAGGCAGAGGATATTGACCAGAAGCAGCGGCGAGCCAATCTCCCAGTACCACCAATTGCCGTAAGTCGGTACCTGCTCGTTGTAGCGGTGCTCATACATCCATTCCAGGCCCTGCAGTATCGACTGCTCTAAAGCGCTGTCTTGATAAAGCGGCGAGCCGGCGGTTTCCAGTGCCAGCGTCATTTCGTAAAGCCGGGAGTAATTATGGTGCAGATCGGCCGCATTGATGAGCTTCGGCAGATCGCTCCACAGTGTTTCCCCGTGGCCAGGTGTCATTGACTGTACAAAGCGGGTCACTCCCTGGCTCTGCTTATCTCCGTCATTCCCGCGGGCCGGGGAGCGGCCTGACTCTGCAGCCGCTCCGCCAACCAGCAGAAATCTCCACCGTTCCAGCAGCATATCAAGCATCGGCAGTCTCCTGGGATTCTTCCGTCAGCTTGATCGCCTCTCCATACAGCATGAACAGGACTCCGTACGCATACAGCGTCTCGGTGTAAGGAACCTGCAGATAGCCTTCCTTCTCCTGACAATCGGTGCCGCCGGAGGCAGATTGCGGAATTCCTTCTTCCGACACATGCTGCGCCAAGGTCTCTGTGGTCTGCCGGCCCCAGGCCTCAAATTTATGTTCCAGAATGCCAAGTCTGACGCCCTTCAGCGCAGCGTAGCCGAACAATGCGGTTGCAGTTGCTTCCGGATAGGCCTCCTCCAGCTCCGGCAGGGTGCGGAGCATCCCGTCCTTCAGGCGAAGCTGATAGCCCTTCTCCATCAGACGCTGGAACACCTCCACATAGCGGCCTTCCTCGCTGTCTACTCCTTGATTCTCAATCAATTCAATCAGGCTCGCAGCAGCCCAGCCGTTGCCTCTGCCCCAGAATTCGCCCAGCGGCTTCTGTTCCAGACAGTGATAGCCGTGATAGAACAGCCCCGCCTCCGGATCAAACTGGGAACGGATATGAATATCAAACTGCTCTTTCCCTGCTGCCAGCAGCTTCTCGTTCCGGCTCCAGGCACCATAGCGGAGCATGAACAGGCCAGCCATAAACAGGGAATCGATCCACAGCTGATTTTTGTAGTCCTCCAGGCCGCCCTCGCTCCATACGTGAGCAAGCCCCCCATTGGTCGTCTTGAGCGAAACGTTCAGGCACCAGTCGGCATACTCCTCGCAGATGGCTGCATATTTAGCATCCCCGGTTTCCTTCAGCAGGAGCAGGGCTACGTTCGCCGGAATGACCGTATTCACCGAGCCCGTCTTGCGCTGCTCAACGTTCCGGTCGTACCACTCACTCAGAAAAGACAGATATTTCTTCTCGCCGGTTGCTTCATACGCCTTGATGATCCCGAACAGGCAGACACCGGAGTTCCACTCCCAGAAATCCATTCTGAGGCGCCATACGTCCGATTCAATGCCCTCTACGCGATGCAGCAAACGTTCCAGTAATTGAGATTGTTCCATAGTATTCATGTGTAATTTGCTCCCTTCTCCTGTTCATTCTTTGGATCGATCCGCTTCTTGCTTTTCTCCAGCAATCTTGCTCATGCTTCATAGATTTCCTTATTTCTTCGAACGCCGGTACTGCTGGTTCAGCTCCTCTATGACCTTGCTGCCCCCGGCATCCATCCATTTCTGCACAGCCTTCTGGTAGCCTTCGGCATCCAGATCGCCCATCACATATTTCGCCATCATGTCATATCGCATATCATCCAGCTGCTGTCCCTGCTTTGTGTAGGTATTGGAATCAAACGGCTGCGCCGGATTGTACACGGCATACTCCTCATTGGCTGCCTTTAGCTCCTCCACCTTCTCCTGCACGGGATGCAGTCCTCCCGCCGGCAGCAAATTCATCGCTACCTTTAGCTGCAGATGCTTGTAATCCATAATCTCACTCTGCATCAGCTCGGTGTCCAGCATGACGGCCTTGCCGTCCTCCACCTTGTAGTGCCTGCCCTCGATTCCGTACTCCAGCAGGTTCTGCATCGGTGCATCATTCATCTGGTCCAGGAATTGCAGAATGCGATGAAATTGCTCCTCTGTCTGGACGGAGCGCTTGGGAATCATATAGACCCCGAGATATCCGCTGCCGGCCCGCGCTCTTTTCCCGTATCCGGCTTCCAATGTGGAGAATACGCCCAGCTCTGCGCCCGGCTCTGTCTTGCCGGCAAGCGACCAGGCCGCCGGATTGTTGAGAGAGCTGAACATGGCTCCTCCCTCGCCGGCAAGAAACATATCATTCGCTTTGGCTCCGGCAAGGACGGCAAAGTTAGCATTCATCAGCTCTTCGTCATACAGCCTTTTCATGAAATTGAGAGCATCCATATATTCTTTGGTCACAAAATCCGGGATGAGCTCTCCGTTCTCGTCCACACCCCAAATATTCGGACTGCCATACCAATTAGCCAGAATGCGGAACATCGACAGAAAGTCCTCTTTCCAGTAAATAAAGCCGTACGTATCATCCTTGCCGTTCTGGTCCGGATCATTCTCCTTGAACGCCTTCAGCAGCTTGTAGAGCTCCTCCGGCGTCCGGGGCTCTGATAATCCAAGCCGCTCCAGCCAGTCTTTCCGGTACGTGACCCCGACCTGCGCCGGCGCAGAGTGCCGGTAAACGGCATACACCTTCCCGTCAATCGCCAGGTTGTCCAGAATCTCTTCATTGGCCTGACTCAGGTTCGGATAGTTCTTGAGCTCGGGTCCAATCTCCCAAAATGCTCCCGCTTTAATAGCATTCAAAAAGCTGGAGGACTTCATGCTCTTTACATACATCAGGTCAGGCAGCTCGCCGGAAACCATGAGCAGATTGCTCTTCTCGTCATAGGTATCCTGCGGCACCCAGGTGATGTCCAGACTACTATTCGTATACTGCTCAATGGCTTGATGAAACGCATTGTCCTTGCCCGGATTCTCGGCATTGAGACCGGGGATCATCAGCTTCATAGGGAAAGGCTCATTCCCGGAGCCGGCTCCGCCTTCCCGGCTGCTTCCCATAGCCGCCTCATTGCTTTCCTCCGAGCAGCCGGATATCAGGCCGGCCATTAGCAGGAGTATCCCTGCCAAGGTCCAAAGCCCTCTCCATGTTCGCCCTAGTGTGATCATGTGCTTGCCTCCCTTGAAGTTATCAGGTCTGGTTGCCAGCCGCTAGCATTTCTGCCAGACGACGCATATGACAGAGGGGTCAGCCTGGGTTAACTTGAACGCTCAGCCTCTCATGAGGCCCTCACTGCGACTCACTGCAGCAAGGGTCAGGCCGTAAAGAGCAACGCGCTGCGATCTCTCCTGCAATCACTGTCATTACTCTAAATTATAGCGTCAAACTAGTCTCTTCGGGGTGCCCCAGCGCAAAAAAGTGCAGCTACAGCATTTACCAGCATGAACAAAACCGGGAGAAGCAGTGGCTCATAGGGATCAGGGAGTCTTCCATCACAGCATGTAAACGGTTACGAAGATGGACATCTTTAAACATTCTATAGTCCTTAATCTATCACCCTGCTCTATAACCGTATATAATCTTTTCCCTGCTCATTTCCATAACTGCAGCCCAAGCCCCCGTTTCAGCCCTTACACGCCGCCGCGAGTGTCATATCAAGGCAATAATCTCTGTGTAGACAATGATTGCTCGATAAATTCAACAGAATGATTATATACAAAAAGCTCCCGAGACACGGGTCTCAGGAGGCATCGGGATCATGATGCTGCTTTCTGTATTTGCCGGGCGATACGCCCTCCATTTTCTTGAAGTAGCGAATAAAGTTCTGGGCATTGTTGTAACGAAGCCGCTCGGCAATTTCTGTAATCGTCATTTCCGTTTCCTCCAGCCACTGCTTGGCCATCTTCAGCCGGTGCTGAGCCAGGTATTCACTGAAGCTGATGCCGGACTCCTTCCGCAGGATGCGCCAAATGTAGCTGGGATGATAGTGGAGCCGGGCTGCACACTCCTCCAGTGTCAGATCGGTGTCGTATTCCTCATGAATGATGCGGATGACCTCATCGGAAATCGACTTGTATTTCTCGCCCCGCCGTTCATCCAGCAGTGTAACTGCCGGGGCAATGACGGTATCCCGGAACCACTCCAGAATATCCTGTCTGCTGTTCAGCTCAAACAGCTGGTCAATGACCGACTTGTTCTCCTGATCCTGCCAACGCAGCGATTCCCCGGAATCCTGCACAATGCGCATAATCTGGGTCAGCAGCCGCACCAAGGACAGCCGGTATTCATCAATTCTCAGCTCTGTCCGGAACAGCTCATTGACCCATTCCTCCAGCAGAGTCACAGCCTGATCGGCATTGGTCTCCTTCACGGCATCCAGCAGCCGGTTCTCCAGCTGCTCCGGATAAGCCAGATTGCCGCCGCCTGAGGTCATATCCTCAATAAACAGAATGGACTCATAGCCCAGCTTCATCCGGTATTTGAGCGCCTCTACGCTTTCACTATAGGCCAAAGGCAGCTGTTCGAAGTCGCTGTATACCCTGCTGATGCCAATGCTGGCCTTCAGCTTCAAATAATGCTTGATCTCCTTCTGGAACGTCTCCGCCTCGGCATACAGCTCCTGAAGAAACTGCTCCTTCGAGGATTGATTGCTGCCGCGCACCACAATTACGCTATGTCCCGTCACCATGCAGGCATGCAGTCCTTGGGATGGCGCAAGCTCGGTCACTATATTTTTCATAGCGAAGAGCATTAAATCCTTATCCTTCTCCTCGTACAGAGTGCCTTCCAGTGTATCAATCTGAATGGCCAGCACACACTGGTGCATGGTGGATTCATCGTATCCGAACATATGGAGCCGTTCTCCAATGTCCTTGCGGGGAATTTCGCCGTGCAGCAGCTTCAGCATAAAAAATTCGTTCAGCTGCTCCACCTGCCGGTCCAGCTGCTCCGTCAGGCGGCTCCGGTTCATATCCAGCCGCTGGATCCGCTCGCTAATAATCCGGAACTCATCCCCGCCCCGGGCGAGCGGCTCTGTCGTCCCGGTCATCTGCGCAGACAGATCATACAGACTCCGGATCGGCTGATACATTCGGAAGGAGCCGAAGAAGGAGATCAGCGACGTGAACAGCAGGGTCACGACACAGATAACCAGCGTCAGCCAGCCGATCATGCGCGATTCGCTCGTGATATCATCAATCGAAACGATGGATAGATAGGTCCAGCCATTATAGCTGGACTCAATAAAGCTAATGGCTGAACGCTCCTCGCCAACATCACTTTCGGTGTAGCCGGATGTGAGGCCAGTATTCTGAATATCCTGAAAGAAGCCATGGCGCGCCGCATTGTCTCCTATAGCCAGCTCGGTTTCGGACAGCAGCACCCGATCCTGATGGTCCAGAACCATGATGCTCCCGGAGCGCTGGCTCTTGAAAATGTGGCGGTTCACGTCTCCCGACGACGTGCGCACCAGCAGCAGGCCGGACGGGTTGCGGTCATTGAGTGGAATTTTGATGACGAGATTAATATCTCCGGCCTGACTGCCCGTGAAGGGATCGCCGGCCTCACTGATCCAGAAGGACTGTCCCGGACGCTCCAAATAATAGTTCAGCTCATCGTATCCGATCTTGTCGGCCATAGGGCTCAGACCGTCATCACTGACGGCCCAGCCCTCCCGTACACTGATCAGAACCGGGTCCATATATTGAAGCTGGCCGCCTGACAGCGTCGTCAGCTCGTTCATTAAATCACCAACGATGCCAAACTCATGCGGCGTTAAAGACACGTCAATATGGTCATTCACCAGCGGGGAATTGGCAAACCGCACCGCGGTATGCTCCACCGTCTTCAGCACCTGCTCCACGGTCATCTGCGTCTGCTTCAGGCGCAGCATGTTTCCGTCATTAACCTTGTCCTGAATGTCTGATGATGATTTAAAGTAAGAAAAAATACCAAGAATGGCGACAGGCAGCATGCTCAGCAGCAAAGTAAACGCAATCAATCTCTGCAGATAACCATTCAGCTTCATAAGTAAACACATCCTCAACGAGATCGCACTGATGTATATAGTATAGCGCAGAATCATCATTTGCGCGCCTTGACAGCAAAGAGATGCTGCCGAAGCAGCACCTCTTTGTGAACGCTTTTACTGGCTTTACCCTAGCATAAAAAGGATGTAACAATCAATCCTTATTTGCACAAAGTATCATCCAGGCGCTGCAGGCAGCACGCCTCCAGCAGCTCCCCGGCATCCAGCATTTCAGGCTGCAGCGGCAGCTTACTGCCCATGCCCCTGGCACATACTGCGAGCTTGTAGCCGCTGCCCAGCGCGTCATACGTTCTTAAGGTATAGGGAATCAGGCGGTCTCCGTCCTGAATGTGCAGATGCCCGGCTTCAGGTTGAATCGTAATGTCGCGGGGCGGGTAGGAGAATCCCGTACCCATCGCCTTCAGGCAGCTTTCCTTGCACGTCCAAAGCGTATAGAAGTACTCTCTCGCGTCGGCACCCTTCCGGGCTGACAGCGCCTCTCGCTCCGGGGCTGAGAACACCATGTCTGACACGGAGAGATCTATGTCCTGTACCTCTTCAACATCGATTCCGACCGGAACCCCGCCGATGACACCGACCACCCACTCCCCGGAATGGGAAATGTTAAAGCAGCATTCCGGATCCGCAAGCCAGTATGGCTTGCCATAAGTCGTCCTTGTCAGCTGGCTGCTCTCTGGAAATACGCCCCTGTATGCCGAGATGAGCCAGGCCGACAGCAGCTGGCCGGCGGTGCTTCGAACCTGATCCTCCCGGCGGACAAGCTGACGTATCCGCCTCTCTTTGTCACGGCTGAGAAGGGACAAGCCGGCTTCCAGCTGAGAGGAAGCGTAGCCGTTCCCCACATGCACTGCATACATCAGCATAACTCCCACCTCTTTTCTCCCTCTTCGATGAGGATATTGGGCTTGCCTGCCTGAAGACCCTGCTGGCCATTAGTGAAAGCTCATCAATGAGGTCTGCCCCTTCCGCATCCGGAAGGATACAAAATGCTCCAAAGAGGCGATCTGGAAGTAAGCATTCATCTCGTGCAGGCGGCTCATGCTCTGACCTGGCCGCTCACCAAAGGAATGTCCCGGATACACCCTGGTGTCTGCCGGCATAAGCTGCTGAAGCCGTTTGACGCTGTAATACATCTCCACAGGATCACTGCCTTCCGACGAACACATGCCGCAGCCCTCTGTAAAAATGGTATCCCCGGTAAACAGGCTCCCCTCCAGCCAGTAGCATCCCCCGCCCGCCGTATGTCCCGGTGTGAGCAGTCCGGTGATCGAGGTATGCCCTACCTTCAGCTCCTCGCCGTCTTTCAGCCCATAGAGGGAAGGAGCGCTAAAATGATAATAGTCCAGCTCCTTCTGCATCATAAATACGTGCGGAGCATATCGCTGGCACAGCGGCGGCACGAGATGCACATGATCCTTGTGAGAGTGGGTCAGCAAAATCGTACTCAGCTCTGCCTCATAGCGTTCCAGCGCCGACTCAATGGCTTCCAGCTGCCAGGCAGGGTCTACGACCGCCGCCTGCCTGCTCTTGCGGTCCACGATCAGGTAGCTGTAATTGATATACCTGCCGCTGCATACGCGAAGGATTTCAAGCTGATATGTGTTACGGTTCATCCTTTGCAGCCTCCCCTCGCTTCCCCTCTTGAACCGTTCTAACGGGTGAGCTCCAGATCCACAGAAACGAAAGGGCCCCGCCGCAGGCAGCAGCGCAAATCGTTTCATACAGCCCGATCCAGGTGCCCAGCGCCCCGCCTGACAGGGCTCCGAGCGGAATGACGCCCCAGACGACAAAACGCATTGTAGCGTTCATCCGTCCCAGCATGTCCGGCGCAGTGATCGATTGCCGGAAGCTGATCTGCGCCACATTGTATACCGTTGTCGTCAGCGAGACGATAAACATGGACAAGAGGATCATAAGGAACGCCGCCGTTTTCGTGCCGGCTGCGCCGAACAGAAACAGAAATCCCAGCCCTTGTCCCAGTGCAGACCCCGCGATAACAGGACCCAGGCCGAACCGGGCAACAAGCCGGCCGCTGAACACTACGCTCAGCACGGCCCCCAGCGAGCCGAGCGTCATCACCAGGCCAATCTCGGCGGGACTGAAGCCGAGTGTCCTGGTCGTGTACACAATGATGACGGCGAGGATCATATTATAGAAGAAATTAAAGGTAGCCGAGCAAGCGGCAATGGAGCGCAAATAATGATTCTGAAACACCAGGCGCATGCCCTCGCCAATCTCCCGCGAAAGGCCTGAAAGGAGCGATTGCTTCACTTGCCGCGGCGGCTCGTCCACCTGCACTCTACAGGTTAGCAGGCCCGATATGAGAAATGAGAAGGCATCCAGCACAATAGCAACTGCGCCGCTCAGCCACTGGACGAGCAGACCGGACAAGCCCGGTCCGGTTACACCGGCGGCAGACCGGCTCAGCTCCATCTTCGCATTGGCATCCACCAGCAGGTCCTTCCTCAGCATGTAGGGCAGGATGGACTGATATCCGATTGAATAAAAGGTGGTGCAGACTCCCACCACGAACGCGACCAGGCATACATAGAAGAAATTCAGGAGCCCGACCCATGCCAGAATCGGAATGCTCATGAGCAGTGCAGCCCGGCTGAAATCCGCAGCAATCAGCAGCGGCCGCTTCGGAAGCCGATCCACCCACACCCCGGCCACCAATCCGAACAGCAGAAAGGGCGCATATTCAACAGCATGTAAAATTCCCATTTGCAGCGGTGATGACTTCAGCGACAGTGCCGCAATCAGCGGAAGAGCCATCGCCGTAATCTGGGAGCCAAACATGGAGAGGGACTGCCCCGTCCACAGCTTCAAAAAATTATGATCTCCCCAAACCGTACGCGCCGGATGGATGCTGCTGTTTCCCTGCTGGATTTCTACTTCCATCCTCTCACCTTCTTTTTTTGTGAAATGCCTTGCTCTATACAGGAACCTGCAGCTTCGCCGGAGTAAACCAGGACCTCAACTCATTCAGATGCTCCAGTCCCTCCATCACCTGCTGAAATTCCAGCCCGAAGTCCAGCAGGCAGGCCACCTCATCGACTCCGATGCGGTGCAGCTTCTCGATCATGGCGGCACATTTCTCCTTGGAGCCCATTAATGAGCTGATCTGAAAATATTTCTCGAAGGCGAAGGTAATCAGCGCGTCCCGGCTGCTGCTCAGCATACTGCCGACCTCGGACTGCTCGTCCTTCAGTGGATTCAGCGTCTCATATTGATCTAAAAAGGTGTCTAAATAATCCCGGAGCGGGCCTCTGACCTGCTCCTTCACCTCCTGATCCTTTTCGCCGACACAGGTGTGGACCATCACCGAGACGATGCCGGCTTCGGGATCATGTCCATGCTTGGCGCGCTGCTCCCGGTACAGTTGAATCCGCTCCTTCAGCGCATCCAGTGTATGTGTTGCCATGGAGCAGAGCACATGAAAGCCCTGCTCTCCAGCCTTACTCCAGGTCGCCGGATTCCCCGAAGCCGTCAGGAAGACGGGAAGCTCTGGCTGCACCGGCTTCGGCAGCACCGCCACCTCTACCTGCTGGCCCGAAATATCCTTGCATTCCACCGACTCGCCTCTCCACAGCCGCCGGATAAGCTCCAGATGCTCATACATCACTTCCTTGCGGTTCTCGTAATATTCCGGCTTTAATATAAAGTCGGCGGGGTGCCAGCCCGTGGCTACCGATATGGCCGCCCGGCCCCGGGATAAATTGTCCACCAGCGACCACTCCTCCGCGACCCGCAGCGGATGGTGCAGAGGCAGCACGACGCTGCCTGCCCGCAGCTGGATGTTGTCTGTAATGGTAGCCAAGGCGGCACTCAGCACCGACGGATTGGGATACAGTCCGCCGACAGCCTGGAAGTGACGCTCCGGGGTCCAGATCGCCTGAAACCCGTTCTGATCCGCGAATTTGGCGCTTTCCAGTACCAGGCGATATTTGTCAGGACCGTCTGTCGAGCCGTCGCCGGAGAAGAAGATGAGCGAGAAGCCCATTCCCTTTTGGCGCAGGCTGTCACTGATAGAAATCCCCTTCTCCCCGGCGGCACCGGCGGCACCGGCCGCACCGGCTGTGTCCGGCGCAGCCGAGCGCTGCTTCAGGCGCGCCTCCAGCATGCTGCGCTGCTCGGGAGAAAGCGAGGAGAGCTTTTTTTCCAGATCGTTCATGAAATCAACCGCCTTTTCCACAGATTATGATCACGAGCCTTGCTTGTACACGGTCTCCTGGCTGCGTCTCCGCTGCTTCAGCTTCTTTTTGACGTGGCTGTCGTTGGTGCGGAACAGATAGTCCCATAAGGAAATGAAAAAGGAATAGTTGCATTTGTACAGCTTGTGGTGCTTCAGGTGAAACACGCCGACGGGAATAATGTTCGTGAATTTGCCGGTCAGATTCGGGTTATGGTCCAGGACGTTCCGGGACAGAAAAATTTCATAAATATAATGAAAGGCGAACAGGATGATGCCATACACCGGATCAAAGAACATCAGCACGACAATCGGCAGGGTAAAGGTCAGCCACACATCCAGACTTTCCTTCCACCCGCCAAACCAGAAAAAGAAATCATGCCATGGCGGCCACTTGGAATCTCCATAGTCGTATTTGTGGTGGGCCATGTGAATGTGATGCAGGAAGTTTTTTTTGTGCGGAATGTGGGCCAGAACGTGCATCGTGTAGGAGTACAGTGTCCACAGCAGGAAATACAGCACCAGCTTGCCTACGAATATCATCACGCTTCCCTCCTATCCCAGGGGTAACAGATTTTTGGGAATGTCAATCCATCGGCCAAGATCCTCGTGATGAACAATAGAGAAATGATCGGCTTGCACCTGGTGTAATGTGAGATGGCTGACCAGGCGGCTCCATACGCCCTCCTGCTCTTGCGAATCCGCAGCGCGGAACAGCTGCACCTGCTCCACGTCAAGCTTCGGAGTAAGTCCGGGCTGATACGCCTGAAAGGCATGCACTGTGCCCAGATAGACGGCGAACAGACGGTTCAGCTCCTCCACGGGTGTTCCCGGCGGCAGCAGGTCCAGAGCCTGCAGCTCCGCGCATAATTCTTCCCGGTCCAGGCTCTGGGCCTGCCAGGAACGCAGCATATCATCAGAAATATGATGGCCCGGAACGGCAGCCAGCTGTTTGATGAAGTGATACATCACCATTTCCTCGGTGGCATCGCTTCTCTTGGACAGATCGCTGTCAATCAGGGCGAGCTGTACGACCTCCTCTCCGGCTGCCTTCAGCCTGCGTGCTGCCTCGTAGGCGATAAAGCCGCCCATGGACCATCCGCCGAGGCGGTAAGGACCTTTCGGCTGCACCGAGAGGATCTCGCTGACATAAGCCTCCGCCATCTCCTCAATGGTCTGTGGCACGTCTGATGACCCAATCATGCCATGGCTTTGGAAGGCATAGAAGGGCTGGGCCTTTCCCAGCTGACGCGAAAGTGTGAAGTAGCAGCTGATGCTGCCGCCGACCGGATGAAAGAAAAACAGCGGCGTTTTCTCGCCTTTTTGCTGGATTTTGACCAGACAGCCTTCCTCTTCCCTGCTCCCTGTCCCCTGCCCCTCCGAGGCCATATACCGGTCCAGCTGCTCTGCCCAATCGGCAAGCACCGGATATTCGAACAGAAGCCTTAGCGGAGCCGAGCCGCCCCACTGTCCTTTCACCTGGGACATCACCTGGGTGGCCAGCAGTGAATTGCCCCCGATTTCAAAAAAGCTGTCGGTGATGCTCACTGCGGACATGCCCAGCACCCCGGCCCAGATGTCGGCTGCCCGCGCCTCGGCCGGCGTCCTCGGTGCCACGTAGTCCCGTTCCTCTCTGGCATGCCGCTCCGGCTTGGGCAGGGCTGCAGTGTCCACCTTGCCATGAACGGTCAGCGGAATCTCACTCAGCACCACATAATAGGAGGGCACCATGTACTCCGGCAGCCTGTTCTGCAGAAAACGCCGCAGCTCTCCGACGGTCACCGTCGGCTCGTTCAGCACAATGTAGGCTGCCAGGCTGTACTCCCCACCCGGTCCCATACGAGGCACGACCACATATTGCGACAGCTTTCCATATTGTGACAGCTGCGCCTCAATCTCTCCCGGCTCCACGCGGAATCCCCGTATCTTGATCTGATGGTCCCGGCGGCCCATGAATTCCACAAGTCCATCCGGCAAGAAGCGGGCGAGGTCCCCCGTCCGGAACAGGTTCTCTCCGCTTGTTGCAGGGAATGGACTCGGGATGAACCGCTCCTTGCTCAGCTCCTCCTGATCCCAATAGCCTTTTGCAATGCCGTCTCCCCCAATATAAAGCTCCCCGTACACGCCCGGCGGCACCGGCTCCATGCTGTCATTCAGGATATATATCGTCGTATTGCCCAGCGGCCACCCTACTGGCATCAGCTCCGTGTCACTGGTCCAGCCCGCCGGCGGCTCAAACATCGCGGCCGTGATCGTCGTTTCCGTCAGGCCATAATCGTTAATCCAGCGCACCTTCCCCGCAGTGATCCGGCTCCACACCTGATAGGTGTCATAAGCCACCTTCTCTCCCCCGACGATGACCAGCTTCAGGCTGCCGGGAATGGTCGCCACTCCGTTCTTGAGATCTGTGACGAGATTGCTCCAGTGGGCCGTTGTTACATTCAGAACACTGACTTTCTCCTTCTCCAGCCACGCCAGAAACTCTCCGCCCTCGGCAATATGCTTGTCCTTCCACAGCACGAGCGCAGCTCCTGACAGCAGCGCAGGGAATATTTCCTGCACCGCCACATCGAAGCCGACCGAAGTGAACTGGAGGACACGGTCTCCAGCCTGCAGCTGAAATTTCAACATAGCCTGGACGCAGTGGCTGGCCACATTCCGGTGGGTAACCATGACGCCCTTCGGCTTCCCGGTGGATCCCGAGGTGTACATGATGTACATCAGGTCCGAATTCGACGCAGGGCTGACAGGAGTCACGGGCTGCAGGCTCAGCTCATCCCATAGAGCGGAGAGCGGAATGACCCGGCAGCCTTGATCCGTAAGCCTCTCGGAGACGGCAAGCAGTCCTTGATCTGCAATAAGAGCATCGGCCCTGGCATGCCGGAGCATATATTCCAGGCGTTCCGACGGATAGGAGGGATCCAGCGGAATATACGCACAGCCCGCCTTCATCACCCCGAGCAGCGTCACAATCCATTCGATGGACCGTTCCAGGCAGAGTGCAACACGTTCCAGGGGAGCTTCACCTCCGCCTGCTCTGTTCAGCAAAGCATGAGCCAGCTGGTTTGACCTCTCCTCCAGCTCGCGGTACGTCAGGGACTGATCCCGGTAGATCAGAGCTGTGGCGTCCGGCGTCAGCATAGCCTGGCGGGTAAACAGCTCCTGCACGGTACCCTCCGGAGGGGCCGTTCTGGCACTCTCCCCGCTCCATTCCTGAAGAATGGTGTGCCTTTCACGGTCTGACAGCATTGGCAGCTCGTTGATGCCCCGGCCGGGGTCCTCCACCGCAGCTTCCAGCAGCTGACGGAAATGCTCCAGCATCCGGCCGATGGTGTCTGCACGGAACAGATCACTGTTATAGTCCATGACCGCTTCCAGCACTCCATCATTCTCTGTAATGGTGAAGGAAAGCTCCAGCGCACTGGGCTTCTTCGTAAAATCAAACCGCCGGATGGTCAACCCGGGAAGTGCATGAACATCCAGAGGCGGCGCATGCAAAAAGGTAAGCATCGTCTGGAAAAATGGATTGCGGCTCCGGTCCCGCTCGCTCTGCAGCTCGTCGATCAGCTTTTCGTACGGAACATCCTGATGGGCAAAGGCAGCGAAGCACGTCTTGCGGGACAGCTTTAGGACGTCTGTGAAGGAAGGATTCCCGAATACATCCATCCGCAGCACCAGATTGTTCACCAGCATTCCGATCATATCCTGCAGCTCCGGCTGACTTCGGGTGCTGATCGATGTCCCGATGCACAAATCCTCCTGTCCGCTGTAGCGGTACAGCAGCACATGATATGCAGCCAGCAGCGTATTGAAGAGCGTTACCCCGGAGCTGCGGCTCAGCTGTTTGACGCCTTCGGTCAGCTCCCGGGACAGCGTGATGCGCCTGCGTTCTCCATCGTGAGTCATGACTGGAGGACGGGGACGGTCCAGCGGCATATTGAGCACCGGAAGCTCTCCGCCCAGCTTGTCCCGCCAATAGCTCAGCTGCCGCTCATAAGCGTTCTCCTTGACCCGCGCAGCCTGCCAGTAGGCGTAATCTGCAAAATGCAGCGGAAGCGGAGCCAGCTCCGGTGCCCGCCCTTCGATATAAGCGGTGTAAAACTGACACAGCTCCTGCACGATTTTGCCTAAAGAGCCAAAGTCGGCGACGATATGATGAATCGTAAACAGCAGGATTCGTTCCTGCTCCGACAAACGGAACAGGGCAGCCCGCAGAAGCGGGCCGGTCTCCAGTGAGAAGGGCTTCTGAATCTCTTCATTCATAAGCTCCACCGCACGAGCCTCCTGCTCCTCCTTGGGCAGCATGGACAGATCAACCAAGTCTATCGGAATAAACACCCGTTCCCTAATGACTTGCTCCGGCACACTTTCCCGGACCTCGAAAACCGTGCGGAGCGATTCATGGCGGGCAACAATGCCGTTCAGGCTTTGCTCAAACAGCTCCTCAGCCAGCTCTCCCTGCATGCGGAAAGCCGCATTAATATTGAAATGAATGCTGGACGGTTCCAGCTGGCTGAGAAACCATAGTCTGTACTGCTCCACCGAGAGCGGCAGCGGCTGTTTCCGGGAGACGCGCTCTAGCACGATATCAGTTTTCAATGTTTCCACCCTTTCATAGGAGCTCCAGCGCCTAATTGGTTTTGGCATGGCTTTTGTGGTTCACGGCAAAGGTTAATTCCTCGAAATTTCCTTGTAATAAAAGACCGTCGCGTCCAGGCTTCCATGACTGGATAATGCAAAGCGGGGAATCGTACCCGCCTCGATATAACCTTCCGACCGGTACAGCAGATTGGAAGGGTCTCCCTGCCGCGTGTCGAGCACGAGCAGGCTTCGCCCTTCTCTGACAGCACCGGCCTCGGCTGCCTTCATTAAAGCTCTTCCGATGCCTTTTTGCCGATGATCCGGATGCACCATCAGCTTCGCCACCTCGGCCCGGTGCAGTCCATTCTCCTTCATAGACAAATGCAGCTGGACCGTTCCGCACACGACCTCCTGATCCATGGCCACCCATAGCAGGACGTCCTCACCCGGCACCTTCCTCCAATAGGATTCAGCACTTGCCAGGCTGAGCGGGGGCATAAAGCCTACGGAGGCTCCATCCTCCACGACAGCTGCGAGCAGTTCACTCAGGCTCTGCAGCAGCGGGGCACTCAGCTCCTTGACCTCTACACATTGCAGGTTGCTGATCATGACTGCTTGACTCCTTCCGCCTTCAATTTGTCGAGCTCTCTCTGGATGTCGTCCAGAGACTGTCCTTCCAGCTCCTTCAGCAGCGCCTCCAGCTCTGCTGCTTCCTCCTCTGGACTCCCCTTTGCATCCGGCAGCGCCTCGATCACCTGTCTGGCCAAGCCGCGGATTGTCGGCTCATCGAACATATTTTCCAGCTGCAGCTCTATATCATAGGCATTGCGGATACGGGTCATCAGCTGAATCGCCAGCATGGAATTGCCGCCCAATGTAAAGAAATCATCATCCAGGCCGATCGGAGAAATGCCGAATAGGTCCTCCCAGATCCCCCGCACCTCTTCCAGCACACCCTCGGGGCTTTTATCAAGCGCCGCGGCAGCAGCCGGTGCCGACGGCTCCGTGACACCCGTTGCGCTGTCCACTTCGCCTTTGTCCGTCGGATAAGAGGACGCGGATGAGTCGGCTGCAGTTGCAGACGCGACCTCCTGCCCGGATTGCAAGAAGCTCAGGCTGCCCTGTCCAATCCAGTAGCGCTTGCGCTGAAACGGATAGGTCGGAAGCGCAATCCGCCTTGCGATTCGATCCGGATGCACATCGCTCCACTTCACGGCAACACCCTCACACCACAGTCGGCCAAGTGCCTGCAGCAGAAATCCCCGGTCCTCCTGGCGATCCTTGGGATGGCGAATGAGCGGAACGGCGGACGGTGTCCGGGTCTGCGGCCCCTGCTGACTCATCAGGCCGCTGAGCACATGACTTGGTCCAATCTCTACCAGCAGCAGACCTGGGTCTGACATCAGGGCGCTTGCGCCTTCTGCAAACCGGACGCTCTGCCTTACATGCTCCCCCCAATAGCCGGGATCCATGACCTGTTCCGGCTGAATCCAGCTCCCCGTTACATTAGATATGTACGGGATCTGCGGAGCATGCAGGGTGATGCGTGAGACTGTCGCCGTAAAGGGCTCGATCACGGGGTCCATCATCGAAGAGTGGAAGGCATGAGACGTATGGAGGAGATAGGCTTCAATGCCTTCCTGACGAAGCTCGTCACGAAGGCGCTCCATATCCTCTTTATTCCCGGCCACCACCGTAATCTCCGGTGCGTTCACGGCAGCGACCGACAAGGAGCCGAAGAGATGCTCCCGAGTCTTTGACTCTGGCAAATGCACTGACATCATGACCCCCGGCGGCATGCTCTGCATCAGCCTGCCCCGTTCAGCGACGAGCTCCAGTGCATCCTCCAGTGTGAAGACTCCGGCAAGACAAGCCGCGGTGTACTCGCCAATGCTGTGACCGAGCATGCATGCCGGGGTCAAGCCCCACGCCTCCAGCTGCTTGGCCATCGCATACTGAACAATGAACAGACTCGGCTGGGCCACCGATGTTTCCTGCAGCCGGGAGGCTGCATCGGCATCCTGTTCATTCCACCACAGCGTCCTCAGATCCAAGCCCAGCCTCGGCTGCAGCCGCTCACAGCAGGTGTCGACGGCTTCGCGGAAGACGGGCTCGCTCTCATACAGCCCGCGAACCATGCCAATATATTGCGAGCCCTGGCCCGGGAACAGAAATCCCAGCCGCTTCGGAGCAGCGGCATGACGCGCATGCAGCTTCCCGCTTCGCTGCTTCAACAGCTCAGCCGTCTCTGCCATAGAGCCGGCACTGAAGGCCATGCGGTAAGGAAACTCTTTTCGCCCTTCCTGCAGCGTAAATGCGACATCCGCCAGCGAAAGGTCAGGGTGCTGCTCCAGATGCTGCTGCAGCTGGTCCGCGGCCTGCTCCAGTGCATCTTCGCTCAGCGCGGACAACACCAGCAGCTCGGCAGCCGGAGCGACCCCGACCGCTGCCTTGACTGCCGGGCTCTCCTCCAGCACGACATGGGCGTTCGTACCACCCATGCCGAAGCTGCTGACACCTGCGCGGCGAGGGAAGCCTTCTGGCTGCTCCCAGGTCCGCGCCTTCGTATTTACAACAAACGGGCTTTGCGCAAAATCAATATTCGGGTTCGGCTGCTCGAAATGCAGGCTCGGCGGAATCACCCCATGATGCAGTGAAAGCACCGTCTTGATCAGCCCTGCGACACCGGATGCGGCGCCCAGATGACCGATGTTGGATTTGACAGAGCCAATGGCACAGAAGCCTTTCTGCTCCGTGTCCATACGGAATACGCGGCTCAGCGCCGCAATCTCGATGGGATCTCCCAGCGGCGTCCCGGTTCCATGGGCCTCGATCATTCCGATCGTGCTTGGAAGCACGCCGGCCATCGCCTGTGCGTCCAGAATGACCTCCGCCTGGCCATTGACGCTCGGCGCCGTGAAGCTGACCTTGTCAGAGCCGTCATTGTTGATCGCGGTGCCCTTAATGACCGCGTACACGGTGTCCCCTTCCTGCAGGGCGTCCTCCAGACGTTTCAGGACGACCACGCCGACACCGTTACCGAAGATCGTCCCGCTTGCCTTGACATCAAAGGGACGGCAGTGTCCGTCCGAAGCCAGGACATCCCCTTCCTGGTGGAGGTAGCCTGTCTTTTGCTGGGCCACAATGGATACGCCGCCTGCCAAAGCCATGTCACATTCCCCGCCGAGCAGGCTCTGAACCGCGAAATGGACGGCCACGAGCGAGGTGGAGCAAGAGGTCTGTACACTGACGCTCGGTCCCTTCAGGTTGAGCTTGTAGGACATCCGGGTCGCCAAGTAATCCTTCTCATTACCGTGCCGGATGGCGAGCTCTCCCACCGAATCCACGAGACCAGGCTCCGAGTACAGCTGAAACAGGTAGCTGCTACTGAAGACGCCGGCGAAGACACCGATGCGTCCGCTGTATTTCTCCGGCGTATATCCGGCAAGCTCCAGCGCCTCCCAGCCCTTCTCCAGAAACAGCCGCTGCTGCGGGTCCAGAATTTCCGCCTCTCTAGGTGTCATGCCGAAGAATGCCGCATCAAACTGATCCGTATCCTCAATGATCGACCCCGCCCGAACATAATTGGGGCGCTTGTAGACGTCTTTTTTAACGCCTGCCTGCTCCAGCTCTTCATCACTGAAAAAAACAATGCTCTCTGTTCCCTCCACCAGATTGCTCCAGAATGCTTCCACATTGGAAGCCCCCGGAAAACGGCAGTTCATGCCGACAACAGCAATTTCGGTTCCGTTCATTTCCTGCATGGACACACACCTCCACGTATTAGGTATTGCGATGACGGCCGCCTTTGAGCCTTGCCTGACGGCGCTGCTCCAGCGACTGCTGCCGCATGTCCGCCCGATGGCGGTGGACTTCGCCGGTTGCTGCAGCCGGCTCACTGCCTTGCTTCAGATGTGCTGCCAGCGAAGAAAGCGTTGGATATTGAAACAGCTCCACGACCGGGATATCTCTGCCCAGCGCGTCAGACAGCTGTGTCTTAGCTTGAAGCAGCAGCAATGAATGGCCGCCAAGATCAAAAAAGTTATCATATCTTCCCACCCGCTCCACGCCCAGCAGCCGGCACCAGATGCCCTCCAGCATTTGCTCAAGACTATCTTGCGGCGCGCTATAGCTTAAGGCAGAGGCATTGCGGTCAAAAGCTTCAGCAGGATCAGGCAGCCGGGCGCGGTCGATCTTGCCGTTCGGCGTGAGCGGCAGCTCTTCCAGCGGAATGAAGGCGCCAGGCACCATATAGCCTGGCAGCCGGCTTCGGGCGTAGGAGCGCAGCTCTGCTAGCGATACGCCTTCCGGTGCGGATACGTAGTACGCTGCGAGCCTTTTGCCGCCGTCAGGAGCAGGGCACGCGGCGATCGCCACCTCCTGCACCCCTTCGTACCCGGCGAGGACGCTCTGGATCTCGCCGAGCTCCACGCGCATGCCCCGGATCTTCACCTGATCATCACGCCGGCCTGCAATCTGAAGGCTCCCATCCGGCAAATAATGTCCCAGATCTCCACTGAAATACAGCAGGTCCTGCTCCTCCTGAGTGAACGGGCTGCTTGCGAACCGCCCTTGCTCCTGATCTTCCGCGCTCAGGTAGCCCAGCGTCCTGAATGGCGTGCGGATGACGAGCTCCCCCATTTCTCCAATGCCGCACAGCCTGCGGTCAGGACCTAGCACGAGCAGCTGCGTCTGAGGGAGCGGAGAGCCGACCGGCTGAACCGGCGGCAGACTGCCTTGTGCCGGAACGCGGTAAAAGCACTTCGCAAGTGTCGTTTCTGTCGGACCGTACAGGTTGATGATTTCGGCGGAGCTGCCGAAAGCGTCCCGCCAGTCCCGGATCAGAAAGCCCGGCAACGGCTCCCCGGCAAAAAACACAGCTCTGAGCGCAGTCAGCGGGCGAGACTGCCCTTGTCCCAGCCAGGATTGCGCCAAGGACGGGACGGTATGCAGAATCGTGATCCGGTTCTTGTCCATCCAGGGCAGGATGGCTGCCGCAGACACATCTCTCTCCTCATCCGGCAGGCAGAGCACTGCCCCTGAGATCAGCGGCGTGAGGATATCCCGCAGCACGACGTCAAAGGCAAGCCCGGTCAGCTGCGCGGCTCGGTCTCCGGGACCGATGCCAAACGTCCCCCGTTGCCAGGTCAGGAAATGAGACAGGCCTTTATGACAGCCGAGAATCCCTTTGGGACGGCCCGTCGTGCCTGAAGTGAAGAAGATGTAAGCCGGGTCGTCCGGCTGCAGCGTCGGCCAGACCTCTGGGGATGCTGCTCCCGGCGGTACAGATGCAGGGGCTCCTTCAGCCGCTGCCAGGATGCCGTTTTCTTGCAGGAGGTACAGATGGGTCCATGCCTCCTCCCGAAGCCACCGCTCTTCACGGTCTTCGCTGCCGACATCTATCCATCGGCGTGCGCCCGCCAGAGCCAGCATGCCCTTGCCACGCTCCGGCAATGTGCCGGGGCCGAGGGTCAGCAGAACCCCTCCCGCCTTCATAACACCTAACATGGCTGCAACCAGTCCGAAGCTTCGCCGGCCGGTCAGAGCGACGGCTTCTCCCCGCTGCAGCCCTTCCTCCAGAAGCCTTGCGGCCAGCTTCTCCACCGCTTCTCCCAGCTCTCCGTAAGTCCACTGTCCCTGTCTGTGCGAGATGGCAGGTGATGCCGGCTGACGGGCGATGACCGCCTCCAGCAGCTCCGTAACTGCCGGAAATCTTGGCTCTTCCAAAGGCTCCGCGGGATTTGGCAGCAGCGAGAGGCTCCGCGGGGTAACCAGTGAACAAGAGGAGATGACCGCTTCCGGGTTCACGGACAGCTGGCTCAGCAGATGCACATACTGGGCGGCCAGCTCCTGCATTCGAGCAGCACTGTACAGGTCCTTCTGATACACGAATTCCAGCTCCAGCCCGTCATCACGTTCATGAATATAGAGGGTGAGTGCAAATTTGGCCTGTGGCTCACCGAGCTCCAGAGGTGATATCTGCATCTCCATCAATTCCGCCTCATACCCTGGCGTATTCACATGATTAATCATGACGTCAAAGATCGGGTTGCGGCTGATATGCCGCTCCGGCTGCACCAGCTCCACCAGCTTTTCAAACGGAATATCCTGATGGCTGTACGCGTCCAGACATACAGCCCTGGTTCGGCGAAGCAGCTGGGTGAAGGTTGGGTCGCCCGAAACGTCCAGCCGCAGCGCGAGCGTATTCAGGAAGCAGCCAATCAGCGGCTCGGTCTCGGCCTGGCTCCGTCCCGCAATCGGCGAGCCGATGACGAAATCCTCCTGCTGGCTCAGCCGCTTCAAGAGCACGGCAAAGGCAGACAGCAGTGCCATGAACAGCGTAGCCTGTCCCGTGCGGCACAGCTCCTGAAGCTGCTGCTGCACCTGCGGTGCAACCCGCTGCTTCACCCGCCCTCCGCGGTAGCCCGGCCGCTCCGGCCTTGGATAGTCTGCCGGCAGCTCCAGTACGGGTAACTCCCCGCCCAGCTGCCTCATCCAGTAGCTCTGCTGACGAGTCCATTCTTCCTGGCTGATCGCCTCATTTTGCCAAGCCGCATAATCGGCATACTGTACTTTCAGCTCGGACAGGCCCGGCGGCAGATGATATCGGGCTTCCCGGTACAGCTGGCCCAGCTCGCGAACGAAAATGCCAATCGACCAAGCGTCGGAAATGATGTGATGCATCGTGATGAGCAGATGATATTCCTGCTCCTTCAGCTGGAGCAGCAGCACGGATAACAGCGGTCCGCGCTCCAGATCAAAGGACTGAGCCATTTCCTGTGCCGCCAGCCGCTCGGCTTCAGCTTGGCGCTGCTCCATAGACCCTGACTGCAAATCCTTTATTCGGAGCGTGAAGGAGGAGGCTGCCGATACGCGCTGAATCGGCTCACCTTCCAGATGAAAGGTTGTCCTTAAGGCTTCGTGACGCGCAATCAGCCGCTCCAGGGCACGGGCCAAGCAGGCTTTATCCAGTGGTCCGCTCATGCTGACAGCACCGAAAATGTTATATGCCGCGCTTCCCGGCGACAGCCGGTCCAGAAACCACAGGCGCTGCTGTGCAAAGGATAGCGGCACTCCTCCCTCCCGAGTTACTCTTGCCATTACAGGAGCGTCAGCAGCGTTTGCGGAGAAGATCGTTTCCGGAGCGATTTGCCGGGACTTCTCAAGCAATGTCGCAATGCCATAGACTGTAGGATGCTCAAACAGGGTGCGAAGCGGAAATTGAATCTCAAAGGCCGACCGGATCCGAGATGCCACTTGCGCTGCCAGAATTGAATGTCCCCCTATGTCGAAAAAATCATCATGAATTCCGATTGGAGCTGTTCTCAACACCTCCTGCCAAATCTCTGCGATTTCCTTCTCCGTGGACGTCCGGGGAGCCGGTGATTCCAGGGGACCCGCAGACTGCGGGCTAGAGCTGGACCGATCAGAGTCAATCTTTGCTGCAGAGAAAGCCGGCGCTGTCCCAAGGCTAGGCCCTGCAGGAGGATATCCCTTCCCCGAAGCACATAGCTCATCCAGCTCCTGCAGGGTGAGCTGCGGCTGCCAGGCCAGGAGCTGCAGCCGCTGCAGCAGCTGCTCACCCATGTCTTCCACGGCTTCTGCGCTGAAGGCAGCAGTGTTGTACTCCATGTAAAGAGTGAATCCATCCTTCACCTCTACGGCCTCTACCGTCAGATGAAATTTGGCGATGCCTTGCTCCAGTCTGCACTGTCGTAGCGGCTGTCCGTCCAGGTGAAGCTCCTCAGATGCTGTGTTTTGCATGACGAACAAGGTATCAAACAGCGGATTCTGGCCCGGACCTCGTTTAACGGGAAGCTTGCGGACCATCTCCTCAAAAGGATACGCCGCGTGCTTCAATGCCTCGATGGTCATGCAGCGAACCTGCTCCAGGTATTGAAGGGCGGTCAAACGCCGGTCTACCCTGCTGCGCAAAGGCAGCGTGTTGGCGAACATGCCGATGACATTATTCGTGTCGGGGTGGTTTCGGTTTGCGGCAACCGTGCCCACTACGACCTCCTCCCGCGATGTACATGCAGACAGCCACGCAGTGCAGGCGCTCAGGAATACCATAAACAAGGTGCTGCGGGTGCGTGAAGCCAGCTCACGGAGACCCGCTGTGATTTCGGCAGATACGTTTATACTCCGGACTTCTCCGGTGTGGGTATGTGAAGCTTTTGTTAATGTCGTTAATAAATTGTTATTTGAATTATTTAGTCCGTTATTCGTTAATGAGTTTAACGATGCTGAGACGGTGTCGCTCCTCCTGCCTTGGCTGTATTCATACCCGCGGAGATGATCCAGCCAGAAGGCCTCACTGGCCTTCATTGCAGGGGTATCCAGCTGCTCAAGGTACCACATTGTGTAATCCTTATATTGCAAACGCAGCGGCGTAAGCGGCTGTTGTTCATAAGCTCTCATGAACTCATGAGTCAGCTGAGACACGGATACCCCGTCCGAGATGATGTGATGCATATCAAACAAAATGCGGCTTTGCCCGTGATCCAGCTCGATCGCCGATACCCGAAACAGCGGGGCACGCTGGATATCGAATGGCTGAATCCAGGAGGAGATCAGGCGCTTTGCTTCCATCTCTGTAACCCCCTGCAGCAGCTTTAGCTCCAGCTCTACGGTGGGCTCAATATGCTGAAACGGCTCATTGTTTACCATGCGGAAGGAGGTTCTCAGACTTTCATGACGTTCCGCCAGCTGCTCCCAGGCATGTGTAAAGCGGTCCAGATCCAGAGTCCCGGACAACTCCAGCATAAGAGGCATGTTATACCGCGTAGATTCCGGCTCCAGCTCATGGAGCACATACAATCTTTTCTGGGCGGGGGACAGCGGGTAGTACGCTCGCTCCGCTGCTGCCGGAATAGGCGCAAGGCTCGGTGCCGCTTCTTCTGTCTGCTGCGATGTCAATCCGGCAATGGTCGGCAGGTCAAACAGCTCAGCCAGTGTCCACTCACGCCCTAGCTTACTCTTCATGCGGCTTAGCAGGCTCATCGCGGATAACGAATGACCTCCCAATTCAAAAAAGTGATCGTGAACCCCGACCCGGTCCACCCCCAGCACCTCGGCCCACACTTCAGCCATGCCCTGCTCCAGCGGGGTTCGTGGAGCGACATAGTCTGCTCCCGGTGCCTTCCAGACTCCCGGGTCCGGCAGGCTCCGGC
>NZ_JAGFIP010000018.1:0-109485 GCF_017582705.1 Paenibacillus sp. F411
AAAATGCTCTATTTAGTGACGGTCGATGTCACCCGCAAGTGGACAGGCCGAGTCCAAAACTGGGGTCAGATCCTGCTTCAATTATCCGTCTTTTATCCTGAACGGATTGGCCAGCATCTGCCTTAAAGAGCATCTTCTTCTCTTAACAGGGGAACTCTTGATTTAGAGTTTACACAAACTTATTGACAGACCCCCAAGTGTATCGTTGATCATATATTTTATAAGTTCTTCCTCTTCAGTACCCTTATATGAGTCCCATAATAATGCATTATCTTGCGTTATATTAAACATATCATCTATTAAATAGTCCACGACGTAATACACTATTGGAACTTTAATATTAGTTTCATATTTATGATTTCTTATTAAAATTAAGTCGGTTTCTTCTGGGTTATAATTAGATGTAGGGAGAAGCTCAAGTATTTGGTTAATCGGAGTGTTATCCAATACTTTACATATTTTATCTATTCCAAAGTATTTTTCATTTACATAATATTCTTTTAAAAATATCGATGTATTAGCTACTACACCTAAGTAGTAATTATCATTAGAAAACTCAAAACTTATTACATTTTCAATTGAGCTTATAAAGTTTGTAAGTATGTTTTCTCCGTCAATAATATAATCTTCACCATTCGAATAATAAATTATATATTGTTTAAGTGAGTTTTCAGCGGTGTATCTACCCATAAATTTGGTAAATGCTTTTGAGATATTACTAGCATTAAGTTTAATATTAAGACCTTTATAATGATCAAGGCGTTCTTTTATTTTTGTAAAAAGATACTGAAAGTCAATAATAAGGACATCATCGATTTCGGCAAATTTATCAATGTTGATACTTCTTATTAAGTTGTTGGGTATGTTGATGTCTATTTCGTCTAAATCAAAATCGTAAGTTTCATTCATATCCATTACATCTTCAATATTATACATATTTAACAAATCTTCTCTCGATATATATGGGAGTTGAAACGACTTAATATAGAAAACAGGTATATTTATTTTTTCGTCTGATTGGTGTGAACATAGTTGTAAAACTAAATCAGGATTATTAATGAAGGCTACTTTTATCTGGGATCCACGTTTTAAATACCTAAATCCTATACTAGTAATGTTCCTTCTGTTCGTATCGTTAAAATAAATGCAATTATAAAATTTACTATAAAAAACAATAAATCTTGGAGGTGTTGTGTTTAGTATCTTAAGTAATTTTCTAATAATATTATGTCTTTTAAAGCTATCTTTATTTGTAGTAAGTGATCCAAAAATCTTATTTGTTTCATTGAAATCCGACCCTGTAAGTAAAACATCCTCTCGAACGGATACATTTAATGTCACTCTATCTTCAAAATTTCTCTCATAAAAGAGATAAAACAAATCATCATTCCAAATAATTTCTTCTTCTAGGCAAGCTCCGCAAACCGTTCCTCCTACTCCATATTCTAAAAATCCATTCTTGTATATAATTATTTGCAAAAAAGCAACCATTTTACTGAGAACTGTTTTGGGATCATCTTCTTTAAAATCAAATCCTTTTGTAAAATTTAATAATGTATCTGTAAGTTGGGTTATTTTATTGCCACTCCCAATACTTTTAGCTTCATCAATTCTTTCGAATGAAGAAGGTGTTACATAAAACAACATGTTTGAACTTGCTTTTTTCTTGGCAACTAATAATTCGAACTCAGCTGCATGGGAGAATGAATTACTGATATTTTGTAATATTTCTTCAATATCAAAGTAGCTTAACTGTAACTCAATTTGTTCAATAATATCTTTTGAATATTCTACTTTTCCAATAAGCAATTAATAAATCTTCAATTCTAAATAACTTAGAGGTGGTTTCTTCAACATAATAATCTCCGTATTTACCATGTTCTTCACCAATAGAACTTACATTTGAATTTAATATATCATTTTCTTTACTTGACATTAATGAATCTCCAACCATAAACACACAACCATTTTGTTTCCAAGCAAAGCAGTACGTCATATTATCCTCCAAGTTGGTCAACTAGTGAATTTTAAAAAAAGCATTCTCACCTAATCGCGAAACTTCAAAAGTTATCATTACATAATTCCACATACTTTTTGATATTCCTTGTCATCTATTGATCGGAGGTCTAGGTATGTTGGCCCGGTAAGAAATTTACTATCAGCAACTAACACAATACTCTCTAAACAAATAGAGATTGTGAACTCAATGTCTCATTGATCGGCTCCCGCTATTCCTGCATATTACTCTTGCCATTGTACCGCTAGAAATTGATCTAGGAGTCATTTAGAGAAAATTGCTTAGATAAACTCTAAGCTCCTACCAGATCACCTAGCTAAAAAAGCAAAAACACCTGATTTTCAGCATCAGGTGTTATCAGGTGTTATCAGGTGTGTTCGGGTGTTATCTAATATTAATCTATTAATCACCCCCACTAATATCTTGCCTCTGTCTCACATTCCTATCCCATCTGTACTACTCCCCAAACCCGCTCCATCACTGCACTCTCAACCCTCTGTACCATCTGTCATCAGCAAAAATAGTTTACTCACGCATGTCACCTTTCCCTAATCCCTCTCCGCCTTAGAGCTACAAGGTTTCTCAGCCTTTCCCCCTCCCTTTCCCCAATCCCTTCGAGCAATTAAAGTCGTACTACAAATAGGGGAAAAACAGGGGCTACGACCGAGAAAATCGGGGTCAACAAAGCAATTAAAGTCGTGTTATGGCAAGGGGAAGAACGGGGATAGGGCCAAAGATTATTGGAGAAATGATCGAGATAAAGCAGGAGAAAAACTTCCTCATCCCTTGCCCCATAAGGGTTCTCCTACCTTTTGAGAAAGAGATAAGAGCCGAGGAAAAATAGGATTGGATCCCTGAATTTCGCTCGGCTCGTAACATGACTTTTTAGGCTTTAGTACGACTATTTAGGCTTTGTTTAAACTTTGATTGCTATTTACACCATCCTGTTCAGAATAAATAAACCCTTGATAAAAAACAGCCCTCAAACCCGCATTCCACCGTTGCCCTCATAAATAAACTCGTGCTACAAAACAGTTCTTTTCTCAATTTTTGACCCAACTTTTTCTGTCACGACTTTATTAAAATCTGAATAATGTCTTGATACAAAAACAGGGGAAAGGCTTGATGGATCTGGGTTTTTCCCCTTCTCCATTTATCCTCTCCCCGATTTTATCACGTCTTTATTCGATTTTTATCACAGGTTTATTATGAATACCAGGGGTTTATTAGTTTTCTACATAGTAGGGATATAGGTTTTGGGGAAATAGGATTTATAAGATTTCGCAAACTGAGTCCACAAATTTATTGAGATACTATAGAGATACTACTTGAGATAATTCACTCTTCATAACTTTTTTTAATTTTTCTTTCTCTTGTTTCATTTCATCCCTAACATTAGAACCACCGAGTATTTCCTCATATGATCGACCGTATATTTCTTCTAAATCAAGGTATTCCCATAACTTATTAAGAACCTTTCTTGCTTGCTCAGAAACGGATTCTGAGAGATATAATTCGTTGAAAATTAAAGTATCGTTCGCATCAGACCAACTTTCATAAGCTGAATTGATTTTTATTCTCCTTCTCACCGAATTAATTCGCATGACGGCATCTGCATTGGGCTCACCGTCGACCCAAAGATCCATTATTTCTTGCATATCTTTTTTTGTTACACCTTCCATCTCTAAATAAGCTTTAACATCGTCTTTATTTACATTCTCAAAGGACAAGTCCCTATATTTACCGTGCAACGATAAAATAGCCCCATATGCAATTTCAATACTTTTATAAACCTCTGGATACCTTTCATGTTTTTTGGATGTATAAAGCTCAAAGTCCTTAAATGCTCTTTGTTGTTCGTGTTTGAGTTTTTCAATTTCTGCATTAAGCTCATTTCTAAATTTATCATTTACTTTAGCTAATTCACTTTTCTTTTGTTCAGTTTCGGCATTTATCATTTTTGTAAGCTCAGCTTTATGGCTCTCAAGATTTTTATTAAAACTAGAAGTTATTATTGAATTGGTAGAAGTTTTCAAAATAAGAAATATAGCCCCCATTACTAATGCTGTTACACTTATACCTCCTATATACTTCAAGAAATCATCAATTAGAAATTCAATTGTAGCTTGACCCCACATGTACTCTCTCTCCCTTTTATATCATTTCCTTCTTTATTGAAGTCATATCCAAAATCAATCTGCTTTAGAACTACAAAAATTGCTCTATAGTTAATTTAATTTTTTTATTATTGCCTCCAAACCCTGCATACAACTGAATTTGATAAACCGTTGCCTTCCCTTGCTTCTCCGTTAATTCTCTTATTGCCCATTTAATTTTTCTGATTCTATAGCTATTTATATCCTCTGTGACTGCCATTAAATACTCCCATGTCTTACTTAACTTTTTATGAAGAAACCATCTCTTAACTCCTGCGGCTCGCCTAATACTTGCTGGAACAATTCTAATCGGCTTGCCATCATTATTTAGAAGTGCCTTTACCGCCTTTTTTGCAAGCTTCAAGCACTCTTCATCCCTTTGGTTCCAATCAATTACTTCTCTCTTATTCTCTCTCTTTCGAATCTTGGGTGTTACTTCTTCATACCACATTCTATCATGAGCAATAATCCATGTATGAAGCCCCTTCCCAATTACTTTTAACTCAGCCCTCGTAGCCCCCTGATTATCTTGTATTAGCTTTAACCATTTACTCCTTCGTTCACTTAACTCATAATTGGGTTTTCGATTTGACTTGGATGGAATTCTTCCTACTGTTGAACTACAATTGAATAAATCTGCGACTTCTAAGCCAAGAAACTCTAACAGTAAAAGATGTCTTAGTGGACTTCTATTCTTATTGTTATTTCTTACAAAAAGTCTCAACCAATTTGTTTCGTTATTAATATCTATAGCACTTTGCATAAGCTTTAGATACTCAATTGGGTAATAATTCACAAACGCTGTTACCAAATCTTTAATATATAAATTCCCACTTTTTGAAGCGAGGTTTTTCTCGCGTAAACGGTCTATATAATAATTATTAATAAAGGAAAGGTCCTTTCTTTCCTCATTAACGTTTAGTAAATAGGAAACATTACGAAGGTATTTCAGATTTAGCCGCTTTATTTCTTCTGAGTAGTTAGGTATTAAGATATTTTCCAAATCACAGACATCCTCATCCGCACAAATAAAATCAACAATATTATCTGAACATCCTACCTTACTGTTTACTAAAGGAACTTCATGCTTTAAACAAAACAATGCCCCAACAATTTGATGGGATCTCCTCCAGTAACTTTCTCCTAAATGTTCGTTATCCTCTATGAGACAATTAGGACAGACCTTCAGATAATCATTTAATTTCACTTTGCTTCCTGCGATACCAACCAGGGCTTCAATTCCAGTTCCTTTTCCTTTGATCATTCCATCTACAACAGCTTTAGAATGCTTACTGGATAAAAAGGCAGTATAGAAATTTATAGGTGTGTGATTTCTGATAAGTTCGTGTTCCTCTATTTTTGAATTATAGGGCAAGTTTTCTATCAGCTTGTTCAGGTGTTGCGGAAACAACGTTGATTTGAATGCCGTTTTTTCGCCAAATAAGTCCCTAATAAGAGCTGTTTTGCTTATCATCCCACACATTCTTTTATATCGTGACAAAACACTATAGAAGACTTCGTCATTGTATAAAATCGGTAAGAAATTCATCATACAATTAGATCATCTTGCTTATAAGTCATTTCATCAATATAGCCATGTTCTAACAATAGTTGGTACGCAGATGTACCCGACTTATTAGCTTGATCAAGGATTGATCTTATATCATTAAATTCATAATCCTGTTTCATTTTGCTCTTGAGCTTGATTGAAGTTGCTACAGTTCTTTCCCTGGATCTGGCTTCATTATTATTTTTCGTAGGCTGAGCCAACACCTCGCTTCTAATATTATTTTTCTCTTCACTTTTCCTTAAATCCTCATATTTAGAGATTTTATAAGGGTTGCCTGATCGCAGTGCATCCAGCATTGGCTTCATCATTTTAAAATTGTCTCTAACCGTTCTTTTCACAATATCAACCGTTAACTCTTCTTTTCCACTGTGAATTGCCATATGCTGAACGTTGACGAATAACTTGATAATGAGATCCGATATCCCTTGAGTTTCTTCATAGAAAATCTGGATCAATTCATCATTTAGTTGTGTGAATTTTCGGTTCCATTGATATTTCCATATTGAATTCAAAAACAAACGAAACTCCTCGTCATTATTCATGTTATTCCAGATTACCTCGCCACTCCCCGTTACTCTTCTTGCAATCCTAAATTCATTTTGGAAAATTGGATACGATGCTGGTGTACCAATAAAAATTACGGGTACACCAAACGAATTCATAAGAGTAACAAAGTAATTCATCATCTGCTGTACACCACGGTTTTGCAAATGTTGAACTTCGTCAATCACCATCAAACCAAGACCGATATTTTGCGATACAATCCCCATTAGAGGGAGCATCGCATCAACACTTAGATTTCGTGATACATACTTTTTAAAGTTGTTTGTTCCGAGTATTTCATCTACTTTCATAAAAAACTGAAGTGAAAGTGCCTTTAGGCTCGCATTATGCGGCGTTTGTAAGGTTATTTGAACCAATTGTGTTTGGTTAAAATGTTCACCATTATAAGTATTATGAACAATTACTGACGGCACGTTACTTAGAATCTTATTAATTGTAGTTGTCTTTCCCATTCCCGAATAGCCAATCACAAGCCCACAATTTGCTGTTGTTCTAAAATCTGTTCTGCTATTGATATCAAACGATCTATTAATAATTTGTTTACCCGTTGCATTCACATATCTACGGTATTCCTTATCAAATGGATTTCTCGCCAGGTATCCCTGGGAAATAAGCGAGAATACCATATTCCAAATTCGGACATGTTGAGGTAAGGGCTGAAAAAGCTTATACAATCGATTAACAATATGCACTCTATATGAGCTATCCAGTTGACGCTCTTCTTCTTTAAAGATAGGAACGGTCAATAAATTTCTGATAATCGTCTTCTTATCTGCAATTGGGGGTAAAGCCTGAATATAAGGATTTGTGTTATACTCTTCAATCGGAAACTCATTATAGCAGGCTTCTTGAGCTTCCGTCCCATTGGGTAAATATATTTTACTCTTCATCATAATCACCATCATTATTAAAAAATATGGATAGATCATCAGTCACTTCTTCTGGTTCTTCTGTATAAGCAGTAGGCATTTCAACAATTGATGTTCTTTTCGATTCACTTGTACGATGTAATAATCGCTCGTTTCGTTGATTTTCTTTTATTCCTGCTAATCGCTGTGTCTTACTTTTGTCATACTCTCTTTCGGAATCCGTTTTTCTTTTTGCATTTTCAACGATATGCTCTATTTCAGTAAATAGTTTTACCTTTACCTGTAACTCTCTTTCCTTACTCTTCTCATCAACCTTTTGTTCATGTTTTGCCATCTGCTCTATTTCTTCGATCCCCTTATTTGCATATTTCATTAAATGATCCAATAGCGTCAGTTTGAGAACTCCTTGTTCACCCTCATCCATTACGTAAATACATGTTAAATCTCGTGGATCGTAGCAAATGTTTACTTTCCAGCTACCATAAATTCGTGCTTTCTGAAACCATTCATTTTTTAATGTATAATCCGAAGCGTACAATATCTTCTTATATAGAACTCCTCTGGCAGTTACTGATGCCTGGTCTATTGGGTAAAGATGAGATAGTATCATCTCTTCTGGCAAAATTCTCAGTTTTCCTTTTCTATGTTTTAATCCATGATTCCAAATTTGGATAGGTATCTTTTCAATTCCCTCTTCTATCATGAGATCATCTAAGACGTAATCAGTAAGAACATGGTGGTTATTGTGGAAAAGTACGCACTTGATGATAATGGTTATGAAATCCTCGATGGATAGATTAGCTTTCAAACGGTAATCAGCTTCTCCTCGCTCCTTACTCCCTTTTCCTTTAATTACAACTCCATCAGCAAAAGGCTTGACTCTCGAATTCATGACAGAGAATGCCGACTCAATTATTCCCTTATAATCAGCATGATATGGAGGAGTGTTTTGTATTGTAATTCCTAATCCTTGAATTGCATTTTCAATCTGTTTACCAACCAATTCCCCTCGGTCTGCCATTACTCGAAGTGGTACACAATATGGCCACTCCTCATCTTCGATGCTTACACCATACTTTGAAGCAAATTTTTTCTTGGATGTCATACTATTTGCAAGTGCAACCATAGCCCCACTGTAAGAATTCAGCGACTCAAAGCTCACATTAAACCCCATAATTAATCTGGAGTATACATCTATTACCACATGCAATATTGGCCTTCCCACTATTAAGTCCCTATTCATTGAGCTTATTAAATATATGTCAAAGACATTTGAATCGATTTGCCATAGTGAACCACATGCCCCACCAGCATCTTGTGTTGAGTCACCAATGATTGTTCTATAGTTTTGCTGATACACTCTGGTTCCTTTCCTTTTAGAGATCTCCTTTTTAGGATTATTCAATTTTTTATACCAGTACAAAAATTGCTGATACGTCGGTAATTGGGATTTGTCCATAAGTACGGGTAATTTGACCCCATTTTGTTCAACTTCATCTTTAACAAAGGCATCTCTGAGCATCAGCTCATAAGTGATTTTCAAGGAATTATTACGTTCAGAGTAGTAATACCTATTTAGTGCTTGCTTAAAAATCTTTTTCATCTTATCATCAACATTTATGCCGATGCCTCTCTCACCGCTACGTGGTCTTCCACGCTTATGGTTCCCGCTTATTCTATCCCTTCGCTTAGCCCCGCATCTATGATAGCTTGGTATCAAGCTATCTTTAGTTTGTGCTCCATGCCAATAGCGAATTAGCAAGTTTTTTACTCCGTTATAGCTCAACTTAAACATCTGCATCGCTTCCTTAATTGCTGGTTCTCTATATTTACTGAGATACAGATGTTCTTCAGTTTCGACATTATCTAATATGTATTTTACGATCCCCCAGGCATGCTCCCTCTTCCTCTTCTCCGCATCGCTTAAATCCTCTTCGATAACAATTCTGCAATAGATGTCTTCTTCCATCAGTATTATATCTGACTGTTCCTGAAAATGCCTCAGTTCATCCATCTTCAGAGGATACGCCCATCTATTACTCGCCATATCGATCACATATATAATTGAAGAAACTCGATTAATATGTAGAATTCTAATGACTTTACCATCACCATATTTAAACAGCATATTCTCCATGAATTTCATGGTAATCCCCCCATCACATTAGTAGATCTATAATTCTTGCCGTTGTATCGAACTTTCTACTCATATCAATCCTAATTGCTTTCGTGGCTATTAAATATCGAAGTAAATAAAGCCCTGAACCGTTATTGACACCAACAATTTTCTCGAAATCTTTTAATTTATCCCGCAAGACTGAGTCCATATTGCTATGAAGAAATTTCAGTAACTTATCGGAAAGCTGGTCTTTATCAATATCTCCTTGTCCGCTCGATAATAATGTTTCTCTAACCCACTCAATATTTTTAACAAACTGTCTTGAAAGCTGTTTATCCGTAATTACTTTCCACTCTATTCCCCTGGCTCTCCAGTATCGATTTTCTATCTCAAGTTTTTCAAAAGTAATTTTTCTTATTAGTTCGGATGAGTTTTTTATAGCTCTTGCAAGATATCGTTCATTTCCGTCTTTATCCCTAATCGTTAAAAGGAAACTTGTTGTCAGTACCAACTGCTCACCAGATTCTTTATCACAAAATTTATCAAAACGAAGGTTTTCTTTGTCATCAATAACCTCCATAACATCCAACAGAGGATAACTTTCTCTTATATCAATTACATTGTCACTCCACTCAAACATATGGAATGCCCTTAATTGATTGTCAGAATGAAGATGATGTATGCGTTGAGTTTTAATTCCAAGTATTCTCGTTGCTCTGCCTTTTGAGGAGAACTCGTGAGTTTTCGTCCATGGGATGTAGGAAGCTTTTTCTCCTTGTCCTCTTCCCTCGCTTAGATATCTGCGAAGTTTCTCCTTGTTCCAGTTGCTCATTTTTGACCTCCTGAGAATAGGGTATTCAGTCAACGTTTACACAATAATTTCCCTTCAGTGAAAATTAAAAAAGCCACTGCATTTAGGCAATACTGAATTTTTTTTAAAAATTCAGATTCCTAATGCAATGGCATTCATATATAAGTTTATTGTAAGCTCTCTTCATATTCTTTAACCTTGCGATAAAACGTGGATCTGGAAAGCCCAAGTTTCTTCATAGCAAAGGTTGCGGTCTGTAGATCCTTTTTCCAAACACTGTATTCATGGATAAACTGTTCATCAATTTCTATTTTTGGTCGACCAAATTGTGTGCCTTTCGCTTTTGCAACTGCAATGCCTTCCATCTGTCGTTGTTTGATGCTATCCCGCTCCAATTCATATAATGCTCCAAACACTGTTAACATGAACTTTCCTTGCGGAGTAGATGTATCAATTGATTCTTTTAAACTTACAACTTCAACTTGCTTTGCACTTAGATCTTTGACAATATTTAAAAAATCGAGGGTGTTACGAGCAAGACGAGAAATAGATTCGATATATACTCTATCGCCTTCTCTTACAAAATCCATCATCTCTTTTAGTTTTGGTCTGTTCATGTTTTGCCCACTTACTTTTTCTGAAAAAAACTTTTCCACTGCCTGCTGCTGAAGGGCTTCGATCTGTCTGGCTTCGTTCTGATCTTGACTGGATACTCGGACGTAGCCGATCTTCATAAATATTCTCTCCCAACATTACCTCAGCAATGAGACTATTCTACAAAAAACATTCCAAAATGTCTATGATCTTTTTTGACATATGTATCAGTTAATTTGCATGTTATTGGCACAATAATAATACATAGAATATCATTGTTCGAAAAAGTACACAATTTGAAACAGTTTTGTTCAACAGGGACAAGTCTATTTCTCGCTTTACAATTGATATTGATTCCTAATCGGTATAAGTTTGTATTGTGACCATAATAATACGTGAGGTGATCCATTTGTATCTAACCCAAAAGCAACTACTGGAGGTTCTTGGTAGAATGCCAATAATTCAATCAGATGAATGGGCTATGCTATTTCTTAGAAAGAAAAATGAACTTATGTTGCGAAATGTCTTAACAATTTCTCTTGAAAAATACTGTCGTGACAATGACCTGCCTTCTGAAGTCATGGCTTTACATGAATTTGAAAAACATGATGTCGCTATCGTTGAAAGACGTATGTCGAAACAAACTTACAAGTATATATCTAACACCCTAATTGAACTGAAATTTACAGACGCTTACTGGATAATATTGAAAAATAATCATACCGATTTTCTTAGGAATGAAAACCTTCGTCAAGATAACATCTGGCGAGAAAACTACCAACTTCGCAACCCCCCTGGAAACGAAAAAGGGATTAAATACGATCTACTAAAATTATTAGAAAAGAAAAAGGATAATCCTACAATTGCGATACATCACGTCTTAGCATTGGTTAATCCCAGCCACGAAATTGATGGAAAATATAAGTCTATTGTTAATGATTTGGGGGAAAAAAATAAATGTATCCGAGACTACAGTGATCATCATGCTGTTTTTGATCAAGCTGTTAATATTTTGAAAAAACAACTTAAGATTATTCAAAATAAATATCTTGATGAAAGAGAATTTGAAATTAACTCTACATCAACTTTTCTCGGATCAGCATATGGTACTAATGTTTACTTAGGATTTGTAGTGATATCTGAAAACCATAAGTAAACCAGAGATAATGTAGCGTTTCCCTGTCAGACGACAGGAAGAGGTACTCCAGTCTTCAGGCAAAGTAACTGGTTTTCTTTACCAGTTAATTGACTTAGATGAAATACCTCTTCGTTAACATATGAATTTTGAAACCAGTATAGCATAATCAACATAACCAAGAAAGTGTGATTTTTGGGTTTAACCTTGGATGGGAATCTGTTGCCAATTTAAAAAATGTCGATTATACTATCTCCAATAATACAGGAACATATATTCCCATTATAGTTTATAAGGTAACAATATTGATGAACGATTGATTAGGGGGAAATAAAAATGAATATATACGAGATTCCATGCAATAGCGATGGCAAGAAAATCAGGGTGTTTGATTCCAACGCAACAGGGGTTCGGGTTTATGTTAATACTCCTTGCGATTGCCCTTTCTGTTCAGATCATGACAATGACGTTCAGTTAATCGAGGGGAATAGGGGGTGTGAGAATAATGAAGATGATTATTTCGAGGAACGATTATCGGAGTGCTTCGAGTGATCGTTAGATGAAAGAGTCGGACATCAGTAGAATTGTCTCAATCATGGTCCGATTGATGACTGAATTATCTGTCCAAAGATTGACGACCGAAATGTTGACCTTCATAAGGTGATATTGGGTTCATTTATAAGTATTCACCACTAACTTCAATACTCATTGCTTTTCAAATGTTGGACATTATGTTCCAGCAACTAAGAAATGTTACACAATGCAAAAATTAGAGCAATAATGTATGTAAAGACCAAGCACAATGAATCTTGGTCTAAGAGTAACTTTTCTCTTCTATTAATATGCCAATTGTTCGCTTACATTTATCCGCAGTTTTTTTCATAATCAAGCTCTAATTCTTCGTACCATTGGCTGAAATTGGGTATTGGTGCTTTCCTGCTGAATCCGCACTTTATCGATACCTTATTTCCTTTCACCTCAATTCTCCATCTATCATCCCTGTGTTGACCTTGAGCATTTACAATTCCATTTACTACATAACCTTTTGGGGATAGAATCCGTTCAATCAGATAAATAATCCAACTGCCCGCCTCGTAGAATTTTTCTCCTTTATCCCAAACAAGAGATTGACGATCTTCTGTTGGAACCCATTGAAGCCATAGCCCTGGTTGTGTAGCTGGCGGCTCATTATGGTCGACTACCGAAGGGCAATTTCGAAAAGGATCATGCTTTTCTGGATCAATAAAAAATTCACCTTCTATCCCAAAAATCTCGGCTTTGCCAAAACCCAGATCTTCCAATATTTCCGGATCCCTTTTCATCCTTCTCGTGCGTGCAAGCCCTTGAAGTAACTCGTTAGTCTTATCATCCAACGGTTTGTTGAGCTTATACTGTCCAGCAAATATTGTCGTGTAACCCATTCGTGTTTCCTCCAATCAATTTTTATGCCAGTTTCCTGTCCACGATCTCTACCCTGATTTTCTTCATCATAGCAACAAGCATTTTCCGCAATTCTATTGCTTCACTATCCAACCGTTTAAATGTGGCCTGATTCATCAAACCAGCTTTATAAGCCGTTTCAAACCACATCATGCTTTCAGCCGCAGAGCCTAATGCATTGTTGATAAAGTTGATTTCCTTCTGTAAGTAAAGCTGTCCGTTTCCTTCTACTAAGTTTGCTATTACAGAGCTGGATGAACGGAGGAGTTGATGTCCGATCACCTGTTTGTCCTCCCAACTCCAGCCTTTAACTATCTCTCTGATTTCTTCTATCCAAACCATTCCCTTTTGGTACAATGCCAGTTTTCGAAAATCTCTGATCTGTGGTTCTCTCATTGATTCCAGATTACATCACCCTACTTTTAATGCTCTGGGGAACACTCACTCATTATCTATTCCCCAGGCATCATCTTTATTTATCAGACCTGCTTATTCCTGTCTTCTCTCAAATCCTTACACCTACGAAGCCATCAACATATTTAGCTTTTCCACACGTTCAGCCAATCTGCTCCTTCTCATTTCCAATTCTTCCGCTCGATCATGAAGTCTCCAAGCAATATTGCTTATAATGAGTTCACTTCTGTACTCACTATCATAATCTTCTTCTGCCATTTCTCTCAAAATGCTTTTGTGCATTACATCGCAATCTGGGCACTCGAACGTTCTGTAAATAGTATCGAAAGTTCTAAAGGTCCCATCTTCAATAAGAAAAACCTCCTTATGATGTTCCCATTCCTCCTCACTATCCCCATCAGAGGAATCCTCGATCATGACTATAACCTTAATCCCTCTCAGCACATTGCCCTTTTGATCAAGAAAGGGCTCTCCTTCTTGCTCAGCGTCCTCATCATGAAGAAACGATGTGTGATAAATCTCTTCAAATTCCAAATTATCCGAAGCAATTTGTACAATCTGGTTGAGCTTTTTTTGGCCCATGATATCTATCTGCCTCTGCAAACCCTGCACCTCTGCATTCGTTTCCTGGATTTTCTTCACCATTTCATTCACTTCATTTTTCATTTCAGTTCACTTCTCCTATTGGTCAATTTTTTTTATTTCATTGCCTTGAGACAATAATAATACACTAACAGACAGATGTCAACACTATATGCAACAAGTAATTATTTATTGTCTAGAGTCAACGAATGGTGTTGCAAACATAACCGTATTAAACAAAAAAGAGCTACTCCATAATACGGAGTAACTCCTTCTGTATCTTTTCTCCAGACCAATCATTCATTTTTGTTTTCCCTGACGTAACCCTTTAAATTTAATGATTTGCGTTATGATATTCGGTAGCTCATCTAATGATTTTTCCGAGTCCGTAACTGCAAATAAATATAAGCCCCTAATAATTTCTATTAGTTGCTCTTTCTCTATCTGGGATAAATAATCTGTTTTTGCATTCTCGATATCCCCTGGCGGTGATGATGGTGCTAAGATATCATTCAGACGAAGGATTTCTTCAATTGTATGATAAGGCTGATTAATATTGCTACTGAGCAAGTGCTCATATCCAAACACCTTCAAGATTTCCCTTAAATCCATCGAAAGAGCTTCTGCCAAAATACAAACATTGACGAAACTCGGATTGCCTTTGTCCCCTGCTTCCAAGCGATTGATATATGAAGGGGTTATTGCATTCCCAATTTTCTCTGAAAGCTTACTCAAGGATAAATCTTGTTTCTGTCTCTCACGCTTAATTATTGCTCCAAAGGATTCTTCTGTTTTATTATCAAAATCATCCATAGCTAATTCCCCTCCCGCATTCACGTACATTATTATACCTCAAGTATACACGATTATCGATTAAAAGATACATCATCCAAAACATTGCCTTTAATCAACATAATTTATGGCGGTAGATTAATTGGGAAAATTTGTATTGCATAAATAAGTTACTATAAGACATGTGCAAATTTCCTAAAGTTTGTTTTAGAATTCTTCCTTGCAAGCATCTAAAGATGTAATGCGAGAACCTCTTTCGTACTTGGTGTGAAGCGATAACTATAGAACTTTTTCGGTCTTCATGCGTACTTGATTTCAATGAACGCCTACGCTTGTAATCTTCAATTAGAGGACTGGCATTAATCCTTGTATGAAGTTGGTCTTATGCAATTATCCTATTGGTGATTTTTCGCATCACTCCACGTTATTTGAATGCTCTGAGGTAGTGCCAACCCACTATGATTATCTCGCCAAAAACTACACTTCATGTTTTCTTCAACCACCTTGATTTATATACACCATAATGAATTTTCAATCATCCACAAAAGTATGATACATGACTTTAGTGAAGTAAACAGATAAAGTAATGGTACAAATAAAGACGAAGCAATTAATTGCTCCGTCTACATTTAATTGACTCTTAAAAAGGTACTTCGTCATCATCTGGACGCCCCTGGCGGTCAGTTGGCTCGTATCCTTCTGGAAAGCTATGATAGATACTCTTGAACACTACTCCCCCAAGAAATTTGCCAACGTTCCTTTTACTTATATCCCTATCTCCACGGATCCCGACTGTTTCAAGTTTTTTAGCCATCTTTTCAGCTTGAAGTAAAACATCAGCGTTTAATGGTGGAACTTGATAAAAGGTTACATATCGAAAACTTTTGTTGTTACCTCGAATCCCTTTTGCAACAGCTTGGATGTGTGACGAGAGGTCGCCATAGGGTATCTTCTTTATTAATCCAAGCAATGCCAACATATTTAATGCCCTGTTTGCCTCTGGTTGATCTAATTCAAGTGATTCGTGTTTAGCCAACTCTGTTGTCGCCAAATAAAATAGATGTTTACCCTCATGCATAAACAAACGGTTAACATGCTCCATCCCATACTCGTTTAGGTGTTTGAGTAATTCAATGTGCCTATGAATATATCGATACAAAGTCGTGTATTTTCTCTTTATCTTCACCTCACTGCTATCGAGGTAATCAATGTTAGCCTGGTACTTTTCCCGCTGAACCATTTCCCATTCATCTTGTAAATTATTAAGATCTAAGAGTCGAGCCAATTCCTCAGCGGCACACTGAAACCCTTTATACCCGTTCACAATCTCGATTAAATCAAATATGCTCAGACTATAGGGCCTTTCACCAGGTCGCTTTGTAAAGTACCGATACTTTTCCGTTTCCTCACTTTTGGAGATCCACGCTCTATTGCCTTCGATCAGCTCGCATGGGAATTCCCGATCAATTTCAAATTTCCTGAGATTTTCAAATATCAGCTCAAACATATTGAATCGATTTGCAATACGAAAAAGCTGTTGCTTTGTCTCAATAAGCATGTAAAACTGTGACCGTTGTTGATTTTTTTTAAATCGATCGATCATTCCTGTTTTAAGTGCCCTATCCCTGATTAATTCGATATTTTCAGGAGTTGGCTTAATATATCTCTGATTTATTGCTCGTCGCTCTTCTATCATCTTGATCCGATAAGACCTGTACCGATATTCCTTTCCCTCAAGCCCTCGATCCTTCAAATTCCGAATCTTTTTATTGATTCGTTTCCTTACCCCTACTCTCCCATCTTTCCTGAGTTTGTTTACTACGTTATTTCTTTTCATTCATAACTCCCCCTTTGTGATGTTATCCACATCATCATACGGGGAAATCAATTGTCTGTGGGGCAATAAATGGTCGAACCAAGTCTGAGCATATTGGGGTTGACATAGCAAACAGGAAGGGTACTTGGGAAGGAGGGGATTAAAGATATCTGGCCGCTGCGGCCAGATATCTCATATTTTTATCAGATACAGCAGATAATGAGCTATTAAAGCCAGGCGACAACGATTGCTGGATGACTTTTGCTACTACTTGATCATCTAAGTAAGTTCTGCTTAATAGATGAGCAATTCGGGCAAGTGGCTGATCTTAACGGAATTACTTTATATTTTTTATTCCTTGAATATATGTGCCGCTCGAACTCTCCAGCAATTCCGCTCAAAAAAATCGTTATACCTGATCACTGCCAGTAACAATTTATATATGTCGATATGCTGTTGCGTTCTTGAACCATGTACAAAGAAGTAGCCTGCTTATCATAGGGTTATCGATTCTTTGATTCTAAATTCTCTGAGGAACGGCATACTATCAGCGAGTTTAACGAACATCAGTTGAATAAATGCTCAATACTCAAATCTTTACGCAAATGCTTTTCGTTGAAACCTGGAACGCTGGTTTTGGCGTTCCCATAAACGTTAATGTATAAAACCAACATGATGACTACTTCTTAGAACAAACAAGAAGATGGTTGCAATAATACCAAAAGCGAAGGCGAAAATTGAAACCCAAAACGAATGATGACTGCAACACCATAAGAATTTTGCGTAATATCAATGAATTGTCGAATAGCAAAAACTTCTCGAAGAACTTTTTAACACTATATATAGGTATATGTATTCCGAAAGTTGTTTTATCTCTCAAATGTATCTATTAGCCTCCTTTTACCTACTTATTCCTCGCCCCAATCATGTCCGACATCATCCGCCCATTGTCCGACAGCATTAGCCTAAAATATGCGACATTGTACGATTATGTCAAACCTTAAATGCATATAATTCTATAAAATTATCAAACAAAGGGGGCTACAATATGCACAACACATTTTTAATAGCCGTGGACAGCGGCAAGAGCACGACAAAGGCAATAATGAGAGAAGGAATAATGCAAAGGGTTAAGTTTCAAACCAAAGTCGAGGAAGTCAATAATCTGGGAGCTGAACTAACGCCAGGTTCATTTTCAGTGAAATTTGACAAGCAAAACTACCTAGTGGGGAATATGCTTGACGAAAGTAAAATGGATTTCAATCTAAGCAAAAAAACGGATTCACATCGAATATGCATCTATCTCGCTATCGCCCAATTGCTTATGAGGTCTAAGCAAAATATCGTACTAAGTAAAATATCACTGGCTGTCAATATTCCGATTAGCCTGTATAAAAATGAGAAGCAAAAGACCGAGTTCAGCGATTTCATTGGAAACAACGGAGAAACCATCAATATTATCGTCAACAATAAACCATTCCTATTCCGAATCGATAAAATTCACCTCTTCCCTGAAGGCATCGGTCCGATCTACAGTAACCTTAATCTCTACAGGGGGAAACGGGTATTAATATTCGATGTGGGTTCACTTAACGTCAATATCCAAGAGTTTAACAACTTGATCCCTATATATGACAAGATGCTCACAGCCGACCTTGGCGTAAACATCTTACGCAGTAAAATAGCCGATAAGCTCTCAACTGAATATGGGATGACTGTTACCGACGAAGATGTGGAGGCGGTATATCGGGACAAATACTTGATTCTTAACGGTGAGAAGATGGAGGAGAGCAAACAAATTGTTGACCAAACGCTGACTAACCACGTTAAAGAGGTATTCAACTTTGCTCGGAGCAGAAAGGTGAGTTTCTCAAATACTGAGGTCATATTCGTAGGCGGAGGTTCACTATTGCTGAAGGATTATATAAGTGCTGAGTATTCCGCCGCTGTTATTCCGCAAGACCCGCAACTGGCAAATGTACTGTCCTTCCTTACTATCTTGGAGGCGAAGAATCATGGGTAATCGTAATCGTTTATCCATTTCCTTCAAGAAGGAGCATCAGTATATTTATGACCATTTACAGACCATATCGAATAAAAGTGACTATATCGCAAAAGCGTTAGATCTATATATCAGCGGCGGCGGACAGTCACCCATAACACACGATGTGGTCAGGAAGATAGTGTTACAAATCCTTCGTGAGCAAGGCAATTCCCCTCAAACCCCATCCCCTCTCCCTCTTGAACACCAAATTTCAGAGGGAGATGTCGATCTTTTATCCCAACTCTTCTGATTTCACATATTTCCAAACGAAAACCCTGTTTTTTTGCTCATTTTGAGCATTACCGGCAGGGTTTTTAGCAAATTACATGTTTTTTGGTCACACTCAAGATTCAAAGGCGATATCCTCTTAATAATGTTGATGGGCATTTCGTACGTAGGTGGTAATCCCGAAAACAGCCAGAAAACCACCCTTCCAGTGTCCTGACAACTTTCATTTTAGTCCCATTCACGCACATCAAACTGATCATAGGCTGACAGCTCGAACAATTTCCTTGTTATTTCAGACTTGTTGTACCCAACAGTCTCCCCGATCTCCACTGGTTTTCCATCAAACAAATAAATGGTCTGTAAACGATATATAGTGTTCTCTTTGTCTAACCAAAGATCATAACACTTTTCTTCTCCGTTAGAATCGATATAAGTAATGGTATAGACAGACCCATAATCAAGCTCAGCAATGATTTTATGTTCCTTATCCTCCATATGTTTATCCTACCCCCAACGCCTTAAATACAGCATCGGTCGCATCCGAGTAGAATACGGGCTGTACCTTTATCAGCAGATCTGCGGGAACCGTTTGAAAATCCACTACGGACGACGCTGGTATCAACACCTTCTTCGCTCCTGCATCTACGCACACTTGAAGAGTATTGGCAAACTCATCGACTTTAGCAATCGTACCGCCAACCGTCATATTCCCCAATACAACCAAGCTTTCCTGAACAGGTCGTTCCAAAGCACCAGAACATAATCCGATCAATTCAGCAATCGCCAGTTCATCCGTCAATCCAATGCCCTGCAAGTCGCTTATATGCATCAAATAATCCTTTGTCTTCGTGCTAATCGAGCCACTGATACTTTTACTGTTTGAAGTAAAGTAGCGAAAGGCGGTATCCAAGCTCTCTTTCGCTCCTCGATGGGATCCGACACCCGACTTCTCGAATTTCCCTGTCCCAGAAACGACTTGGTTTTCCAGTTTGTATACCCCGATCATACCCGAATCTCCATGCCCTACGGTATATACATGCCCAGCTTTTCCGAGTCCTTCAGGAATCAGCTTTCCACCGCCTTGCTCTGGCACTGACACATACTCTTCGCTCATTGACTCCTTGTCGATATAGGAGAAATGGACATCGTAAAACTCCATTCCACCTATTTTTTTGAGCTGTTCCTTTACCCGTCTTCTTCCTTCAAGGGCATATTTCAAGATCTCCTCAATGTCATCTCTCGTGTATTCCCCGTTTGGATACATGAGCTTCACCATACCTGACACCGTTTTACGAACCGCAATTACGTCACGCTGATTCAGATTATTTCCGAGCTTAAAGTAGCGATCCAAAGAATCAGCAAACGAACGCTTACGCATCTCCCTGAAGAACTCAGCCATGTAATCAACGATGAAGCCGTATTTGTCCGTAAAGAAATCAGGACGCATCTTCGGAACTTCCCAACCTGGCAGGTAATAATGCATGCGATCAAAAAACGCTGAATCATTCGCCATCGCTTCAGGAAATGGTGCAAATAGATGGGATGTCTTGATTAAAGAATCAAGGCTCTGATTAATGTTCCCTACGAATACCATGGAAGCAGAAGCCGCCTTCTCTTCTCTCCCCCGTGCAAAGGATCCCGATGCCATGTAATCCTTCATGATTTGCACGCCATCTTTGTCTTTAAACGTTATGCCCGCCACTTCGTCGAATGCCACAGTATCCCATAAGCCCACCAGCCCAACCTTCTTTGAAGACATGTTGTAAAAAAGGTTCGCAACCGTCGATTGGCCACCTGAGACAAGAATCGAGTTTGGCGATATCTCTTTGTAAACATGCGACTTTCCCGTTCCCCGTGGACCAAGTTCACAAAGGTTATAGTTGTTCTCAACGAGCGGTACAAGTCGAAGCAGAAGATGCCATTTCACTCTGTCCTCAAGTTGTGTCGGCTCCATACCCGTAGAGCGAATGAGTACGTCTATCCATTCGTCTTTCGTGAAGCTCTTCCTACCCTCAAACACCTCGTTCATATCCATGTTCGGCATTTGAATCGGCTTCAAACTACTGATACTAAATGGATTACTGTTCTTCACTTCCTCATCGAAGAAGTAATCCATCTTTAACATGCACCAGATTCCGCCTGCCAAGAGCTTATCGAATTCTTTGACGTAGCTCGGCGAAATCGGAACCCCTTTAAGCCCCAGGTTGGAGAATTCCGCTACGTAGGAATCAATCTTCTCATTAAGCGTGACGGTTATCTTATCAATAACCGAATACTGTCCTAATTCTCGAATTCTTGATTTAATTTTTTCCGCTTCATCTGGTCTTACAAAGTTATCTGAGAGTATCTTCTTTACCCGCTCGATTCCTTCACGAATGTTATCTTCATCGTCGGTTGCCGCATACATCCCAAGCAGATATTCAAGAACGTAGACAGGGATATTTGCCCCCTCTTTCATCAACTTCGTCAGGTCTTTCCGAACAACTCTTCCCGAAAATACTTCATTCAATTTGCGATCTAAATCCAGTGACCGATCTTCACTTACTTGCTCCACCCGATTTCCTCCTCCCCTTAAAAATCAAAATCACTAACAATCCCCAGATTGATTGTAAATGGCGTTTTCTCCACAATCACGTTCGTTTCATCGTCTTTAGTTATGAGGTAATAGTTACTATTCTTGTCATAAGGTATAGACTTTAATGCAAACCGAAGCTTAAATGTACGCTCATCTGGCTTATCAGAAGTACGGTCACATATCAGTGTTTCCTCATTACTGATAACCGAGTCCCTCTCATCTATCATGTAGATCTTCACAGTTCGGGGAACTCGCTTGTCCTCCACCTTCTCGGATTGGAAGAAAGTCAGGTTAAACAAGCTGTTTGTAATTTTTCTTGTGGTGTTTGTAAGCTTAACGTCCACCTTCTCGATTTCACGACTGTTCTTCTGCCCACTTCGGATATTCTTGAATTGAATGAGAGGCACAACAATCTCTTGAAGGCTGGCTCCGCCGTGAACGAAATTAGCTCCAGCTCCTTGTATCTTGAAACGAATCGTGGCTTTCGGAACGTACGTCGTGATCTGATGTTCATTCTGGATCAGCTTGTCCATATTAATATCGAGAAGGCCGCTCCGCTCTCCTTTTTCTTGCGAGAACAGATATCTCCTTTTGACTTCAAAGGCTTTAATACCTTCCTTTTCTATCTTGTCACTCTCTTCCAAGGCATCACGTTGATATACGAATCCGTGATCCGCTGTGATGAAAATGTTCGTACCGCTCAAATCATCCTTGATGATTTTAACTACATCGTACAATTCATCAATGGCTTTCTCCGCCGTTGTGAACGTATAGATCTCGGTCGATGCCTTATCTCCCGTTGCATCAATGCTATCGTGGTAAATGTAAACCAGTTTCTTACCCTTGAATGTCTCCCTGCGACCAGCCTTGTTCATATTTTTCAGCTCTTGAAAATGAACCGCTGAGCTTTCGGCTACAACCGCTTGGAGAATGCCAATACGATTGTCGATGCCACTTGAAGACTTTCCATTCACCAGCACATTCCCATTTAGGTCAATCTCCAGGTTCTTATGCGGCAGGAGCGATGCCATCCCCATCTTTGTAACGGAAGGAAGTACGCCTAACAATGGCTGAATGTCGCAGGCTCCCGTTGTCTCCGAATTCAGCTTATCCGCCAACTCCGCCGCTATCTCATAACGGAGGGCATCTGATATGATAACAAATACCCGATCACCATTAGAGATTTTCGGAGCAACAAAGCTTAGATAGAAATCCTTCTGGCTTTGAATACCTGGCAGAACCCAACTTGATTTCATCTCATCGTGTACAGCAGCGGACCAGTGCGAGTTCAATTCGCTTATGTACCAGTTTGTATATAGGTTCTCAACCATCACTTTGAGCTTCTTCAAGATTTCGCTGTTTGAATCATTGTCGTAAGCGAAGTAGAACTTTCTGTAGTACATATCCATCTGATGATAATCATTCACATATGCTCGGTACATATCCGCAGCTTGCGTTCTCGGAATCCCCATGCTGTACTTCTTATGAAACTCGAACATCTTAACGGTATACAACAATGCTTCATAAATGGATTGATACTGCTCGTAATAGTGCTTTGCTCTCCGCAAGTTAATCAGCTTCGTATACGCCTCATAATCCTCCAGTCGATCTTCCAGACTGTTGGCGATATAGATGATAATTGCTTTATCGAAGTATGGGAACGTATCCGCCGCCTTAAACTCTTCAACAGGGAGCTGGTTTATGATATCCGATAGCTTGATTTCTCTCTCGGCAATTTCAGCATACTGATCATACATGTGATAATCCGTTTTATGATGCATCCAATGATCGACGAACACTAAAGCATTGGACCTGTTTCGAGTAGCAATGTAGCCTTTAACCAGCGAAAGACGTTCCTCATTAACCGCATGGCTAAGTGCAGTGACCGTCAAATGGATAAACAGCGTTTTAAGCGACTTTTGACTTTGCTCATAGCCATACTGCTCAGTTACCGCATTCCAAAACACTTCTAACCCTACATACTTCGCAATCGAATCCAGATGCTTGTTTTCACTGTCATCAAGTGAATCCATCAATACACCCTTCAGCACATCCTCGAAATCTGGAGTCTTGAGGTTGCATAACGCACTTATCATCATTAGTTCAATTGTTCCTTCAGAATTCGCATTAACCTCGAACCCTTTAAATTTCTTAATCCGATCCTTACTACCAAAGAATTTCTCATATTTCTTCACTGTATTCCGAAGAGAAGGATCGATGTTCAGTTCATTCATAATGAGGGAGATCTTGTCCGCATAGAACGTCTTCGAGTACAGTATTGTATCCAACAACCAATTGTCTTCCATCTTCATGTCCAGGTTAGAATAGATCAAATAATTTGAGGTAGGACCTTCTTCTTCGAGCAACACCTTCGTATAGAAGCTATTTCCCTCAGTCAGAGTATGTACTTTGACGTTCTCAAAAGAAATCTCATGTATGTATTCAGCAAACTCCTGATCTTTATCAAACCAGAAGATGATCTTTCTATGTTCGCCCTCATTTAGCGGTTGAAGAAAAGCTTCTTGGAGTGCCTTTGTAACTTCATCCATATTCATTATTTATCAACACCTTTACAATCAGGTTAAAAACGGGGATACGCCAACAATAACTGGCATATCCCCATTGTAACCAAATTATTTGATTGGAGCGAGTAAGCCATCGAATTTAGTGTAATTCACAGCAACGCCATCATCGAGATCAATCTCGATCTGCATGTCTGCCATGTGATGAAGTTTCTCATCGTAAGCCCGAAGCTCTTCAATCTTCAGATCAAGTGATCTCAACTCTTTCTTGGCATTGGTAATTTCCTTAGTCGTACCGTCCCCATTAATTACATCAAGAAGGGACTTCTTCTCTGCATCCATCCGATTCTGAAGCTCATGTAGATAATCCGTTCTGATTCTCGACAAAGTGGATTTATCATAGCGGTGCATGTAGATTAGGCAGTTGAATGCTTTTTGTTTCCCTGATGTGAAGAGCCAATAAATAGGTTTCTTTTTATATGTTTGCAAATGATCTTTGAAGAAGTCATTTATTAAATACCTTCTAACAGTCTCTTTTGCAGATTCCCCTACTTTCTTTCCAAGAGAATCCGCAATAAATTCAATATTCTCATGTAATGTTTCTTCTCCAAAAGTTATCTTTACGAACTCAAAGAACCGAAGCACTATATCGTCTGTGAAAAATTCTGAAGTTAAAAGCGGAATAATATTATCTTCATCTGCCTTGAACACTTTGTAGCGTGAAGGTTCATATTCTCCTCCAGCAAAGATCAAACCCTTCTCCTCTAACCCGTACCTTCCGAAAGAACAGCCAATGAAATACGAGATAAAAGATTTAATGGACTCTTGAGCTGAATCTATACTAATGTTAACCTCATCAATATTAACAGTAGTATCCAGCACATTTTCAAGCCCATAAGCAGATTTAACAAGGTCATTTATTTCAACTTCGTTTTTATAAACATAATCCCTGATATCATTGATTTCCTGGGTATAGTATAAATAACTTTCACTCATAAGATTTGATTTTTTATTCATTAATGGACTCATTGTGAAATCCCACGAAGTTTCTTTACGGTCCCATTCATCCTTTAAAAGTGCAATATTTTCTTTTACTAACCTGGATACTTGATCTATTCTACTTTTATCAAGTGGCAATGGAATTCTCTTAACGTGCCCTACCTCAAATCCCATTGTAGGAGATAAAATCTTTAAGAACTCTTCCGCAATTTTAGAATTTAGTATTCCTAAAATCCAGTAAAGCATATTTTCTGGATGATTTTCAAAAGTTATAAACGGCCCTTTATGACCTGAGAGGTAGGTTTGATTAAAATATCTAAAAGATGCCTTTCCAGAACCAATTAACCCCCAAGTTATTCCTTCACAAAGCATATGTTCAAGATTTTGAGGTCTCGATTTTAACTTGCCATTTCCATCTTTATAATTCTTGATTTCATGACCATCATTTTCCCAATCGACAACGTACCAATTGTTTCCATACCACTTTCTATATTCTCCTCCCTTATTGTATGGGAACCATTTACCTGCATCTTGTTTTTTTATAGTAAACCTATTATCTTCAATTTCATACCAGTATCTCAAAAACTTATCATTATCTCCGCTATAAAAGCCTTGTCTTGGTTCAGTAATCTCCCCTAATTTCCCATTATCTTGGAAGATGTTTTTCACTTTTTCATTTATCCAGTAAGCTATAGGTACTCCTGAAATTCCAATAAAATAACTCATGGGAATGCTAAACCGATAATTAACAGCCGGATTACTAACACTCTCCAATGTTCTTATTTCTTTTTCCTTTGGATCTTTATAATCAGTTAGTCTAATGTAGATACCCTTTTTATCTTTGATGTTTAAGTTTCTAAGTACAAATGCTGTCGTTTGAACGACTTCACCACCAATTTCTTCGAACGCCCTTGCACCAAGATGTAACATTGAATATACAGTTGTACCATTTATTACTTTCTTTCTTAGTTTTTCAAAACTTGAAAGGAACATCCATGAATGTTGATTAATCATTGCTAAGAACCCTTGATGTTTCAGAAAATAGCCAATCTCCATAAAAGCTGTGCAAGTATCAGTTTTAGAATCAGGAAAATTTTTAGTCAAGTATTCTCCCAGCTTGGTGTTCATTCTTCCCGAATTGATGTAAGGAGGATTGGTAATTAAAATATCGTAAGAGCAAGTCAAGATTTCAGTCTGCTTAATTAATAATGGTAAGATTCGTATTACCCTTTCCCGTGACTCAACTTCAAATACATCTTCAACAGGATTTTCCTTTATTTCATCAAAACGATTTTTAATTATTGACAGACCAGTATCATCAATCCTCAATAAAGATCCATAAATTTTGGAATCCTGGTATTGCATTAAAAAATTATTAATAATTTTATTTTGTTCTTCATTATTGCCCGCAATAAAAAAAATATCTGTTGCAGTTAAATCATTAACCTCTTGTATGGAGGCTAAGTTAAGCTGTAGCCCTTCTCTGTCAATACTTCTCAAGAATCGTTTGTTATATTTCATAGCTTTCATAACGACAGCAAAAGATGCAAGTTGGTAAGCTCTGTCATCAATGTCTAATCCATACAGGTTATTTTCAATGATCAACCTGGGTATCTCTTTTTCCATGTATCCACACTTACTGTAAATATCAAAAAGCACATCAAACATACATACGAGAATATGACCACTTCCCATAGCAGGATCGAAGCATTTGATGTCTTCTACTCGCAAATCTTTTTTTATGCTATGTTCAGAATCAATCTCAGTAGAAGCAGAATTTACATAATACTCCCACTTGTTTATTAAATCTTTGTGTTCAGGGTATGATTCAAGCCAGTATGTTCCCAGAGAATTTTGCACCATGTACTTTACAATCCAGCTTGGAGTAAACAACTGAGTTACATAGGGAATTTCTTCTTTTTTATGTTTTTCCCTTCCTTCATAAACTCTGTCTTTCTCATCACTATTGTAATACTGATATAACCACCCAATAACCTCAACCTGTTCCCAGTCCATTTCTGAAATCGCTGTGACATCAGTCATCTCACGAAGAAATGAGTCTTTTACTAACAATCCATCTGGAAAGAGAATTTCTTTATAATCATCAATCGTTTCAAACATGAATGGTAGGACTTTGTTCAAGCTGTTACATTGCTTGATGACCATATATTTGAATAATTCTTCAGTTTTGTTGTTTACCTTCAAGTCATAAACAAACTCTTTATTAATATCTAAGTCAACCGTCAATGCCTCTTTAATAATGTCAGGCTCAGAACTATCGGCGTTATTGGACGACAACACCCTTACCTTTGTAGGAAGATAGTTGTTTACTTCCATAAAACGCAACGCAGTAAAGCGGTTAAACCAAGTATATGCAACCTCTTCAACCACTTGCTGATACCCAATTTCCTTGATTCGAGAAATGAGTTTCTGCCGTTGTTTTTTCTCAGTTGTATCAAGTGGTTTACCATCAATATAAATTACATCTGAGCTTTCAATTTGAGCCTTCTTTATGGTTTCTGCCGTAATCCCAATTCTGAAAGCCTTAGCTTTGACCTTCTCGATCAATTCTTTACGAGCATTTGTCGCAAAGTTTTTCAATGCTGTCTTATTCATAAACGTGCTATTCACCAACCCATATTGGAATGTATCTATAATTAGAAAGCCGTGGCCTTAGACCACGGCACACTTTACTAATCAATAAACTCGATCTGTTTATTGCTCTTAATAATTTGTTTCAGCTTTGCCGATAATGTGTCCATCAAAATATCTACATCTGCTTCCGTTTTCAGCGTCTTGGTGGAAAGTAAGGCGTTCACCTTTACACGTTCACGCTGAGGGACTGGCTTTACTACAAGATTAGTGTTATCTCCTCCACCATCTTTCCCTGGCGGTTCCACTTGTTGCTTCTCTTCAAACTCACGAATTTCACGATTAATAATGAGTTCTTGTCTGTCTTTGAAAGCTGAGCTTTGTGTTATTGTCGCATCCACCTTAAAAATGTCGACAAGCTCATTCATACTAATGAACAAGTTTTCATAGTAAGCCTGGATTCGTTCTTTCGTCTCATCCGACACCCCATCTTCATTCGCACGCAAGGTCAGATGATTCATATCCAATTGAATTACACTCTTCGCCGTAACTTTCTTCTCTTCAAGTACGCCTTGAATCTGTTCATCAATCTTATTAACAAGCTCAGGGATGTCCTTGATTCTGCGATAAGGCTGAACTTCCGTTAAGATCTCTTGAAGTTTATCTGCATAGTCTTTGATATCGTTACCCGACAAATAAACATTATTTTCTTTGTACTTCTCGATTGCACGAAGTCCTTTGTCAAAGATATCTTTTTGGGTAGCGAAAAAGCTCTTTACATAGGTAACATCTTCTTCCCAATCCAACAAGCTATCTTCCAGGTCACGCAATTTAGTAAAGAACGAGACATTATCCAAACTCTTCGTAAATTCACCGAAATACTCAAGCCCTTTATTCAAAAGGCTTCCACCTGGGTATTTCCTGCCTTCGTAGCGTTTTTGAAGTGCATCTATTTCTTTTACTTGTTCCTCGATGAATCCTCGTATATTCTTAATCAGACCATCTTCATCATCAGCAACATCCGTTTTATTGAACACTTGTTTACAGATGTTCTTCGCCACTCTTAAAAGTGATTCATCTACCTTGACTCGTTTCGTGACAATAGCCCTGTCAACATCACTTGCCTTAGTCAATGCATTTACCGTATTACCATCTTCTGGCTCCAAATATTCTGCTGTAAGTCTAAGGCGGATACGTTGTTCTTTCATTAATTCTGCAATCAGACCCGAAATGTCAAGATCCTTCCAGCCATACGGTTTATCCCTGAAACGATCCAACAAGATTTTTACACGGACCTGTTTTTGAATACTATCCTGTAAGCTGATGAAGTCCATGACTTCTTTAACTGCCAGTTCATTTGCATTAGATGATCCACCATCTATTGTCAGTTGCTCATTGTTCCTATTCAAAATCGATTTGAGATCCTTTTCTGATTCCAGAAAGTGCTTGACATAACCAAGCTTCGTATACACATTTTCGACCAATGAAAGGAAGCCAGCGTTAATCCGTTCTTTTACTGTCGATCCCTTGATCTCCGCCTTATTGCCGTTGATGAAGAACGTTCCGCCTTTGATCGCCTCTTCCAGCATATCCCGTACCCGCCGCTTACGATCTCTTGCTTCGGCTTGTTTGTTGTTCAGGATGTTCTGAATGCTCTCTGGAAGCTGAGTCGGATTTTTCTTCTTTCGATACTCCTCGATTTTGAGGACCTCTTCCATTTCTTCAACATAAGCCTCATTCGCACCCAATTTTAGAATCATCTCGCCTGTACCAGAAGACATAAGCATCATCTCTTGTTCGGATTTGGCATAATGATCAGACAGCGGCGAGAGAACATTGATTCCGATACTCGATGTTTGATTACCGATGTTCTTCTCATCCATCTTCTGATTATAGGAGAACTGGTATTGTGCCGAATAGCGGTATCTCTTATCATCGTACAAGTCTTGATAAATGTAATTAGCAAGCTCCCGCTTTAGAACATCCTCTTCAATCTTCATGGCTTTGATTTCACGGTTAATATCCTGCTCATCGTCCGTCAGGAAAAGGTAGAACTCGCCGTTCTTCTGAATAAGCGTTTGGGACATCAGTTTACGAAGCGATACCTTAATTCTCTCTTTCAATGCCAACTTATCCTCGTCAATCTGTGTAACCATGAGCGTTGCAATATTATCGATATTCGCTGGAAGTTCTTTAATGTATTTAATCATGAACAGTACTTTCAGTAGTTCCATGTTGAACTCATCGTCACGCAATGCTGGGTTCTCATACGCTCCATCTATTACACGAGAAATAGATGGATTCAGGAATTCTTTAATCGTCTCATAAAAAGCATAGAACGGGATCAATGTACCTTCTTCTGCATTCTTGAAACGCAAACTTGATTCTTTGAAGGCAGAAAGCATAGAACGCTCCCCTTCTGATAAGCTCTTACCTGAGCTACCATGTTTACGCACTTGCTCAAAAACATTCTGTAAGAGCTTAAACTGGTACGGAAGAAATGGATATACGTCTACAAACTCCAAATCATTTTCAAACCCACGCAAATCCGCCGTGCTTTCCTTGAAGCTAATGAGATTCTTGAGTGTTGCACTCTTCTCGTGATGAAGAAGCTTTAATTTATCAGCGACATGCTCCTTCTTTTCGAGAATCCGTTTCTTGATAACCTCATCAACCGATATCGATGAAAGCGATAGTCTGGTATCGAAACGTCCTTGAATACGGGAGAAGTCATCACCTTTCACCTTCACAATACTATCAATGCTCTCCTGTGAAGTGACCATAATCCACACCTTGCCTGAGCAATGCGTTCCGAGATCCTCCGCCAGCGTTTGCAAGTTAAGCATCAGTTGCCTACTGTCACCTATGTATTGCCCAATCTCATCGACCAGGAAAATCAGGTGGAAGTTGTTCCCCTTTTGAAAGAGATATTCCTTTACGTCCTTCGAAAACTTCTCAATACTGATTTCAAAGTTATTAACACCATTCTCGAACCAGTTACGAGCTGTTTCTTCAGACATCGAAGTAACCTTGGTTAATGCTCCGATTACATAGTCAGCATCAAAGTAGAATGTGTTTCTGCGGTCTACCCACTCTTCGCCTGCCGCAGCTCTAAACTCACGCTTAAAGTCCTCATATACGCCTTCCTTGGTCAGATACTTTTCCATCTCTGCAACACCAGGGATATCACCATAAAAGCCTTGGTGCTCGTAGAAAACTTTGGTGAATACCCGAAGGATGGCATCTTCTTTAGACTTGTTGTCCAATGAGCTTTTTGAATCGATATTGAACAGAATAACTTCAGTATCTACGCTCGCTGTTCGCTTCATATTGGCGAGTACGATAGGATCTTGTATTTTATCAGTAAAGAAATCAACAGCTCGCTTGTCTTTTGCCTTCTTATTTTCAAGCAAATAGGCGAGTATCTTCAAAAAGTGCGATTTACCTGAACCGAAGAAGCCCGAAATCCAAACTCCCATCTTGTCGGTAGTACCATCAATCCCCTGCTGATAATTCTCATAAAACTTAGATAAGTGCTTATTGAGTTCTCGTGTCACGACATACTCATCAAGTTCTTGATAGATGTTATTCTCATCGGTCTGTGCGACCTTGATTACCCCTTTAATACTACGTTCGATATCTTTAACGAACATGTCTTTAATTCTCACAAGAATGCCTCCTCCAATTAGTCCACCAAGCGAAATGCTCTATAATAATTGTCATCTTTGAAGCGATCAAACAGTCGCAGTGATAAGCCATCGTACTTACCTGGGAAGAACATAATGACTGGAACTTTATCTAAGACCTCTTGAAGATTATTAAGGATATTATGGGAACGTACAAACGGATAAACCTTGCCCACCCCTGTAATGAACACAACATTATTATCGGCAATTTGCTCCTTGATCTTTTGAAGAAATATATCAGGTTTGGCGAAATTAGCCATTGCTTTAAAAAGAGCATCCTTCCCCTGTTTCTCTTCCATTTGGGGGATCCGATCAAATATTCGTTTTTCCTTTGCGATTTCGATTAACAATTTATACAGGTCAAATTCAATAATCCTGCGGTTAGAGCCTTCATAACTGAACTCTTTTAAAATGTGTGAGACATAATCCCGAACGAGCAGTTCCTTTTCTGGCTCATAATCAAACACGTAGAAACTGATTTCATTCCCAAGCCCTCTGCCCTCGATAAACTTGTCTTCTCTGATCTTCGGTATGATTTTATCAAGTCTGCTATTCAGATTAGCCATGCTCTACCCTCACTCGCCCATCGCTTTTACAAAAGCGATGTCCCCAATATGTATCAAATGTTGTTTCAACTGATCATCGATTAGTATTCGACTTAACTCACCAGTTTTTTTGTCTTTCAAAATGCCTGCCTCAAGTATGATACGTTGAATGACATTTTTTAATTTAGTGACGGTCTGTTCCGTCCAACCTGCGACCCCTTCGTCTTGCTCCGATTTCGATGTGAAATAAAGATTGATATCTTTCTTCTCCAATAAATAATCATTCGCTTGGAGTTTTTCACGGATGACCTCGTTCATAAATTCAAAAAAGAGCCTGTCCGTTTTCATAATGGCATAGAGATTAATGAGTCTACCTGTCTCCAACGATTGCTCCAAAATCATCTGACATAAGGTTTCATCAAGAATCTCTACCCTTCGTAAGATCGAAGGCAAACCACGTTTTAAGCTCGCACTAACTTTATATTGAAACAAATTCTCGGATAAAACCTTCTGCCTTATCTCCTGCTCGCTAAACCCCTTCAACCTAAGACTTACGACCTGCTTAAATTCATAGAACATGAATGAAGCCCCAGTTAAGGTGGCACTATATTCTAATTCTGTAGACATGATTCAACTCCCTGCTTTTTCTTCAGTGGATTTTTCATCCTCTAACATTCCAGTTATAGTGAGTACCCGTTCAACAACCTCCAGCCGTCGTTTGCCACATTGTTGCTTGAGAATTGTGGTGAATTCCGCTTGTTTCAAAATCTTCTGTGGATTGTTTTTATACATGTTTGCTATGTTCTTTTTCAGCAAATCTTCGCTTACATTATTATCCCAATAGGCATCAATAATTTCGTTAACTGCCATGGCGAGTTCCCTTTGCGTTTTATAGAAAAGCTTTAGTTCCATGTGACCACCTCATAAGTATCACCATTTATACTCAATTCTTACTTCATTCTTATTCCTCGATTATACCTTAGTGCCTTAAAAAGAAAAACCGCTTGTTCAGCGGTTTTTTCGACCTTTATCTAAGACCTGCATACAATTCTGGTCCCATCGTCTTCAACATTTTATCAAAAAGTTGAGATAGCTTAATGATCGTAGTATCCAAATCACTGTCTGGCTTAAAACTAACCCCTATTTTTCGAATCTCAGCTTTTAGCAAGGGGTGTATATCCTTCTGAAGTTCCGTAATCCTGCTCTCGAAGGTATGGTACAGCTTCTTCTGACATTCCTCGAAATGTAGGTATATCGATGCATGTCCATATTTGTTTCGAGCACTCACTTTAAAGTTTACTCCGCCTCTGCCACCTCCAATTGAGAGTTGGCAATCATTACTGTTATGCTTTTTCGATTTCCAGACGTTGGTCAAGTAGGGAATGTGTATTCTAAACTTTTCAAGCATGTATTGTTTCACATCCTCAACACGCTCAAAATCATAGCTTACTTTCGCTATTGCCCGACCAGTATGAGCAGACGGAACCTGGGAATATGCATAATATGTTTCCAGCGGCGGATATTGAGAACTTCCAATTCTGTGTAAGTTATTCCATACATCAAGCTTATAAAGCTTGTTAACTTCACTTGACCGCTTGATAGCTTCCTGAGTTAGACGTAATGCAAAAAAATCAATATATTTATGTTTCTGACTTTTCATATATCCAATCACTTCTTCAAGATGACACTGTTGAAAATCAGAAGCAAGCCAGACAATAGTACCTTCTGATGTCGCATCGATAATCTCAAGTACCTTCATTAAATGTCGTTTATCAGATGGATTTACCTGACTTTCTATGAATATCGGCAATCTCCGTGATAGATTAACTGCATACAAATCGACTTTCCGTCTACCAATCGGGACCTCTGCTTCTGTTTGTTCTAACTTTTGCCCAATTAGACTCTCCAAATACTGAGGATGCTTCAGTAAAAACAACGTCAGAATAAACTCCTTCTCGGATCCATATCTACTCAACCATTTCCCCCCCAATAAGAATAAGAAGAAGGAAGGCAAAGCTTCCCTCCCCCTCATCCACTTATATTGCCGCTTTAAATTCGTCCAGCATTTCAGAAAGCATATACAACTCCTTCACTTTCGTCTCGGCATTCCATTTGCAATCCACCAGAAACTCGTTAATCCTGATTAGAGTTGAACGTGCCTCTTTACTCAACTCTTGATTGTTTAGGACGAAATTGCTTTGAATTAGGACATCTGATATTGATGGTTGTTCATTGCTTTCCGACGTTTGGAATAAAGTCGCCATGAGAACACTGTAGGGAATTTCCAAGCTTTCGGCTAATGAAAATACAACAGGTAAGCTTGGCGACGTTTTTTCGCCTCGCTCCAATCTGTTGATGTACGAACTTGATACCTGGCTCAATTCTTCAAGTTGTTTTAAGGACAGATCCTTTACTTTCATTCTGTAGTGCCGAATCAAAATTCCGAAGCTGTCAGCAACAGCGAATCCACCGCCGCTTTTACCCTCTTCGTCTGCAATACCTAATGCGGAAATCCCCTTCTTTTTGTCATCCATCATTGTTGATTGACTCCTTTCTGCATATCTCATAGTGAGAATCCTTTGCTCTTTGCGAACCTTATATCATAAGCATTGACCAGCTTGGCAATCACTCTTCGTTCTTGTTTACGGGATACCACGAATAGACTTAATTATGTCTTTATAGTCCCAGTCCTTGTTGACTACACCGTAACAAGGCATGATCTGTCATTATAATCTTGATATACTACACCTCCATCTTTTTCAGTAGACCAACTCAATCCCGTTCATTTCCGAACTGTATTAAAAAAGGCATGCTCTCCATTTGGTTATTGGAGGCATGCCTTCATAAGTTGGTGTAAGCAATTTTTAAACCGATCATATCTCTTCCAATCCATACTTCTATCACCTCACACAAGAACATTCGTTTGCATTTTAGTATAACAAGATGTAAGTATAGGAACAACGCTTGCCTAAATGATAATTTAAGTCCCCAATTGACTGCGGGCAACCGTCAGCCATGGAATCTTATTTATAGCGGCGAATGTTATTTGGGCTTCTTTCACAAAAAATCTGCATGAGCCTTGTTGTGTAATCGAGTATGTATGAATTAATCACACCTCAAGGGAAGCAGTTCATAATCAGTTCATATATCGTCATAACTTTTCCATAACAAATACATATGTATTGTATTGTCCCCAGACGCACACATCCGAAGTTATTCATAACTGTTATGCAAGTCATATGCATTTAATCCGAATTCCAATGCAAATTACGCTCAAGTTAGCGGATTTAAACCGTACAATCAGGAAGATGTCGTTACACTGCTAATTCATTATCAATTCTCTTCCTTCTCAAGCTCTTCGATCAACTTCAACGACTGCTTATCGTAATATTTCTCGCCACATTCTTTACAACGTGCTCCACGAACATTGATACTTATGATGTGATTGTGCTTCACTTTAACTTCCAGCTCGGCAGGCGGAACGTCCGTACAGCCACACATTACGCATAATTTAACATGCACCAAGCCATCCCACGCTCCTTGCCAAAACAGCAATCTACTCTAATTATGCAAATTGTTTGTAGTACCACTCATACAACCCCTCATCCGTCCTAAAGTCAGGTACACTTCCTTCAATTTTTCGCCGCCAAACCAAATTGAACTCGTCCAGAGTCGCTACTCGAAATGTCATAACTTGTCGTTGCTCAGTCAAAAAGACAAAACCGCCTTCTTCTTTAACCAACATTTCACCTTCGAATCCTCTGCCCCTATTTGTATCAAAGAAACTAACCCTTGCCTTCCCATCACCTTCCTCCACTTGAACGTCCAGTGCCAGCAAATAGTTATTTTGTGTATTTACATCAACGAAGTAGAGCTTTCTTATGTCACTGGATGCTGGTTCATACAATCGATATACTCCATGTCCAATTCGCTCATAGTCTTTATACGTTACAGCATGATTAGCATTTGCGTTCACGCAACACCTCGACCCAATATGTGTCCGAATGGTCGATTCGTTATAGTTCGGATTCTTACTTACCATATAGTCGATGACTTCTTTTACTTCGAACTTATTTTGCCCTTTCCTTTTCACGATCTCGTGTACAGCCGCTAATATCTCATCTCGATAATTTACCTTTTGACGTTCCAACACCCTGCATCCTCCTCTTTAATCACTATTCACTACTTAAAATTTTGCAATCTCCCGCTTTTCTATTTTCTTTTGTGATTGCCGATAAACGAGATATGTCATTTCAGTCAGGTTCACCAGACCTATTCCCCGTTCCTCTTCGATCATATATGTATTCGATCCCAAATCGCAATTTAGTCTGACACCATCATAATAGATTCTTTCAACAGGAGTGTGCCCATGGACTACTGGCTTGCTCTTAGTTAAGCCAAAAAGACTCTCCTTTGAGATGCTATAAAAGTCGGACTCTGACATCCAGAGTATTTCTCTGTTTTGCTTATCCAGAGGCTCAAATGGATTCAATCCAGCGTGCGTGTAAACGAACTCGTCATCCTCATAAACCAGCGGCAGATTACTCGCCCATTCTATATGGTCATCCATTTCTGTTTTGGAGAATGTTTTTTCAAAATCCATTAGTGTATCCTGACCGCCATGGTTAAGCCAAAGTCTATCCCTTCTCCTGTAATAATCTCTCATCATTTCCTCATGGTTGCCTATTAGTGCGACCACATTATTGGGATATGCCTCAGCCAGCTCCTTAACCTTTCTGATAACTTTCCCGCTCTGCTTTCCTCGGTTGATATAATCGCCCCCAAACACAACCTGATCCTTCATAAAATCGATCTCAGCATGCTTCAACAGTAACTCCAGTCCGTTGTACTCACCGTGTATATCCGTGATGAAAAACTTCAATATCCCTGCCCCCAATCCATAAATAAAAACCGCCATATTAGTCCATTCAGGCGGTTTCAGCTCTAGGTATATTATAACATTGTTTATTTAACCATCGTCCTTGTTCTCAGCCTCTAAAAGCTCCTTTAATATACCCTTTGACTCCTCTGGTAGTATCCAAGGAAGTACCGTAATCCCATGTTGTAGATCAAGCAGACAGCGAGTCTATCCCTTTCTTCTCCATCGGGTCCAAAGGCTACTCCCCCCACAAATCCCATTTCCTTTTAAACTTGTGTGTGTGTCCCATGTTTCTCATCTAATTCTTGTTTTTAGAGTTTTGGTAAAAGGTCACTTACTTTATTCTCCATACCTTTATCTCCTCTCGTTATTTTTATTAGACAGCAATTACTCTATTGGTGTTTGAGCATTTTCACAATTCCTCTTCATCTGTTCCTGATGCTGGTCATGTATCAAGTTCAGCATTAAAACGAGGTCATCCCTATTAGTTCTTGTTGAGAATATAGCATCGTTCAATTTATCAACAAGGTCCAGATCTTGTAACTCCCGCAACTTCTTGAAATACTCCGCCTTTAGCTGGTCAAAGTAATGATCCATAAATCTTTGCATAGCCTTCGTCATACCGTAGCTTTGACCCAAGATCCAAGTGGCTTCATCCTTGATTAATCGTTTGCTCATAAGTTCTTCCTCTTCCCCTTTCCCTCTACTTCAAACATAATAAAGCACCTCTCTGATAACGACCTTCCCTCCCATCTTCTCTCCGTGAATTGCTTGATCATTTTGTAGCAAGATAACAAACTCATCATCATCCAAGTCATTTACTACATCATTGACAGCCAGCTTTTGTTCAACTGATAATTCGACCAAATATACAATAATTATCCGACTCCCCACCTCGTACAGCCAGCGTCCAGTCGTCTGAACTCTTTCTCCAGCCTTAAAACATCAGCGTTTTTAAGTAGTAGCCGATCACAATGCCCGAAGAAAGCATAAGTAAATCAGCAACCAGCTCTATAACAAGGTTCTGTACAATCCACCGCTCCTTCAACTTGCCTAATACCATCCTCATCGAGTACACCTCCATTATAGTGTTGCTTACAAAACTCCATTAAAAAAACCACTCAGTCGCCATTCGACTAAGTGGTTCATTCGATTCTTTTGGAATTATTTAAGTACGAATTACATATCGGATTCATTTCCGATCACCTTCCTTATATCTTTTGTAGATTATACTAATCTGAGTATAGGGAACTGTCAATATAAATGTAATATTGTTACTTTTATAACCCTATTGAGCTTCTAGTTCTCTGCCCTAAACCAGACCTTTCCGATTCAGAAATTTAACACCTTCCCGCTTCTAAATAGCTTTTCAAGTTCCGTGTAAGGATACTTGTAATCAATTCAAGGGATCGAAATCGGAGAACCTGATTATTTCGATCCCATACATAACTTATTGTTCATACTGGCTCTAATAGTCCCATCTCCAGGCAGGTTGCAATCGACAATGCCTTTTCGTTTGAAGCAAATCGAACATGAACACGTTCATCATTCACCTTTTTACTATGGATCCCGTTCCAAACACCCTATGTTTAACCGTCTTCCCTTTAATCAACTCAGCTTTTTTTCGAATAGCATTAGGATTAAACGGAATCAAGTAACAACTTACTGTCACTTTTCGGGCGGAATCATTTTGTTTTTGATGAAGCTGATGTAGGTAGTAAGCTCATCCAATTGATCATCTGTAATGTTTTCGCCGACAATTGCTTTAAAGAGTTTTCGCAATATGATCTTCTTATGTAGCGGCGGGATCTTTGAATCAGAGGATTCTTGTTCCTCCAAGTCGATATCACCCTCAATTATTTGAAAAGGGGTTCTGGTAGCACGTAAATGATCTCGAACAACTTCAAATGCAAAGCTATGTATGGTGGAGAAATCAACAGGAGATAGCTGAGGAAAAAATCGTTTGAACCGTTCCATCATGTCGCTGGCTGAGGCACGACTAAATGTAACTGCCTTTATTCGATCTGGAATAACTCCTTTGTCCTCAATAAGAAAGCCGATACGCATGATGATGGCTGTTGTCTTACCCGAACCAGGAGATGCCAATAGAAGCAATGGTCCTTCTGTTTGGAGAACCGCTTGCTTTTGAACATCATTTAAGTCTATACCTAATTCTTTTCTTTTGCGTATGAAGAAGTCCTCGGCCCCCATATAATTAACCCTCTCAAATCCGTGCAAATTATTTACTAACATTATAACACTATTAACCAAAAAAAAGAGAAGCCATGACTCTCAACTCCTCAAAGATTATTCAGTCCCCTAAAAATCAATATCGAGGGCGTATGGGAAAAGGCAGGACGGTATGTCATCCTCCAAACTTCCTTTCGTTGACAATATTTAACAACTTGTTATTCATAATTCTTAGCTCGGCAGTTACCCTTGTTGTTGATTTTTCCGATAGGTGCGTTAGTTTCCGTTTTTCACCGAATTTGATCTTTACCTTCATCCCAGCTCACCTCGCATTTTTGTTTGTAACTCTCTCAATTCTTTGATCAGGTCTTTCCAAATCGTAAGATCCATTGAATCATCCCTTTCATCTATCTCATGTGTCATTAAATGCCCATAGAGTTCTTCAAAACTACCTCCATGATCCTCTTCATATTCAGCAATACTCTTTTTGATGTTCTTCAAATATTCTTCTTCTGTTTGCTCTTTTAACATATTTTTCTGGTATTCTATCTGCATTAAAATACAGTAAACGAGATCTCTCATTAAACCAACTGCGTATCGAGGGACTTTTCCGTTATGCATAATGAGTCCCCGCCGAATATATCTTCGCAAACTCTTTTCGGATAAACCAAGTTCGGTCTTCACTTCTTCGACTGTTAAGTAGCCACGGAGTGCCTCTATCTCCGCCACACGAAAGGAGGTAATTTGTGCTATGAAGGCATTATCCTCAACACCTTAATAGATCAAACGACATGCAATCTGGTGCATTACCCTTCTATTGGCGTTTTCAAGATGTTCAACAGCAGATTTTCTATCCTTAATATCGATTAACTGTTGGATCTCATCTACCATCTGCCTCACCCTCCCAATTACCTTACCCTAACCTATTGACGTAAAGCAAAAACGCTTAGTCATTGTATCAACCGAGAAAGTCATACTTTTATTATTAGGATAGGATAACCACAGCAATTCGGTCAATAAAAACTGGATGTCGTTACAATAATAACCTTATTGGAATGAATTTGTCGTTGTCAATCCGAATTGGATCAAACGCATTTTTAATTTGATTTGGATCCGTTGAAATTGATGGCATAAAGATTAACGACTTCTAATGACCCAAAGCCAAACTTTTTAGCGAAATATAAACACTGTTTAGATGTCTGGTCCTCCTCCTCATGATTGGCTGTGCTCGGATTTAACATGACGTATAACACCCTCGGTAATAAAGTGTCCCACTCACGGGAGAGTAAGTATCTATACTTTCTTGTTGAGTCAAAAATGGCATCCATCTTCATAAAATTCACTCCATTCGATTTAGAGTAACTAAGTGTCTTTACTGGACCATTCCGCCACTGGACTGTCATCGTAATAAAGTGACGAACAATACCTTCTTTTCATGCAGGAGTATCCTCTCGTGGCGACTGTGCCAATCCTAATGAAGCCATCCTTTTTCAATTAGAATTTATAGCATCTGCGGTGGACGCAAACGACCTTTAGTAAGATGACCCACACAAAGATGCTTAATAACCAACATTAGAATATTGCAAAGCGAAGGCGATTATTAAACCTCGGACGCAAGAAGACTGCAAACAATCTTTGAGTATCATGCATTACACCAAGTACGAAAAAAGGCATTACGCTTTATACACCACAGATGGCTGATGTGATAGTTTAGACACAACCATAAGTATTGCAACATTCTTTATAGTAATTTATTTATGCAATGATAAAAAAATGTATTTGGTAACGTTTATCGCCCTAAATCCTGTTTGATTCTCATATCAGTCCTGAATTGGTTTCACTTTCATCGACATTACCTTGTTCATCAATGAATATTGCCGTTATTCCAGTTCGATTCTTTGCCAACAACGGAAGTCTATTCCATAGATTACGGAACTGCTTTACATCTGGCAATGCAATACTATACTTGGCATTCGGATCATCCATTCTTTGAAGTGTTTCAGCCAAGACGCCAAGAAAGTAATTCACATTCATCGCACTTAATGAACCTAATCCTTTTACCTCTATGATCCATCTCTCTGTTCCTCTTATCCCATTGATATCAATACCAGGCGTTTTCCCCCATGCTATTTGAGTTTCCCAGCCGTTCCTATGTAGATAATCCTTCAAAATCTGCTTGAGCCTATCTTCTTTAAACACCGAGGATAATTCCGTCTTATGCTCTTCCTGAGTGACGTGAGATGGTTCAACGTGTCTTCCTTCAGCAACTAAATAGTTACCAATTAATCCATCTTTTCGGTTAAACCTTTTAATGATTCCTTTGCTAACTAATGACCTACATGCCTGATTAACAGCCTGTTGCGGCTCGTTTACACCTAAAATCGCCTTTGCAATTTCACGGTCAGTCAAGCCATCCTTGTCTTTCAGATAATTGATGATCTTATCTTTTAAAATCATATATTCCACCCAAACCTCTCCAGTTTTTCCCTATAGCTCTATTATAGGTTACTTCAATTTTCTGCGTAAGTAATTAGAGTATTGTGACTTGATAATTGTGATTTAGATTGTGTTTCAATGTGACTATTCAAGCCTATCGCCCTGTCCCACCCTGTCTTATCACGCCATCATTTCCGGAAACTTCTGTTGAATCGCCGCATAACACAGATCACACACAATGATATTCTTCTTCTCGCTCATACTAATAAATTTCGCCCTAATATTATACGTTACATCTTCCTGGACTACTTCCTGGACTACCTCTGGCATAAAGCTCTCGCTACATACCCCACACGAACCCTGTAATTTCATGTAACAACCCAAGCAGAGTCCTCCCATATCAATGTTCATGTGACTAAAGAGCTTCTCAGACTCAATCGAGTAAAACGTACAGCAATTCATATCTTTATCCTCCAAATTGTCTCGGTAACGCAAAAAGACCGCAATATCCCCTTATTCTTAGAAAGGAGACTTGCGGTGCTTCCGACAAATCCGAACGTTAAAAATTATTAATTATTCACAATATACTGCATTACGTGTGATCTCGCAAGAATATTTTCAGCTTATAACATAGCTTGGCCATTAATGTCCTGCTGAATAGTATATTCTACGGATAAAGTCTTTTCTATTGCCTGGAACTTTGTAACCTATATATTTCTCGATCAACTCGACAAAAGTAGGATTTCCCCATCTATTTTCCTTACCAATAGGTCCAGTTAAATATGATGCTTGAACTTCATCTTTTGTAGCTACATATCCCAAGGCCACTTCAATGGAACGTCCATTATACTCCAATCTGAAATGCCTCGTTTGAGATTTTCTATTCTTATCAATCTGGGTTACAAGCAACGTATCTTTCATCAGCCCTATCCACTCCCACTCACTAAATCCGCAATACCAACGTTAAAGTATTTGGGGGAAAAAAGCCAAAGATAATCAGATTAAAACACCTGATTTCCCCTTGGCTTCGCCTCCCCTTAAAAACGCATCTCCCTTTCTCTCATTTCAAAAGCTTCTCTGACTCGCTTTGCATATATGATACTATCGGGCCCTCTTGAGAATTGCTCACCACAGTCGGAACATACATACACTGGTACTCCAATAACGTTTATAGTATGCTTTCCCATTCGGCCACATTTATTAATGAAGTACAGGAAGGCGTTCTCGCCGCAGATACATTTTGTTATTGCTTTTCTTACATTCAGTCGGACTCATCCCCAGTCTCCAATCACTTTATATACATCGAATATATATCTAAAATTTGATCTAACCCATCTAAGAGTTCTTGAGCTAACTCACTTCTCTCATACTTAATAAGAGGGGGTTGTGGCAAAAATTTAGGCATGCTCTTTTCTTTTAGGAAGTAGTCCTCCGCCAAATTAAATGTCTGATTAATCCACAAAATATACGTGTTATAGGATGACTCTTTAATAATTTCACCACCGCTCAATAAGAGTTGATCAATCGCTGGTCGAGGAACACCTGTTAATTTTGACAAGGAGAGTCTTGAACACCCCTTTTGACGCATGAGTAAAATCAAATTTTGGGCGATGGTTTCCTGATGGCCATAATAGTTAATCTCCATACATTTCACTCCTGTCCCTAATACTGTATATTGCAAAGTGAAAGTGCTTAGTTTTGCAGCTGAATTTGATTCAGCCTAGCAAAACTGGTTTTACATGGAGAGGTGGGCATGATAGGCTTGCTAGCCTCTGCGAAGCCTGTGGCTTCGCCCTTTCGCAAGGAATCATGCCCATAGAGGCTCCATGTCAAACCTACGTATAAAATTACTCTTTGCTGTATTTTGATTCAAAACATCATTGCAAAACTCGGCACTTTTCAATTGCCAAATACACCTAATACGGACTGTAATAACAATTCTCTATCCCAATGCCATGCATTTTCCGAAAGTGTACGCACACATAGTTGAATCGCATCTCCATATCCTATTTATCGTGATTACGGTCTAAAAAAGGTTCCAGTTCCTCCGACGACAACTCAGCGATATTTTTTCCGACCTCCTGACAATAAATCAACAATGCCCTGACATTAATCTTTGGTTCCGTCTTTAGATGCTGGTACAGTGTGTACTCCATCAGGAAAATCATCTTCAAACTCATCATTTATTAATTCCTTTTCTTGAGCGATCTCCACCATGATCTTAAAGGCTCTTCTCAGATCCTCGTAAACCAGTGGATCGTATTCAGCGTAATTTCGCTCTTCGATCCGCTCCAATACCCTTGGTTAAAGTAGGAATATTATTGTGGTTGAAGCATTCCGCATGTAATGATACAGCACCTTTAAGAAGACACATGCATGAATAGGTTCCAGATTGGATTGAATGATATCGATGGATCGATGAAAACCTTCAAGTTCTTCATTATCTATCTCCACGCTAATCCCTCCAAAATCTAAATGAGTGACACACCAGGGTAAAGACGATATGGTGATGGAACACTCGTTTAGTAAGGGGTATATGAACCCTAATTTGAATTCTATCATTAAGAGAAATTATGTGGGCATGATACAGTTATCATTGTAACTGCATTGAAACTTTATTATCCTCTGTTCTCCTGAATAAACGAATTAAATTTTCTTTAGCGTGCTCAAAATCTGGGAGAACGCAAAAAACCGAACGAGTACAGGAGTTACCTCCTGAAACCAGCTCGGCCAAATATTAATCTTATTAAGAATTACATCAAACTGATTAAGAAACTCTTCGTGCACTACCTGACTGAACGAAAGAGTTACTCCCTTGGTAGTGAATTCATAAATGCGTGATATCGTTGTTGCTCTTTTTCTATGGTTGCTTTGGCATACGCCGCAAATCCTGTGGCATCTTGATTTTCAAGAAACTGATAATATTCTTGCTTATTATCTTTTAGAATTACAAGCGGTAAAATTTGATTTTGTAAAAGTACATGCATCATAAGCAATCTTCCTGTTCGCCCATTCCCATCCGAATAGGGATGGATTCGCTCAAATTCGATATGGCTGGAACAAACCGAAAGAATAATATCATCAGACGACTTCGCTTTTTGAATCTGATCGTTCAGATTCTGAAGCCATTGATTCATGCGGGAGAAAGTGTCTGAAGGAGAGACTGTCTGGAAGTTCGCTCCTACTACCGTATTTTCCTGAGATTTGAATCGTCCTCGTTCATGATGGATTCGATCCAATAATAATGAATGAATCTCTTTAATTACGGATATTGTAAGTTCTTGATCGATATTCTCAATAACATAGTTGAAAGCTAACCGATGGTTTTCCACTTCGTAAAACTCACGGACGGATACTTTGTTTGTTATCATGCGATATAGAAGAACAGAAATGGTTTCACTAAGTGTGATGGTGTTGTTCTCAATTGCACAAGAATGATGTGCTATACGCACTAAAAGATCATCTAAATAATCCTTTGGAAGATGCATCATTTAACCTCCAATCGTCTTAACAATTCCGATGTACATGCATTCTCCCACATATTCGGACACATACCTTCATTTCCCTTCTTCAGTTCTTAAAAGTAAGCATTCTACTGCGAACTTCCGTTATCCCTTCCGTTCATCCCAATACCAGCCAACACCTATTACTTTGTAAAAACGTGTTTTTGGCAATCGAAAAGTGCCGAGTTTTGCAATGATGTTGTGAATCAAAATACAGCAAAGAGTAATTTTATACGTGGGTTTGACATGGAGCCTCTATGGGCATGATTCCTTGCGAAAGGGCGAAGCCACAGGCTTCGCAGAGGCTAGCCAGCCTATCATGCCCACCTCTCCATGTAAAACCAGTTCTGCTAGGCTGAATCAAATTTCGCTGCAAAACTGAGCACTTTCACTTTGCAACAAACAAAAACGAAATAATTCTTCCCAAATGTGCCCTCAACAACACCCTACCATCCCTCTCCCCCCAAGCCTTCTCCCCGATTTCCGGGATAATAATTATTGTCCCGATTCGACACGAATACAGGGTGAAAACTGGAAAGAAACTGGTTCAACTGTGCCCGAAAACAAATAATATTTAGTGTCCCTGAAGGGCTGAAAAGGCAAGGGAAAAACAAGGGTTAGGGATGGGAATTCGGAGTAGAAGCTCGGGTAAAGGAGTGGGTAAATGCCTTGATACGCGTGGATTTTTGCTTGGGAAAATGCTTAGGAAGGGCTTGAAAAGGAAGAGAAAAAGACTGGGGAAATGCTTGAGAAAAAGTCAGAGCATCTACCAGTCTTTTGCTTTTTTAAGGACAGTTATTTTTATTCAGGGACAGTTATTGGGGAACTGGACGGGAATTATTTGTGTTTACAAAGGTAGTACGCATCTCCATACTGAAGTGGGCTACTTCTCAACATGTAGTATTCCATCTTGTAGATAGACCGAGATTTCTGGAAACTCAATGATGTCATATATCGAAGTCGATTGACCGTATATTTCTTCTAGCTTTATGTATTCATCTATTAGGTTTTGGTTTACTGCGTACTTTTCACCTAATTTGGCTATATCTATGCCTGTAATTATTTGTTTACTTTTTGTGTATACTACTGGTAACTTTTTAAACGAATTTTGCTCGGCGTGTTCCTCAATAAATTTTTTACAACCATTTATACTTTTGGAATAAGATACCCACTCATTATCTTCCACTATAATATAGCTTCTGATTAAATTCTCCTTTGCATCGTTACTTAATAATATAGTCCTACCGTCTTGAAGTTCATTTATCTCAATATTACTCAAAACATTTTGGAAGTCAGCATACTCTTGCATAATCCCTTCAATTTCACCAATTTCTAAGCGATACGCTCTAAATAAATGACCATGATAAATACAATTAGAATTATCATTAAGCAGGCCTCTTAACTGGTTACCATTTCCCCTATGAATCAACCACTCTGTTAAAATATTTTCAATCTGCATAAGATCCTCCAAAACTCTACAGTTTTCTAATTTAAAACGATGTATATTAAGTAACTTTCCAGCCATTGTAATAGACAAAAGTGGAGTAGGTTACAGTCGATGGCATTAATCAAACCTATTAATTGATTGCCACGCATTCTCAAGCAAAAAATCATTACTCCAAGAACTCTCCGTTCTTATATATATATTTGAAATACCCCTAAAGAATGGAGTCTTTATACTGTTTTTTTTACTTAGATGTTTAGGACATAACAACACATAGCCATCCGCAACCTTGAAAGGCTCACTATTAAAATACCCTTTTTTCTTTAACAGTTCATTTAACTCACCTTCGGTTACAGGAGCAATTGGAACTAAAACGCCTGTAATTGCACAGATAATCGCATCAAACTGATCATCCCCTAAAATCACCTTTTTTCCAATTTGTTTTAATCTAAGCATATTAACGTTATAACGCAAATTCCTACTATTAGGGTTATCATTACCAGGTGTTGCTTCCCAGAGGGAATTACGTTTTGAGAAAATTTGTGAAACATATCTTTTGGCTCTATCACTTTTATATTTTTCATATTTCAGACCTAACCTTTGCAAAGTTGCCCTTGGATATGTTTCAAAAACTGTAGATCCAAGTGTTGACTCACGTTCTCTACTTGTATAATTTTGATAAAACAAAAAGCTAAAGCGAGCAACATGCGTTCCTATATCACGTGCTAAAGGTGCTTGTCCTTCAAAAGCTCTATCCACAGGTCGCTTATAAGTTTGCCAGTCATATATAGGATCTATACAATGTGGTAGTCCTTGCAAGTCTATAGGAACATCGATAAATAATCGTTTTCCTGATTTTTTGATACTTTCAAAGAATGTCTTAGTTATTTTTTTTACTTCATCCAGCTTACCAGAAGAATTGGGCTTTACTTGCAAGGGATTTTCTTCGTAAACAGTTAAATATATTGTACTGTCTATTCGATCAGCTCTAACCAATATCGTTTTCTCTGATGTTCCAAATGCACCCATGTCGATACCGAAAGCGGTTATAGCTCTTTTAGAGTTTAAATTCAATAAGTTGACCTCCTAACCTGACATAAATATCAATCTATTTAGGTTTGATATATCAGAGCTTTATTCAGAATGAGCAACCATAATGCAATCTTAAAGAAGAAATCGGACATGCGGTATTGGTTCAGAAAAGTACTAATAGTCGCAGTTAATATAAAAGTATCCCGAAAAGACACGTTTTCAGAATATAAATACGTATGACACTCCTCAATTCTCCTGCATTGCACATGCTTTTATCTCGTATGTAACTATTTTTTCTTTGACAGTCAAGAAATGATATTGTCTCCCCATAATAGATTCTTTTTCAATAACGACTGCCGTGCCGTTTCAGGTGCTAACTTTTTTTATAGAAGCATACATATGAGTTGCTTCTTCTAAAACAAATTTTTTACTTCTACTTCATTAAAGGGAACTCGCTTTTCTTATAATAGAACAATACGTTTTATAAGGCCGGGGCAATGAACGCATTGGGTTCTCTATGATCATAAGCTCTCGCCTCATGATACGGCTTCCCATCCATAATTCAAATATTATTTGTACAATTTAGTCGAGATATAAAACATTTAAGTACACTCGTAGAGATAATTCGTAATTTTTCAATTTATAATGTTCTGCCATTCGAAGGGTAGAATTGCGGTACAATCCCCACTGTTTAGAGTAGTATTAAGCTTTGTTGACATTAAGCCAACAAAGCTCATTAGCCTTTCAATACCTACTTACCTATTATTTCTCTAAACTTTAATTGGGACATCTATCCTTGCTTTCGCTACACACTCTCCACTCTTTATAACATAGCATTCAACATAATGATCTCCTCTAAAAGAAGTGGGTTCACTATGGATCAACTTGTCTGTCCTTTCAATTTGTCCTCGAATGCAGTCCTGTTCTAATGCTACTGGTCCTCGATTTTTTATTTTCCAGTATACTTGAAAAGGCTCAGGGACATTTGTTTCTGCATAAAAATATAAGTTGTGACCAGGAAGAAGAGGCTTATGTTGCATCCTCATAGCATTTAACCAACCAATTATTCTATCATTTTTTTTAACTTTACAGTCAAGATTAACTACATATCTCAGATTCACAGGAAATAGAGTCTGAATATACTCTTCTGTTTCCCGGAAATTGTAGAGAATCTGTTGCTCATTCAACTGGGTATAGGATTTTGCTAATTGAGCAAGTTCTTCTTGTTTTTGATCAGTCCAATAAGAATGGTTAAAGAACCCTTCCCAAGCTTCGATGGCTTGATTATATGTGCAATCGGATTCAAATAATATATCCAACTTACCGAGCTTATCATTAAGCCGGTTATAGAGATTATCCATCTTTACACTGTCGCTATTTACAAGTTTAAGGCTTTTCGTGGCATCTGTAGGATTATAGACTTCTTTATCATCTGCCAACCTGTCTCTTATAGCAACCATAGTATGGTAGAATCGCTCATCAATTCTATCAAAGGCTTGATACTTCTCATCCGCAAGAACACTTTGAATAAGCCCAGCAGGCATATTAACCCAACCTGTTCTTGATTTCGAGAACATTTTCATAAGTCGAACAATTTCCCTTAGGTTATAATTCTTCTCTTTATTTTGTTCAAGAAACCACTTTGTAATCGATCTCGGATCCCTCTCTCTCCATTCACTTCCGCAGTGTTCATATTTATAATCTCCATTTTCGTCAACGTATCTACGATAAATCGCAAAATCAATATGATAGTTTTCCTTGTAAACAATACGGACACAATTCGTTTTTGCTTCGGGTGGAGTTTTAAATCCCGTACACTTTCTTTTCAAGGCATTTACGATTATATTTTTCGTAGCAATAGTCCCGCCAGGAAGGTTGCTCTTCTCAAAGACAATGGCTACATCTATGTCATAATCATTATCCTCATTTTGTACAACGGTTGACATGGCGACACTCCCCTGAACAATAGGGGTTTCTGATAATTTGTAATCAGTTCCATTCTCTTCGTTATACTCCTTTAAACCCTCTTTGAGCCGCTCAACATTGATGTTTTTTTTGTTAAACAATGCATCTTTTTTGTCTTTAGGAAGAACAACTTTGGTTTGATAAAACGTATTAAATTTAGTTTGCAGATTATACATACTAACCCCTCGTTCCATTTATTTTTAATTCAATAGGCTTGTCACTTAATGGCAAATAATTTCCCATTAATATTTTGGAGTTTCAGTTCGGGTATGATTGTATATCCATATCTCACAATCCAATCTGGATGTGATGACTCTTCCAAATGTATAGACTTAAAGATCCACAAAGAAAAGATGTATCCGTCGTAAATCGGGTATTTCTGATTGATTCACCGAGTAGAACTCTAAACCTTTTTGTGTGTCCTCTCCAGTGTGATAACCGTTCATTGATCCGATTGAAAATGTTAAGCTTTTATTTTCCAAACAAAAGAAAGATTAGGACAATCTAATTTTTCTCTTGTTTCCGTGGTATTTGTAATTACCTTGTGTATGCTTTCACCTCTTAAAAATTAGGTTTTTACAAAAGTGCCTTTTTGCTCAGTATTAATATGAATGCCCCATGGATATTGGGGATTTGATTGAGCATTATATTGATAGTTGATGACAGCCTTCATTCGGTTGTCATCAATCAATTTGCCCATTTCAAAAGCAAAACAGCTTTGGCCAGAGACAATAAAGTGAATTTTTTTGAGATACGGCAGTTTTTGATTTGCTTCATTTAAAAGTTCGTACGTTGTTTTCACGTAATCTCGCAACTGTTCTTTATAAACAATGAGGTTATCCTTTGGTGAAGCAACCGCAAGGTGAATATGTGGACAAGTGAACTGTGACAACTGCTGATCTAAAACTGGAGCTGTGAGGCTGACCGCTACGACTATTTCATCGCAATTTACAGCATTAATTGAAGCAAAAGGATCCTGAACATTTGGCTTTAGCTTGGGGAAGTTCTTTCCAAATGGCTTTTTTTCGAGCTGATAGTATGTTTGTTCCATTTTGTTGTACTCGAAATATTCATCCATCCGCTCTCGCTCGAAGTATTTACCAGCCATCATGACAAACGGTATCGATGCGACACCTGTATATCCGCGTTTCTTATCCCTACTCTCCAGCTTGAATGAATTAGTTTTCTGCTCAATCTCTTCGATAATATCTTTAGCTATTTCCAAATTCACGCCTTTTTTGAACAGGCGAACAAAATCAATTTCTTTTTCTTTGAACTGAAATTGATTTAGACCTACATCTTTATGATGATTTTCAATCCTTCTTTCATGAAACATGCCGTTGATATTCAAGATATACATCTTGTTTTTGACATGAAACATCAAAAATAGTCCAATAATGAAGAGTAAACCTCCGGTAACCAACTGAACGATATTATTCTGCACTTCAGTATGGTTTAGAAATGCGAACACTTTGTCGTCAAATGTACCAAATGAGGTAACAATCAACTCACCGCCAATTGTCATCACCGTGTCTGCCACAGCTTCTTCACGCTGTTTATTTGCCAAGTGCTTCACAAAAAAAATGACACCGACAAGCAGTATGATAAGAAGGCCGCAAATTGCTAATACAATATTAATAGTCATCTTGGTTTCTCCCTATATAAGTTAGGTCTATTTTACCATTTCCGATGATGGAAGGATACTCCATGCTACTATTTTTTTGGAAATTACTGCGTAACAGAGCTTATAACAAAAAAAGAAGGTTAGAAAATCCTAACCTTCGATTGTTTATCTCCTTTTCACTCTGTAAATTATTATCAGGTAACTCAATGGGAGCATAATGCGTCACATTAAAGTTCACTATTATCCTAATGAATCCAACATGGTATAGCAGATTCGTCCCTAATTCGTAAAAAGGGAGCTCTGCTATTGATATATTGCTATGAATATTACAAATCAAATATTGTTCTTTTTCTAACATGGCGTTCTTATTCCATACTACCCAATTTATTATCTCACTGGTGTTCTGGTGAGCTATTTTATTGTTTTGAGTCATTTTTTCCCATTCTTCTTTCCATAATAATAGCCCCAATAAAAATTAATTCTTCCTGCTCTATTAGGGTGTCACCATGGTTTATCTTGTATTTTATTCAAACTTCTTTTTTATTGAGCTTCACTTTGCTTGTTTCGATGTTTTTGCTTTTCTGACATTCGTTCATCAACTTCTTTTAATATTAATTGCCATATTTCCTTTTCCGTTCTCATTTTCCCGATACCCTTCAAAACCATTTAGCTAAATTAGTTCAATTACATTACTACACAAGCATTAGGCAAAAATCTTTCCAGCACGTCTATTAAGTTTCCAAGTAAAACTTTTATTGCTTTACAATTCGGTTCGATTACTTCTATGTACACAATCTAAACTTAGACTTCAAGATCGATCTTATTATTCCTTTTCCTCTCCCTATTCCATAGAAAAGAGTTCTCCTATTTCCATCCCTACTATGTTCAGAATAAATAAACCCTTGATAAAAAACAGCCCTCAAACCCGCATTCCACCGTTGCCCTCATAAATAAACTCGTGCTACAAAACAGTTCTTTTCTCAATTTTTGACCCAACTTTTTCTGTCACAACTTTATTAAAATCTGAATAATGTCTTGATAGAAAAACAGGGGAACGGCTTGATGGATCTGGGTTTTTCCCCTTCTCCATTCTTCCTCTCCCCGATTTTATCACGTCTTCATTCGATTTTTAGCACGGGTTTATTATGAATACCAGGGGTTTATTAGTTTTCTACAACATTCCTCACCAACAAAGCCACCGACTCCACATGCACCGTATGCGGAAACATATCCACCGGCTGCACCTCCACTGTGCGATAGCCGCCGTCCTCCAAGATCCGCAAATCCCGCGCCAGGGTGCTTGGGTTGCAGCTCACATACACCACCCGCTCCGGCCGCATTTCCAGGATCGTATCCAGCAGGCGCGGATCGCAGCCCTTGCGCGGGGGATCGACGACGATGACGTCTGCTTCGATGCCCTGCTCTTTCCAGGCCGGAATGACGTCCTCAGAAGCGCCCACCTCAAATTGTACGTGGTGCATATGATTTAACGCCGCGTTAGCGCGTGCGTCCTCGATGGCTTCCTTCACGATTTCCACGCCGTATACCTGCTTGGCATGCTGCGCGAGAAACAGGGAGATCGTACCGATGCCGCAATAGGCATCAATGACGGTCTCGTTGCCGGTCAAGCCGGCGTACTCTACCGTTTTTCCATATAAAATCTCCGTCTGCACCGGATTCACCTGGAAAAAAGATCGTGCCGATATGGCAAATTTCACATCTCCAATGTAGTCGTAAATGACCTCTCGACCCCACAACACAGAAGTCACTTCTCCAAAAATCACATTCGTTCGCCGCGTGTTCACATTGTGACAGATGCTGACCACTGCCGGCAGCTCTTCACGAATCGCTGCAATCCATTTCTCCCGCTGTGGAATGGAATTCCCGTTCGTCACAAGAACAATCATCATCTCTCCGGTTGAAAAACCAATCTTCACCACCACATGACGCAGCAGCCCATGTCCGGTTTCCTCATCGTAGGCGGTGATGCCCAGCTTGCGGCCGATGTCCTTGACGCGCTGCACCACCTTGTCATTCTCCTCGTGCTGAATCAGGCAGGCTTCCATATCAACAATCCGGTGTGAGCCGCGGGCATAAAAGCCTCCAACCAGCCCGCCATCCGTCACTCCAATCGGAACCTGAGATTTATTGCGATACCGCCAAGGCTCACTCATGCCAAGTGCTGGCTTCACAATAATGCCTTTACGCTGCTCGTCACGAGCTTCACGCGCTGCGGCCATGTCTGCGCCGTATGCCACTTGCTTATGCGCTCCATCTCCGGCAAGGGTTTCACTCTGCTCCCTCAGCGCGCCATCCAGCCGGCCGCCTTCCACCGTCAGCTTCCCGATCCGCTCCAGGTTGTCCACCACCAGCTGCCGCTTCCACTGCAGCTGCGCTGCATAGTCCAGATGCTGCAGCTGACAGCCGCCGCATTGATCATAGATGGGGCACGGTGCCGAGGTTCGGTCCGGACTGGCCTCGACCAGCTCCAGCAGCTTGGCATAGCCGTATTGCTTCTTCGTCTTGAGCACCTTCACGCGGACCTTTTCCCCCGGCAGCGCACCCTGCACAAAAAGAGTATAGCCTTCGGCTCGTCCAACCCCCTCCCCATCGTGATTCATGCCGATGATGTCGATGACGGTCTCATCATTTTTGGCAACCGGCAGATTCAGAAGCTCGGGAGAGGGCCTGCTGCCCTTAGAGCTGCGGCGATGACCGCTGCGATTCTTGTTCATAGCTTGCTGTTCACTTCTTTCCGTTCAACTTGGTTCACTTCTATATAAAATAGGTATCCACGATACCTCTAACATCTATACAATGTACCTGTAAAAATATATCCCACTCACGCCTCCACCCGGCGCCCTTACACATCATTCCATCCAAGCGCACGCTAGCAGATTTGCCAAAAGCACTCCCCTCAGCACAGCTTACAGAAGCCTAATGGCCTTTCCTTAGCACCAAAGCCCCAAGCTGCGGCTGCTAACTCACAAGCACCCTTCCCCCACCAGTGGTCTCCAAGATCCAGCCTTTAACAACCCATGCCAGCCCGCACCCCTTCACTGCCCAGCCTTCACCGCCCAGCCCAGTGTGCCCCGGGGATCTCCCCGGCACACCGGCCAAGTCCCTCCCCCCACCACCGCTTGCAGGGAGCTTTCCCGCCAGCATAGCTTACAAGGGGTCTCCTCCGTCAGCATAGCTTGTAAGCCTTCTCCGCCAGCTTAACTTTCAAGAGGCCCCCCTCCGTCAGCATAGCTTGCAAGAGGCCTCCTCCGCCAGCATAACCTTACAAGAGGGGCTTTTCCCAGCAGCGCCAGCGGAGGGGCTGGAGTGGGAATGGAGAAGCGAAGCGCTCGCCTTTGCCGTTGAAAATGTACCGCTGCAAGGCCTAATTCTACATTTTCAACGGCAACAGCGATCGGAAGGCCCATCCAGCACCGTAGCGTCCTTCGCTGCCATCTCCCAAGGCCCATCCAGCACCAAGGCGTCCTTCGCTGCCATCTCCCAAGGCCCATCCAGCACTGTAGCGTCCTTCGCTGCCATCTCCCAAGGCCCATCCAACACCGTAGCGTCCTTCGCTGCCTTCTCCCAAGGCCCATCCAGCACCGAGGCGTCCTTCGCTGCCATCTCCCAAGGCCCATCCAGCACCGTAGCGTCCTTCGCTGCCACCTCCAAGCCCTCCCAGCACAAAGGCCCCCAATCGGGAGCCCCTCAAGCAAAAATCCGCAGGTGCTGCGGCAGGATACGGAACGTGCCCGGCAGTACACCGCCGAACTCGCCGTCCAGATTCAGCTGTACCGGGCCGGGGGAGTAGACCTCCATATAATCGGTCCGGAAATGAATGACCTTCTTGTCGTGCACATGCTCCCCGCGCAGAGCGAGGGAAACCACGCGGACGAACTCCGCGAGGTTGCATTTGCGCAGCGCAATGACGTCGAGCAGGCCATCGTCGATGCTCGCGCCGGGCGCGAGCTTCTCGAAGCCGCCGACCGAGTTGCTGTTGGCCATAAGGAACACCATGAATTCATCATGGATTTCCGGCTGGCCGTCCGCGCGGATAATGAGCTCCTGCGGCGCCAGGCTGACCATTTTCTCCAGCCCCTTCAAATAATACGCCAGCTGACCAATCATGGTCTTGAGCTTGCTGGGCACCTCGTAGGTCAGCTCTGTCAGCGTACCGCCCCCGGCAATATTAATGAAGCAGCGGTCATTGGCCACGCCAACATCGATCGGACGGGTCACATCCCGGATCACGAGATCGCAATAGTCCTCCCAATTCTTCGAGATGCCAAGCGCACGGGCAAAATCATTCGTCGTTCCCAGAGGAAACACGCCCAGCGGAGGAAGGTGGTCCTTCCCCGCCATTCCGTTAACGACCTCATTGAGGGTGCCGTCACCGCCGGCTGCAATGATCAGGTCATAACCCCGCTCCACAGCCTCTGCTGCAGACCGGGTCGCATCTCCCTCGCCTGTGGTTGCATGGCAGGAGGTTTCGATCCCGGCACTGTCCAGACGCTGCAGCACATCTGCCAGGCGGCGCTTCATTTCCTCCCGTCCGGAGGTCGGATTATAGATCAAACGTGCTCTTCTCATCACCAAACGCCACCTGTATCTATAATTTCAAAGATTTCAATAGGCGCTCCACCTGCTTCAGCATCCACTCGGCAAGACGCGGGTGCGGCAGCAGCGGTTCACCGGAATAACGGCAGGGAAGTCCCTCCAGCCGCTGCGGAATGACATGGTCGGTAAAATACCCCTTACTTAAAAAAAGCGGAGACACGATCACCTCGTACCCTCGCTTTTGCCACGCTTCAGCCTTCTCCCGCACATCGCCGGGATTGAGCAGCGCCCAATCTGTCTCAAGACCGCTAACCTCGGTCACCCGCTTCGCCAGAGAAGCCGCAATCTTCTCCCAGCGCCGCCAGAACAGCTCATGCGGACTGCCATGGCCCACCATCAGAATGACTTCTTCCGCGGGATTCACGGAAAGGGAACGCACCTTATCCCACACCATAGCCGCGGTATCCGCACCATCATCGAACGGGTCCCCGAAATGAATCCGGGCCTGCACCCGGAAAGGGTCCAGATCGGTTTCCATATCTGGCTCCGGCTTCGCGCCAATCGCATAGGCGATCTCGTCCACATGCGTGCTGCCGGAGGAAATGAACAACGGAATAACCAGCATGTCCGTGACACCCTGGCCCTCCAGCAAATCAATCCCGTCCTGTATGAGCTTCCCGTCTACGAGCTCCAGATAAGAGGCACTCACCGGCAGATGGCAGCGCTCCGCCATCGCGGTCACCGCCTCCTCCACCAGCGCTACCCAGGACGGCTCCCGGGAACCGTGGCTGATCACTAAAACTCCCGGCTTCATCATTAGCGCCCCAAGCGCTCCAAAGTCATTTTATACCCGTCATTGCCATAGTTTAAACACCGCTTCACCCGGGATATCGTCGCCGTGCTGGCGCCCGTCTCAGCTTCAATCTGGTTGTATGTCGAACCCTTGCCCAGCATCCGGGCCACTTCCAGGCGCTGCGATAAGGATTGGATCTCGTTCACGGTGCACAGGTCGTCAAAGAACACGTAGCATTCCTCTACATTTTTCAAGGTAAGAATAGCTTCGAATAATTGATCGATGCTTTTATCGTCTAATTTTTTTAATTGCACTGGATCATCCCCTACAGTTACTTGTACGCCATTTTATTGTACCTGAGCAGGCCCCGTCTTTTCAAGCGTTAACGGTTTCACGCGCTGAAGAGCTGCCCTTGAACCCTTCTCCAGAGCAGGAAAAATGAACCATTCATTTTTTCGCCAACAGGCCTTGGCAGTCTCTTCCACAGCCCCGCAGCTCCTACGCCCGTTCCTGGGCAGGCGCCTGTTTAGCGCCATTCAAGCAGCAATCAGGGCATCCGCCCAGTACATTAGCCCGCCTAGCTCATACAGTGTACTAAACCAACCACAAAGGAAAGTGATAAAGCATGTCAGGACATCAGCATTATTATCATCATCCCAGAAACGCTTCCTCCCGCTCCTTGAATGAGTCCCTGCCAGCGTCATCCTATCCCGGTGTTGAAGCCCAGGCCTATCCTGATTACTCCGCTGACGCGGGAACGTCTGCCTACTATCCGTATTCGGTTCCGGCCCAGCCTTCTATAGCGCCGATGGAGCCCATGTCCAGCCTTCCGGCCGTGACCACGCCTCAGCCTGCTGCCGAGACCGGCAGCAGCAGCGGATTAGCCGGACTGCTTGGAGGACTGAATCTCAGCAACCTGGATCTCAAAGGCATGATCGAGCGGATGGGAGGCGTCGAGGGGCTTGTTGCCAACATTGGCAAGGTCCAGAAGGTAATGCAGAGCGTACAGCAGCTCGCGCCCATGATGGCTGTATTTTCGAACCTCCTCAGCAAAAAAGGGTCCGACAGCGACGCCGTCAGCCCCGGGGGCTACGACACCGAGTATGTACCGCGCAGACGCCGCACCCGCCGCCGCAAGAAAACAGGCAGCCGCCGCAAAGGCACCGGCAAACGCAAGCGCTCCTAGACTAGATTTTATGCTAATTCACCTTGGCCCCGTGAACCGGCTGCCTGAGTGCTCAGCACAGCTTCAAGCAGCCGGTTCCTGCCGAGGCCGAAATGACAAGGAAAGGCAGGCCTCTGAATCGCGATCACCCCTGCATAAGCATACGGTCTCCTTTTAATGCTATAATGCTGCCTCATCCGCATGATCCCAATATGCACTCTTTACCGGCTCCAGCCCGCTCCATTCGGAGCTCCCTCATCATGCCCCTTCTGCTGCAGCTCCTTTAGCCGGAACCAATAGGAGACGCGCAGCCCGGATCTGAGCAGCATCATAATGCTGCCGACCAGATAGAGCACGACGGGAATATCGGTGTCGGTGTAGAACATACTGATGCTGCCGGCAATGAAGAAGAACCCTGTCACGATTTCACTGAGCACCATGCCGGTTTCGTAGCGATTGGTTACAGTAATCCTTCTTTTGCGCCGGGCCGCCTCGGCCAATCTTCGTTTCATTCGCGCCCGCATGGGCGGTATATGATGAGCGTCAGCTGAATGAGAGCCTGCACCCCTCGGGTTCAGCTTGTTGTCTTGCTGCATGATCATCCCTCCTACTCCTGCTTACCCCTGACAGAAGCACTGAACCGGATTTTCTGCAATTGCTCGATATGGCGAAGCCTTTTTACTTGAACCAGCCCCGGCGCAGAAACCAGAGTACCATACTGCCGCCGAGCAGCAGCATAAGCAGCAGCACCGCGGCGTATCCGAATGGCCACTCCAGCTCCGGCATTATTTCAAAGTTCATCCCGTAGATGCCTGCAATCAGCGTCAGCGGCATAAAGATCGTCGTGATCACCGTGAGGGTCTTCATAATATTGTTCATCCGGTTGGAGTTAAGCGATATATAGCTGTCCCGCAGATCTGACGTCATTTCGCGGTCGGCCTCAATCATGTCGGTGAGCTTCAGCAGATGATCGTACACGTCCAGAAAATACGCCTGATGGCCATGGCACTGGACATGCTGGGAGTTGACCACCCGGTACAGCAGGTCCCGCATCGGAACGATGGTGCGCCTGAGCTTCAGCAGCTTGGAACGAAGCTGGAACACCTGCTGCATCAGGCTCTCCAGCGATTCCTCCGCACTCTGGCTCTCAATGTCCGCCAGCTCATCCTCAATCGCAAACAGGCTGGGAAAATACTGATCCACCAGCTTGTCCATCACCGTATAGGCGGCAAAGGTCGTGCCGTTCTCGGTAATTTTTCCTTTTTGCGCCTGGTCACAAACGCGCTTCCAGGCTTCCTCCACCTCCGGCAGCGGAGACATATGAAACGACACGAGCAGGGTAGACGACAGGAAGAAATCGACCTCCATCGCCTCCAGCGTCACCGGATCCAGTCCATGCAGTACGAGAAACTGCACCTTTCCATAGTAATCCAGCTTGGGCCGCTGGATCATGTGCAGACAGTCCTCCACCGCGAGCGGATGGAACTGGAAATAACTTTCCAGCAGCGCCGACTCCTCCGGCACCGGTGCAACGAAATCCACCCACACCCAGGCGTAATCCTCGATATTCAGCGCCTCCAGAGGCAGTCCGATCACCGCCTGGTGATCCCGCGTTACCGCTAATGTACGAATCATCTCTACTTCCCCTTCCCGGCATGAAAAAAGCCAATCCTCTGATTGGCTTCATCCTGTTCCTGTTCTCTCTTGATGCTCTAAAATAACAGCGTGACGAGCAATCCGGACAGCAGCGCTGTAATCGGAATCGTAATAAACCACGTGATCACGATCCGTCCTGCGAGGGACCACTTGACGGCAGAGAACCGTTTCGCCGAGCCTACCCCCAAAATCGCCGAGGTAATCGCATGGGTGGTGCTGATCGGCAAATGCAGCAGCGTCGCGCCAAAGATCACCGAGGCCCCGGTGAAATCCGCGGCGAAGCCGTTGATCGGCTCGATTTTGAATATTTTGGTACCCATCGTCTTGATAATCTTCCAGCCGCCAACCGAGGTGCCGAGCGCCATCGCCGTTGCCGCCGACAGCTTCACCCAGAACGGAACCTCCATCTCCTGCAGCCTATCCGAGGCCACCAGCGCAAATGTAATAATGCCCATCGCCTTCTGGGCATCGTTCGTCCCGTGCGTAAACGACTGCAGGGCGGCGGTGAAGATCTGCATACTCCGAAAGCCCTTGTTCACTGTATGCGGACTGCGCTTGGCGAAGATCACCTTCAGCAGCTGCATGATCAGGTAGCCGCCGATAAAGGCGATCAGGGGAGAAAGAATCAGGGCGAGAATAATGTCCCGGAAGCCGCCGTAATTAAGTGCATCACTGCCCGCCCCTGCGAAGACACCGCCGGCCAGGGCGCCGATCAGCGCATGAGAGGACGAGGACGGAATCCCGAACCACCAGGTGACCAGGTTCCAGATGATGGCGGCAATCAGGGTGGCGATCACAATCTGAATTCCGTTGTCGAGCGTGGCCGGATCTGCCACCTTGCCGCCAATCGTCTTGGCGACCCCCGTGAACATCATCGCTCCGACGAAGTTCATGGAGGCCGCAAGCAGAATAGCCGTCCGCGGCTTCAGCGCGCGGGTCGATACCGAGGTAGCAATCGCATTCGCGGTATCGTGAAATCCGTTAATAAAGTCAAAGGCCAGCGCCAGAAATACAACCAGGCCCAGCACGAGCATACTAGTTTCCATGATCAGAAAGTACTCCTTACGAATTGCGCATAATGATAGATTCCAGCTTGTTCGCCACGTCCTCGCAATGATCCGTGGTCGTCTCCAGCCGTTCATAGATCTCCTTGCGCTTGATCAGCTCAATGGGATCGGTAACGGTAGCAAACAGCTCCTTGGTGCAGATGCGCAGCAGCTCATCACCCTGGTTCTCCAGGTCGTTCAGCCGAATCGTAAACTCCCGGATCGCCAGCAGCTTTTTCTGGGAAAGGAGGTGTACTGCCTTTTGAATCTCATAAGCACACTGCCGCAAAATTTCCGCGAATTGAATAATATACTCGTCGGGCTGTCCCAAATTGTACATATAAAATCGCGAAGCTGTAGACTCCAGACCGTCCATGACATCATCCAGCGTCGTAGCCAGCTCCATAATATCGTCGCGGTCAATCGGCGTAATGAAGGTTTGATTCAGTCCGGTAATAATCGTATGCGTGTAGGAATCACATTCAGACTCATATTGCTTCATCTGGTTTGCGAATGCCAGCACATCCTGCAGATTCGTAACGTGATACGAGAAATAATCTGCAGCCTGCACCACGGTGTCGGCCATATTATCCAGATTCTGGAGGAATATATCCTTTTTCTTTGTTCTCATTCTTGCAGCTCCTTTATGGAAAATAACCCTGAATATCTTATCACATCTCCATAGTCCTGTGTATGCAAAATCATGGTATTGAAGCGTAACTATTTACATATGATTTGACATTCTATTTACCTCATTTTTATATGCGGTTTACATGCCTTTTCATGCCCTTCATCAAGGATTGGAAATGGTCACATGGCTTGCAAACGAAGGGGAGCTCGGGACAATATTGAAATAGGTCGTACCCGGGTAAAAAGGAACCTCCTTGCCGTCCTTGAGGAAGCGGATCACGTCCCCTTGTTTGCGGCTCCACTCTCCCTTAATCACCTTGCCCTTGCGGAACAGCATCGCCTCTCCGCCCTGCTCCAGGTTTACAGCCAGGCGGCCCACCTCGTCCAGCACTTTATGCTCGGCACTCAGTACGACAACATTGGCAGCCTCCAGCACGGCATTGTTGTTCTTGTCAATATGCGGCTGATTGTTGATGGAGCGCTTATACGTTCCGGTCTCCTCATCATACGTATAGCCTACATTATAGCTGCCCAGCAAAAAGGTCAGATCCACGCGGATGGCCGGCTCTCCTTCAGCGTCATCCGCCGGGGCGGCTGCATCCAGAAAGTCATACTCCGGTACCTCGCTCTCCTGTGGATAACTGTGCTTCAAGACGGCTTCTCTTAATTTTTCTTCGCTCGTGTACAGATTATGCGGAGCCTTCCGGTCGGTGGTACGCCAAAAATAGGCGCCCGCGCTTCCGATTTCATCGAGATCCTGCTTCTTCTGCCTTTGAATGATGGCGTAGGCCTCCGGACTTCCGCCGGCATGCACCAGCACCCCGTCATAGCTCTCGCCGATATCGATCAGGTAAGGCCGGATGCTGCGTACCGGCCCAATCTTCTCAATGCCTGTCTGGCTCTGATAGATTGCAATCAGCCGCGTTATCCCTCCCTCCGCCAGCACCTCATACACAAGATCTGCCTGGCTGAGGCCGGACTGGGGCCGGGCCGCCGGGGCATTGTTCATCATGACTGCAAGCGGACGGCGATCCGACGGCTGCTCCAGGCCTTGTCCCGTCAGCGGCGCAGTGAAGGCGCTGTTTGCTTCCGGCTGCTCCTCAGCAGCAGGCGGCGTCTCTACCGGCTGTTCCACCGCGGGCGGCTGGACCGGCTCCTTCACCGGCGGGCTCTCTGTCGCCTGATCGCCGCTGCAGGCGCTCAGCATAAAGGCTGCGGTAATCCCTAGCAGCATAGTAGTCACTTTACCTTTACTTGAATGCTTCATGTACGTTTCCCCCTATATCCAAGGCCACTCCCGATGGCCTGACAGTAACCGTTCTCATACCCATTTAATCACAAAATACCGGAATTGTCTGTTCCTTCCCGGCAGGTCAAAGAAAGTCAATCCGCGGCTGTAACGGGACACTCCAGGTTCAATCAGTCAAGCCGTTATTTCTTCAGTGCGTGTGATCTATGTCACAGCTCTAGTGATTTTTTTCACTTATAATAAAGACATGAAAGAGAGCAGCACCTGATCCGCGAATAATCCAATACAAGGAGTGGTTCATATGTTTAATCAATGGCTGAGAGAAAACAAGATTGCAATGTGGATGCTGACGATTATCCGGGTTTACATCGGATATCAGTGGCTGACGGCAGGCTGGCACAAGCTGGTGGGCGGATTTAATGCACAAGGCTTCCTGCAAGGGGCCATCGGCAAGGCTGCCGGCGACCACCCGGCGGTTCAGAGCTGGTGGGCGGCCTTTCTGGAGTATGGGGCAATGCCTGCAGTCAAATTCTTTAACATCCTGATCCCGCTCGGTGAATTTCTAGTCGGTCTCGGACTGATCCTTGGCACCTTCACCACCTTCGCGGCACTAATGGGACTGGTGATGAATGCCGCGTTCCTGTTATCGGGCACGGTGAGCACCAATGTGCAGATGCTGCTGATGGAAGTGCTGATCATTGTCGCTGCAGCGAACGCCGGCAAGATCGGGCTTGACCGCTTCCTGATCCCTTACCTGCGCGGCTTGTTCCGCAGAGGCGGGAAGCAGCAGCCCGGAGACGGCATCCACTTTTTTAAGAAGCAGCCGGGACGTACCGGCTAGAGAGAGAACAAAATACAGCAATCCGGACCCCAAGCGGAGTCCGGATTGCTTCTTTTATCGTATACGGCTCCGCTGAAGATGAGCTGGCATTCGCTTTAGATGCTCCAGTGCTGCCAATCCTGCTGGATCTGCTCCAGCTCGTTCAGCCACTCCCGCGTTCGCTTCAGCAGCTGGGCACGGGGTTCTCCGGCAGAATACGTATGATCTGCCTGGAATATGATCTCTTTGTCGCACCGCCCCACAGGACGGGTCCAGAAGACCTTTTGGAACAGGAAGGCGTAGTCTACTGGAATCACCTCATCCGACGTACCATGAATAACGAGCACATCGCCCCCGAACTTCACAGCCTCCTGAAACGGCTGGCCCGCCGCCAGCGATTCGAAGAAGCCCGGGGTCAGGTCATAACCCAAATAGTCGGCTGCGCCCTTTTGCACGGAGGTATCGTATACCTTGCGCCCGGTGATGTTTACAATGTCATGAAACGGATAGCCGACCGCTGACCACAGTACCAGATTTTTTACGCGGCTGTCACGCACCGCTGTCTGCAAGGCCACCGCACCTCCAAGGCTGTGTCCAATCAGCGTAATGCGGGCAGGATCTACATCAGTAATGCTTGCGCCGTAATCCAGCACCGCCCGGGTCTGCGAAATCATCGACTCCAGCCCTTGAGCGCCGTAGCTGCCTGTGCTCTCTCCGCAGCCAATATAGTCAAAGCGGATAACCATATAGCCATCCTCCGCCAGCTCCCGGGCTGCCTTTACGAACAGGCGGTCCACCCCAATCCGGCTGCCCACAAAGCCATGGCAGATGATCGCCAGCGGCACCCGCCGGCAATCCTTGCGTACGTCCTCCTGCTGTACCGGGTAATGTATGCTTGCTGTCAGCTCTTCCTCACCATGTCGAATTGCAAATTGCCGCTCCATAACCATGCCTCCCCCTATTGACCACCTATATATGGATAATTCCGATAAGTTTAATATGAATTAATTAAAATTATCTTAGCATCCCTTTTAAACAGGTGTCAATGTCTAACAAGGAATCTTTAGGCTGCGGCAGGTCACCGGTGAAGCTTACTCGTAGCTGCGCTTGAACATGGAGTGGGTCTCGGCTCTCCCGTTCCACTGGTGGATCCACTCGCTCTCCTGTGCCGAGCCTGTCCACAAATCTGCCGCCATGCTGCTCTCCGGTGTCCCGACCTGGTTCGGCTCAGCGTCATGGGCTCCCTCTGCTGTTCCTGACGCCATACCTTTTCCAGAGGTCTGCTGTGTCGCTCTCGCCTGTTCCGCCCCGCGAGGCTCTAATGCTTCATCCTCCCGCAAAGGCTTCTGTACGTTAAATTCATCATCGAACATGCTGATCTTCCTTTCGTGGATCGTAATGTGGGAATATCTTCAGGTTAGTGTTAAAAAGAACCGGGGAAATTATTCACTGTCCCCAACCGCACGAAAAAAACCTCAGGCGCCATACAAGCTTGAGATCAACTTGTATGGCGCCTGAGGAGCTGGCTGCGCCGTGCTTAAATCAGCAGGTTGAACAGATTCATATTCTTGTTCAGCTCGGTATACTCCAGACCCTTGCGATTCATCCGCTCAATGAGCGGCGTATAATCCTCCGGGTGCAGCAGCTCAATGCCGACAAGAGCCGGACCGTCTTCCTTGTTATGCTTTTTCGTATATTCGAACCGTGCAATATCATCATCCGGGCCCAGCACATCCTCCAGAAACTCACGCAGAGCTCCGGCGCGCTGCGGGAAGTTAATCATGAAGTAATGCTTGAGACCTTCATAGATGAGCGAGCGCTCCTTGATTTCCTGCATCCGGTCAATGTCATTGTTGCCGCCGCTGATGATACAGACGACATTTTTGCCGCGAATGTGTTCCCCGTACAGATCCAGCGCGGCTACGGGCAGTGCGCCGGCCGGCTCGGCTACGATCGCCTGCTCATTATAGAGGCTCAGAATAGTCGTGCATGCCTTCCCTTCCGGCACCATCACAATATCGTCCAGCTGACGGCTGCAAATATCATACGTCAGATGTCCGACCCGCTTGACGGCTGCGCCATCCACAAACTTGTCGATTTCCTGAAGCGTGACGACCTGGCCCTGCAGCTTGGCCTCACTCATGGAAGCGGCCCCGAGCGGCTCTACGCCGATCAGCTTCGTGTGAGGACTGACCGTTTTGACATAGGTAGAGACTCCAGCTGCCAATCCGCCGCCGCCAATCGTAACAAACATATAATCTGCCGGCACGTCCAGCTCCTCCATAATCTCCATCCCGATCGTTCCATTACCGGCTACGATTCGCGGCTCGTCAAAGGGGTGGATAAACGACATGCCCTGCTCCTGGCACATCTTGATCGCTTCCTCGTACGCATCATCGAACGTATCGCCGATTAACAGCACCTCGACACTGCTGCCTCCGAACCGCTTCACCTGCTTCACCTTCTGCTTCGGGGTGGTGCTCGGCATATATATCTTACCCTTGATATGAAGGACGTTACAGGAAAAAGCGACACCCTGTGCATGGTTCCCTGCACTCGCGCACACGATACCGGCTGCACGCTCCTCCTCACTCAGGCTGCGAATCATATTGTAGGCGCCCCGGATTTTGAAGGAACGCACGACCTGCAAATCCTCCCGCTTCAGATACACATTGCAGTCATACCGCGCTGACAGCACCGCATCCCGCTGCAGCGGGGTGCGCACGATCACCTCGCGCAGCACGTGGTGTGCCCTTACAATATCCTCCATACCGACCGCTCTGGCCGTCGTATTGGCTTCATCCATGATCACATTCCACTCCACTCTATACACCCGGGTCCCCAAGGCCTGTGCGCCTTCGGGGTGCCCTGTCTGTTTAGTTTACTGTCCTTTATTGTACCACTTTTGGCCGTCCTCCCGGGTGCTTTTCATCAAAATTACACACCTCCACAGCACACCGCAGGAAGATGCCAGCAGGACCCGCACATGATTGAGGCTTGCCGAGGCTATACTAGGGCTCGGGAACAGATCAACCACATCAAAACGATGAAGGAGCTAATGAAAACTATGGGCATTCTGGACGGTAATCCGAAGGACGAGCCGATGCATTACGGCGAGGTATATGGCGTGTGGATGGCCTCCATGGGCGCAAAGGGGATGATCTCCTGCTATCAGGCCTACATGAATCATGCCGGCGATAAAGAGCTCAAGCATTTGCTGAGCGAGATGCTGGAGATGGCCCGCCTGGAATCCAAAGAGCTGGATGAGCTGCTGACAGAGCAGGGGATCGTCCCGCCACCGGCGCTGCCGGAGAGACCGGAGGTGCACTGGGAGGACATCCCTGCAGGCGCGCGCTTCAGTGATCCGGAGACGGCCGCCAAGCTGGCAGTGGACTGCGCTGCCGGTCTTGCAGCCTGCAGCATGGCTATGGGACAATCCATCCGCGAGGATATTGCAGCTCTGTTCGCTAAATACCATACAAAAAAAGCCGCGCTCGGCCTTAAAGTGCTGCGCATGAACAAAGAGAAGGGCTGGCTGATTCCGCCGCCGCTTCACATTCAACGTTCAGAATAGAAGCAAGCAGGGCCTCCCTCAATGTAGTTCTGAGGGAGGCCCTGCTTCTATTTACAGCTTATTATGCAGCCATGCCGCCGCTGCGTCCACCTCGGTCCGGCTCAGCTGGTGGCCGCCCGGCTCCCAGTGGAGGTGCACGTCCGCGCCGGCTCCAGACAGCAGACCCTGCAGCTCCTCACTTTCCTCCGGCGTGCACAAGGGATCCCGCTTGCCAGCCGCGATGAACACCGGCACACCGGACAAGTCCGGGAGTGCGATGCCCCGCCGCGGAACCATCGGATGGTGAAGCATGGCGCCTGCCAGCGCATCGCCATAGTGGAACATTAAGCTTGCAGCGATGTTCGCCCCGTTGGAGTAGCCTGCCGCAACAACCTTGCTGCGCTGAAATCCATACTGCTCTGCTGCTGCATCAAGGAAGGCGTTCAGCTCACTCGTACGGCGGATAAGGTCCTCCTCATCGAATACTCCTTCCGACAATCGCCGGAAGAAGCGAGGCATTCCGTTCTCCAGCACATTGCCCCTTACGCTCAGCACGCCAGCACCGCTGTGAAGGAGGTCTGCGAGTGGCAGCAAATCCTGCTCATTACCGCCGGTGCCATGCAGCAGCAGCAAGATCGTCGCTTCTGGCGATGCGCCTTCCTTATAAATGTGATGATGCTCCATCTCACGCACCTCCTTTCAGTACACGCACCTCTACTGGAGTAAGGCCGCGCTCAATCTCTTGACGGTGAGGCTCATACCATTCCGGCAGCATGAGGCGCTCACCCAGGGTCTCTTCCGATTCATCCTTCGCAAATCCCGGAGGATCGGTCGCAATCTCGAACAGGATGCCGCCCGGCTCGCGGAAGTAGACCGCATTGAAATACTGACGATCCACGACCGGTGTCGGGTGAAGCCGCTGTTCTTCCGCCTCACGGCGGAACTGCTCCTGCTGTGCATCATCGGCTGCGCGCCAGGCAATATGGTGCACCGTTCCCGCTCCCCCCCGGCCCCACTCCATCTCGTTCCTGTTCATATCGATGATCTGGCCTCGGTCGCCGGCTGCCTGATACCGCACCCAGCCCCCAGACTCCTCTACCTGCTGGAGACCCAGCGGTCCCTGCAGCACCTCCGCCGTGCGCTGGGGCTTCATGCTGAACAGTACCGCTCCCGCAAAGCCCTTGATAGCCTCCTTCACCCCGATCCCGTCGAAGGTCCAGCGGCTATCCTCGCCTGACTTGCGCTCCGTAAGCTCCAGCAGCAGGCCCGACGGATCATGGAAGCGAACGTACACATCTCCGAAGCGGGTCGTTTCCTCATTGGCAATCCCAAATTGCTCCAGCCGGGATTTCCAGAATTCCAGTGCTCCTGAGGGCACTGCAAAGACCGTAATTCCGACCTGTCCTCCGCCAATACTTCCCCGTCGCGCGCCCTCTTGCGGGAAGAAGGTCATAATCGTTCCGGGGCTTCCCGTTTCATTCCCGAAATAAAAATGATAGACCTGAGGTGCATCAAAGTTAATGGTCTTTTTCACCAGTCGAAGCCCCAAGACACCCGCATAAAAATCCACATTGCCCTGCGGATCCTGCACAAAAGATGTAATATGGTGAATTCCTGATGTTCTAGGCATGCTGCTTCTCCTCCTCAGAGCTAAATATATTTTCAGTGTAGTTATGCTTAATTTATATATCTTAATATTAAGATATTAACGAGATATTTGTCAATGCCATGAGGGATTCTTCGCCCATGGACCAGAAGAATATATAAGAGGCCTGTCTTAGGACAGGCCTCCTTCTAGTTCTATATCTCTATACACGTACGTGTTCCCCCGTAACAAGACCCATTATAACAGAGCGCTGAGATGCTGTCAGCTGATATTTTGGAACTATTCACAAAAAAATCTTCAGTAAATTAGACAGACCTACAGTTTCTTGACTTTAAAATGATTGACAATGTATACGCTTACTTATAAAATAAACCTACACACATTCATAACTAGGTTAATTTGAGGGCCCTGCTTTCAGATCCATTTCAGGTGATGAAACAACCCCGGTATCTCTTCCCGAGACGCCGGGGTTTTTTGTGGTCCATTTTTAAGGAGGTGAGGCAGCGACGCTTGTTTGAGCAACCGATTGCACCAGGAGAACTCCTGGAATTTTGAAGATTAAAGAGGAGGCTTTTTAAGAAAATGAAGAGATGGACTCGGTTTACCGCTGCCTTCACACTGTCGCTCTCTCTGGCCTTGAGTGTCATTACACCGGCTCAGGCTGCACCAGACACCTCGGTGACGAACAAGCAGAATTTCAGCACGGACGTGATTTATCAGATTTTTACCGATCGCTTCTCGGACGGCAATGCAGCTAACAACCCATCCGGATCGGCATATAGCGCAAACTGCTCCAACCTCCGGCTCTATTGCGGGGGAGACTGGCAAGGGATCATTAACAAGATTAATGATGGCTACCTGACCGGCATGGGCATTACCGCGATCTGGATTTCGCAGCCGGTGGAGAACATTTACAGTGTCATCAATTACTCCGGAGTAAACAATACCGCTTACCATGGCTACTGGGCCCGTGATTTCAAGAAGGCGAACCCTTACTACGGCACCATGACCGAATTCAGCAACCTGATCTCGGCCGCGCATGCCAAGAATATTAAGGTCATTATCGACTTTGCACCGAACCATACTTCACCTGCCTCATCTGATCAGCCTTCCTTTGCCGAGAATGGCAAGCTCTACAACAACGGCACTCTGCTGGGAGGCTACACCAACGATACGCAAAATCTGTTCCATCATAACGGCGGCACCAACTTCTCCTCCACGGAGGACGGGATCTACCGCAATCTGTATGATCTCGCGGATCTGAACCATAACAACAGCACGGTGGACAAGTATCTGAAGGATGCGATCAAGATGTGGCTGGATCTTGGCATCGACGGAATCCGTGTCGACGCGGTCAAGCATATGCCGTTTGGCTGGCAGAAGAGCTTTATGGCTACTATTAACAACTATAAGCCGGTCTTCACCTTCGGTGAGTGGTTCCTCGGCACCAATGAAGTCAGCGCGGAGAATCACCAATTTGCCAATGAGATCGGCATGAGCCTGCTGGATTTCCGCTTCGCACAGAAGACGCGGCAGGTGTTCCGTGACGGTACGGATAACATGTACGGCCTGAAGGCCATGCTGGAGGGCACGGCAGTGGACTACGCCCAGGTGGATGATCAGGTCACGTTCATTGACAACCATGATATGGAACGCTTCCAAACCGGCAGCAACCGGAAGCTGGAGCAGGCGCTGGCCTTTACCCTGACCTCACGCGGCGTACCCGCCATCTATTATGGAACGGAGCAATATATGGCCGGCGGGAATGACCCGAACAACCGGGCCCGCATCCCTTCCTTCTCCACGACCACAACGGCATACAATGTCATCAAAAAGCTGGCACCGCTGCGGAAATCAAACCCAGCCATTGCCTACGGCTCCACCCAGGAGCGCTGGATTAACAATGACGTCATCGTCTATGAGCGCAAATTCGGCTCCAGCACGGCTGTCATTGCGATCAACCGTAACCTGAACACCTCCGCCTCCATCAGCGGAATGGTCACCTCGCTTCCGGCGGGTACGTATAGTGACGCGCTGGGCGGCTTGCTGGGCGGCGGCTCGATTACTGCCGGCGGCAGCGGCACGGTCAATGCCTTCACTCTGGCTGCAGGCGCAGTGGCAGTATGGGAGAAGACCTCTGCTCAATCCACTCCGGTGGTTGGACATGTCGGACCGATGATGGCCAAAGCCGGCACCACCATCACCATTGATGGCCGCGGCTTCGGCGCAGCCAAAGGAACTGTGTACTTCGGCACGACAGCTGTCACCGGAAGTGCCATTACATCCTGGGAGGATACCCAGATCAAAGTGAAGATTCCAGCTGTCACGCCGGGTAAATATAATGTCCGTATCGGGAATGCAGGAGCCGTTCAGAGCAATGTGTACGATAATTTTGAAGTACTGACCGGAGATCAGGTCACCGTCCGCTTCATTGTTAACAACGCGACCACAACGCTCGGCCAAAATGTATACCTTGCCGGCAGCGTCAGTGAGCTGGGCAACTGGGATCCGGCGAAAGCGATCGGACCACTGTACAACAAGGTCATCACCCAATATCCGACCTGGTACTATGATGTCAGCGTACCGGCCGGTGCAACGATCAGCTACAAATTCCTGAAGAAAAACGGCTCTACGGCTACATGGGAAGGGGGCAGCAACCGTACGTTTACCGCTCCAGCCTCCGGCACGGCAACCGTCAACGTCAACTGGCAGCCATGATGAGATGAGCATCATCTAGGCTCTAGCTCCGGCAATGAATAATCTCTAATACAACCAGCCCCCTGGGGTGCAAACCGGTGAAGCCATCCACCGATTCGCCCCGAGGGGGCTGGTCTTTTGTTGTGTATAATCCGAGTGGCTTTTCTATGTTCTAAACTTCACCAGCGATTCCTTCAGCTGCTCCGACAGCTGCTCCAGCTGACCGGACAGGCCCACGAGCCGTTCGCTTACTTTATGCTGCTGGGACGCCATGGAAGCCACCTCCTCGGTCGCCGCACTGCTCTCTTGAACGATCGAGGCCGCCGAAGCGATCGAGCCGGTCAGTTCCTGCTGAGCATCTAGCAGCTCCTGAATGGAATGCGTTGAGCCCTGAATTTCAACCAGGAAGTGATCCATCTGCTTCTGCACATTATGAAATCTCTCCTGTGCTTCACCTACCGACTGCAGCTGCTCATCAAACAGCGGAGCGGAGCGATTCAGTGTTTCCACGGTATGCTGGACCCCCTCTTGAATTTCCCGGGTCATGCCGGCAACGGTATGAATCGAGCGCTTGGAGGAATCCGCCAGCTCCCGAATTTCATCCGCCACGACCATGAAGCCCTTGCCCGCTGCTCCTGCCCGGGCAGCTTCAATCGTCGCATTCATGGATAAAATATTCGTCTGCTTCGCAATCTCATTCATCAGCTCCAGGATTTTGTGGATCGAGGAGGCTTTGTCCTTCAGCTGCTCTGCACGCTGAACCATCTGCTGATTCACCTGATGGATCTCCTCCGTTTTTTCTACCAGATGATGCATATGACGGCTTCCTTGGCCCGCAACCTGCAGCACCTGGTCTGCCGCTTCCTGCATCACCTCATGAGACTGCGTAACCCGACCCATCTGAACCCCGATATGCTCGGCCAGAGCATTTTCATTCTCCGCCTGCTGGCTGAGGCTGCCGGCCCCCTGAGCGACCTGCTCCATGGCCGCCGCAATTTCACCAGCCGTCTGGGAGGTCGAGCGGGATACATCGGCCAGCTCCTCCGCAGTAGCCAGCACCTGTACGGCTGAAGCCCGGGTCTGATTAGCCAGGCCCGAAATCTGCTCCATCATCCGGTTAAAGCTCAAACCCAGCCTTCCAATCTCATCCTGCCGTTGTGGAAACGAGGTCCGTACCTGCAAGTTGCCCTGTTCTCCCTGCTCCATCAATAAGCACATATCATTCAGCGGCTTGCCAACATGCCGCATCATGAACCACCCGAGGAGCAGGGCAATCCCGATGGCTGCCGCAATGACTGCTAATGTCACCCATAACAGCTTGTCCGCCGCCTGCAAAAAATCATCCGTCGGTGCATATCCCGCCAGCACCCATGGCGCTGTGCTCATGGCTTCTACCACGACCATTTCATCCTGGTCCGTATAAAAAGCTCCCTGCTCCGCTTCATCCTGCTGCGGGAGCTCAAGATCAGATTGGCTCATCAGCAGCTGGGCATCCGGATCATGGACGATCCGTCCTTCCGCTGTCACCATACGGATGCTGCCGCTCTCGCCGATCTGAATATTGGACAGCATGTCTCCGATCGCCCGTTCCTTGACGTCAATCACCAGCACATAGGTGGCCCGTGGGAAGTTGAGGTTCTTCAGCAGCCTTCCCATGCTTATCGATGCTTTCGTTTCATTGGCCATAAAGCCTTTGATTTCTGTCGGGAACCATACTACCTGCCCATTCGCCTTCACAATGTGCTCCATCTTGGCCTGTATCGCTTCAGAGGAGGTCGTCCCGGAGGAGCCTACCGAGCTGTAGGAGGTCGAGGTGCTAAGATCCAGTGACACCAGGCGCACCCCCTGCAGCTTGCTGTCCATCTGCACAGCGCCGTTCAGGCGCTCCCGGATCCGAGCCTCGGCGGCTGTCTTGTTCACAATGCTCACTGCAGGATCGCTGACAATAACCAGATCCTCCCTCAGCAGAGTATCCACAGCCAGCTGCTTGGAGATTCCTTCATATTGTGAGAACAGAAAATCCACCTTGTCCGCTGCCTGAGCCAGCTGTCCGGCGGTCGCCTCCGACACCTGCTCCAGCACAATGCTGCGGGAGACAGAGAGCGCGACCCAGCCCAGCACCGAAGTGAGCAGCAGCACTGCTGTAAAAAAGATCATAAACAGCTTCATCCCGACCGACTTGAATTGTAAGCGCTTTAACATACTCGTATGTACCCCCGATTATTTAGAATTATGCATAAAGAGACACAGCATCTTGTACGCTGTGTCTCTCCATGATGTCGCTTATGCCAGTATAGTAAGCTCTATTCAACGTTATAGGCGTTGTCGTAAGTTCACGATGTCTTTCCTTATCCCTTGCTCGCGCCGGCAGTCATACCATCCACCAGCAAGCGCTGCAGGAAGACGAACAGTATCGTAATCGGCAGGGCAATCAATACAGATGCAGCCGCAAACAGCGTAAAGTTACTGTTCTGCTGAGAGTTTACGAGATCCCACAGTCCAACGGCCAGGGTCCAGTTTTCTTTCGTCCGCAGCACCAGGCGGGCAAAGATGAAGTCCACCCATGGACCAACGAATAAGGTCAGACCCATGTACGTAATCATCGGCTTGGAAAGCGGCAGAATGATTTTTCGGAAAATCTGGAAGTTGGTAGCTCCGTCAATCTTGGCGGCTTCATCCAGGCTCCGCGGAATGGTATCCAGGAAGCCCTTCATAATTAACGTTCCGCCTAGCGGCGCACCCGCCGCATACACGATGATCAGCGCCATATGCGTGTTCAGGAGATTCAGAGAATTCAGCAAAATGTAAATCGCAATCATACTCATGAAGCCCGGGAACATACCCAGTACGAGAATCGTAGACAGTGCGTTCTTCCGTCCCTTAAAGCGGAAGCGGGAAACCGAGTAGCTGGTCAGAAGCACGAGCAGCGTACCGATGACCATGGATAGCACGGCAATTTTTAACGTATTAGCATACCAGGTCGTAAACATAAAGGTGTTTGAGGTAAACAGCTCCTGGTAATGGCTCAGGGTAAAGGCTTCCGGAATAAATGTCTTGCTATACAGCGACTTTCCGGGACGGAAGGAAGACAACACGACCCAGGCAGCCGGATAAATACAACCGATGGCGATAATCACGAGCAGCAGGTAGCTGAACGTCAGGCGAATGGTGTTTTTCAGCTTGATTCCCATTATTGGATCATATCCTCCTCTCGGAACGATCTGGAACGACGGTAGTTGTAAATCGAGAAGCTGGCGATAATCAGGAAGATAATGATGCCGACCGCGGACGCCATATTATAGCGCTGCTGATCCAGTGTCAGCTTGTAGAGCCAGGTGACAAGCAAATCGGTAGCTCCGGCATACTGATAGTCGCCGACGACCGGGTTACCGTTGGTCAGCAGGAAAATCGCATTAAAGTTATTGATGTTACCGGCGAACTGTGTGATCAGCACGGGTGCTGTCGAGAACAGGATCATCGGCAGAGTAATAATTCTGAATTTCTGGTATCCGCTTGCCCCATCGACTTCGGCAGCTTCATACAAATCCTTCGGAATTGTGGTCAATACACTCATGATCAGCAGCATGGATACAGGGATGCCGACCCACATATTAACGACGATAACCGTAACCTTTGCCCAGAAGGGATCTGTCAGCCATGGCAGGCCATTTAAACCGAAGTATTTAAAATACTGATTAATCGGGCCGAATTGACCGTTGAACAGATTCCGCATCACGAGCAGGGAAATCAGCTGTGGAATTGCATAAGGAATAATCAGGATGACACGCCACATGCCTTTGAAGCGAATGCCTTTTTGCTGAATGAGCAGGGCAACGAGCATGCCTCCGAAATAGGTCGTAACTGTGGCTAGCACCGCCCAGATCAGCGTCCAGGTTAATACGCCATAGAAGGTATGGCTCCATGATTTAAGCGCTACCAGGCTGGTAAAGGTTTCAAAGCCGACCCAGTCCACCAGCTTCGCCGGAGGCAGGTTATTCGGCGCTGAATAGTTGGTAAATGCCAGCATGACCATGAATATAATCGGCATCACCGTAAAGAACAAAATGCCGAATGCAGGCAGCGTCAGAAAGGATTGTGCAAATTTAACTTCAAAAATATAGTTAAGGGTGTCTTTCATCGTGTTGGGCTTCTCGCCCAGATCCCTTTGTTTTCCTGCGTTATAAGCGTTCTTGATGTTTGCGTAATAAGCGATAAGATACAGAGCAAGCAGAATCAGAACAATCAGCCCTTCAATCAGGAGATTGATGGAATGATCTCCCGGCACCAGCTTGGTCAGGCCATCCACCTTCTCAAAGCGGTTGCCTTGCTCTCCCAGGGTTGTAATTCCCCACAGGGCATCTCCCAGATTGTTAAAGAAAAAATAAAGGCTTCCCGCCCCGATCACAGTTAAAATAATGCCTTTCATCCATTGACGATTATACAGTTGGCCCAAGCCCATACAAACTGCTGACAATATGGCTGCGATCATTCGATGTTGACGCATTCTCCATCCATTCTCCTCTCCGTATAATCGAGGAATCACCCGCCGGCCCGCGGCGGGTGAACATCTTTGTACGTTATTCTATAGGGTGCTGCTTACTTCGCTGCGCCGCTGTTCAGCTCTTTCAGCTGATTGACTGCGTTGTCCAGGGAAGCTTTAATGTCTTTGTTGTTATCCCAGATTTCTGTCAGTGCCGCTCCCACCGGAGACCATACATTGTTCATCTCAGGTACGGAAGGCATTGGTACAGAGCTGTTGAACTGCTCTGTGAACGCGGACAGGTACGGGTCGTTTTTAATTTGATCGGATTCCTGAGCTGCTTTGTTGGTTGGTACGGAGCCTACGAGCTCGCTCAGCTTCAGCTGGTTCTCTTCATTCGTTGCGAAGTTTGCGAAGAGACGGGCAGCATTCGGATATTGGGAGTTTGCATTGACGTACCAAGCTTTAATACCGGACAGGGATACAGCCGGCTGACCTGCGATCGTTGGAATCGGTGCTACGCCCAGCTTGTCGCCCAGTGCTGCTTTGTAGCCTGCCAATTCCCAAGGACCGTTAATGTCGATGGCCAGGTCGCCTTCATTAAAGAGTGCACGCTTGATGTCCGGAGTGATGTCACCGGCTTTGACGGGCAGAATTTCATTCAGGCTTTGGTAAACCTCCATGCTCTTTACAGCGCCTTCATTGTTGATCCCGATATCATTCACATCTGTACCGTTGCTTCCGAAGATGTAGCCGCCGTTGGAAGCCAGGAACGGATATGTGAAGTACAGGTTACCCGTTTCCCACATGATCGCATACTTGTTTTTCGTGTTGTCAGTGAAGCTTTTGCCAAATTCAATAACGTCTTCGAAGCTTGCAGGCGCTTCCTGAACCAAATCCTTGTTGTAGTACATCAGGTAGGTTTCAGCTGCACGAGGGTAGCCATACAGTACGCCATCGAAGGATGCGCCCTGAATTGCTGCTTCAGAGTTTGCTTCTCTCGTCTCTACATCGAAGTAGTCATTTGGCAGTACCAGATTGGAGGATACCGCTCTACCCAGCTGGTCATGCGGGAAGATCACAACGTCAGCGGCGAGGCCGGATGGTCCATCCTGTGCCAGCTTAGTCAGCTGATCCGTTGGAGCCAGCTCTTCCAGGGTAACTTCTACACCATATTTTTCGGTAAATGCTTTTATAACTTCATCCGTGTAAGCTCTTTCGTCTTTACTTTCCCAAACGACCAGCTTAGCGCCTTCTTCAGGTGCCAGCTCTGGGGAATTGGCTGGTGGAGCTTCCGTCTTTGGTGTATTTTCAGCAGGTGCTGGAGTTTCCGGAGCTGGAGCTGCTGTGTTGCCTCCGCATGCTGTGATCGAGAATGCCATAGTGAACGCAGCGGCGAGTGTCATAACCTTTTTCATCTTCATTCTAAAATAACCCCTCTCAATAATGTTCTTGAATCACCTTGGAACTCTGCGCAAACGATTTCAGAAAACTTTCAAGCCCATTGTAGTTTATGTAGGGCGAAACCGTTTCCCAAGACTTTTTTAATGAGAAAGCGCTTCATTCACTAGAAACATCATACACCATGCGCAAGTCTTTGTAAAAACGTTTGCACAGACTGAAAATGCTGATTAATTGTTTATTATCTCCTTTTTTCTCCCTATATCGCTTTCTTATGCAGTTTATCTAATTTTTCGCGAGAATATACTTAGAATTGGACAAGATTTGCTCCTGTAGCGGATTGATACGCCTCTCCATTTGAGCAATCGTTTGCATTAGCGAAAAATTTCATGCGCTACGACTTATAGTAGCCTATAACCAACGTGCTGGAGCTCCAAATTAAAAAGGCTGTCCTCCTGTGTAGCACTTGGAGAACAGCCTTTTCTAGACGCAATGCCCATATTTCAGCCTTCAGGACCGGGAAGCTATTTCAACGCCTTGGCAGCAATATCGGTACGGAAATGCTTGCCTTCAAATGTAATGCCTTCGGCACGCTGATAAGCATTGTCACGGGCTGAAGCAATATCCTCACCCAGACCCACAACGCCCAGCACCCGGCCTCCGCTTGTGACCACCTGACCTTCAGCATTTAAGGCCGTCCCTGCATGAAAGACCATGGACGTATCATTCGTCGATTCCAGGCCGGTAATCGGCAGTCCCTTCGGATACGAGGCCGGATAACCGCCGGACGCCAGAATAACGCAGACTGCTGCTTCTTCACGCCATTCCAGCTCCAGCTCTGCAAGTGTGCCATTGACCGCTGCAAGGAACACTTCAAGCAGATCCGTCTTCAGTCTCGGCAGGACGACCTGCGTCTCCGGATCACCAAACCGGGCGTTGAATTCGATCGTCTTCACGCGCCCTTCCGGCGTAATCATCAGGCCTGCGAACAGCACGCCGCGGAACGGCCGGCCTTCAGCGACCATCGCTTTGGCTGTCGGCTTAATGATCTGCTCGACCGCTTCTTCAATGACAGAAGACGGAATATGAGGCAGCGGGGAATAGGTTCCCATACCGCCCGTGTTCGGTCCCTTGTCTCCGTCATATGCCGGCTTATGGTCCTGGGCTGCCGACATGGGCTTGACCGTCTCTCCGTCGACAAACGCCAGGATCGACATCTCCTGTCCCTCTAGAAACTCCTCAATGACGACACGGCTGCCAGCCTCACCAAACACCTTGGACTGCATAATATCCTGCAGCGCCTGCTCCGCCTCTTCCATCGTATGAGCGACGGTTACCCCTTTACCGGCGGCCAGCCCGTCAGCCTTAATGACGATCGGCGCCTTCTGGCTGCGCAGGTAGGTCAGTGCTTGCTCGTAGCTGTCGAATTTCTCATATGCGGCGGTCGGAATGCTGTACTTGTGGAGCAGATCCTTCATGAAGGTTTTACTGCCTTCAATTTCGGCTGCATTTTTACGGGGTCCAAATACGGCCAGGCCCGCGTCCTCCAGCACGTCAACGATGCCATCCGCGAGCGGGTCGTCCGGTCCGACGACAACCAGCCCGACCTCTTTCTCCAGTGCGAATGCCTTCAGCTTCTCAAACTCACCGACTGCGATGGGCACACACTCTGCCAGCTGCGCGATGCCGGCATTGCCCGGCGCACAATAAATACTTCCCGCCTTCGGGCTTTGGGCCAAAGCCCAGACGATTGCATGCTCGCGGCCGCCGCCGCCGATTACCAGAATATCCATGGGTTCCCTCCATATGCGGAAATGCCGTCTCCCGAGGGATAAACGGCATTTCCGTGTGAATTTGGTCATTCCTAGCCTGCTAGCTGCCAAAGTGAATCGTTATAGCGCGGCAGGGCTTAGTGCTTGAAGTGCCTTACGCCGGTAAACACCATGGCGATGCCGTTCTCGTTAGCAACCTTGATCGACTCTTCGTCCTTGATCGAGCCGCCGGGCTGAATAACAGCAGTAATGCCTGCTTTCGCCGCCAGCTCCAGAGTATCTCCCATCGGGAAGAACGCATCGGAAGCCATTACAGCTCCCTGAGCCTTCTCCCCTGCCTGCTCAATCGCAATCCGCGCTGAGCCGACACGGTTCATCTGACCGGCGCCGACACCGACGGTCATATCATCTGCTGCCAGAACGATGGCATTGGATTTCACGTGCTTAACAACCTTCCACCCGAACAGCAGCTGCTTCAGCTCTTCCTCTGTCGGTTGACGCTCTGTGACCACCTTCAGCTCCGCAGCATCCAGAGAATGCACGTCACTTTCCTGCACGATCATCCCGCCCTCAATGGACGTTACGTTCAGGGATGATGTGCGCTCCTTCGCCGAACCGAACTCACCCATTTTGAGCAGGCGCACATTCTTCTTGCGGGTTAACAGCTCCAGCGCTTCCGGCGTGAAATCCGGAGCCAGAATAATTTCGAGGAAAATATCCTTCAGCAGCTCGGCAGTCTCTGCATCCACGGTCCGGTTTGCGGCCACAATACCGCCAAAAATCGAGGTTGGATCGGCATGATACGCCTTCTGGTAAGCCTCCAGCACCGTTGCACCAACGCCAACACCGCATGGATTCATATGCTTGACGGCTACGACAGCCGGCTCGTCAAATTCCTTAACGATCTGCAGTGCTGCGTTCGCGTCATTAATATTGTTGTAGGACAGCTCTTTCCCGTGAAGCTGCTCTGCTGTTGTCAGCGTACCGGCTGGAGCAAGCGGCTTGCGATAGAAGGCAGCCTTCTGATGTGGATTCTCGCCATAGCGCAAATCCTGGATTTTCTCAAAAGTAACACTGAGACGCTCCGGCAGCGGATCGCCGGTTACATTCGACAAATATTCGGAGATTAAGGTGTCGTATGCGCCGGTGTGGCGGAACACCTTGGCTGCAAGGCGTTTGCGCGTTTCCAGCGTCGTATCGCCGCTTGCTGAAACCTCTTCCAATACGGAAGCATAGTCCGCTGCATCGACAACAACACTGACAAACGCGTGATTTTTTGCTGCAGAGCGCAGCATGGTTGGACCGCCGATGTCGATATTTTCAATTGCGTCCTCATACTCAACATCCGGCTTCGCAATTGTTTCCTGGAACGGATACAAATTGACGACCACCAGATCGATATAGTCCAGTCCAAGCTCCTGCATCTGACGCTGATGCTCACTGCTGTCACGAATGGCAAGCAGGCCGCTGTGCACGGCAGGATGCAGTGTTTTGACACGTCCGTCCAAAATTTCCGGAAAGCCGGTTACGTCCGAAATGCCGATGACCGGCACGCCTTCCTTCGCCAGCAAGGATTTCGTTCCGCCTGTAGAAATAATTTCGACGCCTAATGCAGACAATTCGCGGCAAAACTCCACGATACCTGTTTTGTCAGAGACGCTAACCAGCGCTCGTTTGATACTCACTATGGATTCCTCCTAATTTATGCAAAGTTCCCTAAACACTGCCTTACCAGCGATAAATGCTGTCGAGAAGGAAGATATGGGGCAGTATTTCCCGAGAAATATGTAACCTGCCCGGCAGTATTCGGGGCTTTATTCAGAATGCCTGAAGCTCAATCGGACTTTATATAATTGCAGCCCAGATTGAGCTAAGAGGCTATTGCATGGACTGCTGCAGAAGGTTGGGCTGAGCGCCTGATCTTCTTAACGCAGCGGCAGCACCGTCACCTGACGTCCCTCCAAGATAATCCGCCCCTGAGCAAACCAGGAAACGACCGCTGGATAAAGCTGCTGTTCCGCAGCATGAATACGCTCTGTCAGGGCGGCTTCTTCTTCTCCGGGCTGGATGTCCAGCGCCGTTTGGGCAATGACCGGTCCGGTATCCATGCCCCCATCGACAAAATGAACGGTCACTCCCGTCACCTTTACACCGTATTCCAGTGCTTGTCCGATTGCGTTCTTGCCTGCAAAAGCCGGCAGCAGTGACGGATGAATGTTGATCATCCGTCCGCTGTACGGCGCTACCAGTACGGAGGTCAGCAGTCTCATATAGCCTGCCAACACAATGAGATCTACGCCCTGCGCTTCCAGCTGACTCAGAATCTCGCGTTCATAATCCTCCCGCTGGTTATAGTCCTTGGGCTGAAACAGAAACACCTCGATTCCGGCATTTCGGGCACGCTCCACAACCGGGGCGTTCGGCTTGTCCGACACAAGCAGGACGATTTCCGCCTGCAAGCTCCCCTTACGCTGCGCATCCAGCAGCGCCTGAAAATTGCTCCCGGTGCCGGAAGCAAACACGGCGATCCGGTAAGAGCCCATTAAACGTCCGCCCCTGTAAAGGTCACAATCCGCTCGCCTGCTGTGACCTGTCCCAGCACGTACGGTTCTTCTCCTGCAGCCTTCAGCAGCTCAACAGCTTGTTCTGCCTGGGCGCTGGAGACAACGATCACCATGCCAATGCCCATATTAAAGGTTGTGAACATATCTTTATTCGAGATTCCGCCTTGCTCCTGCATCAGCTGGAAGATCGGCAGAATCGGCCAGGAGCCGTATTCGATATTGACATTGACGTCTTCTGGAAGCATCCGCGGAATGTTCTCGATAAAGCCTCCGCCTGTAATATGCGCCATGCCCTTAACCTCTACCTCTTTCATCAAGGCCAGCAGCGGCTTCACATAAATCTTGGTCGGTGTGAGCAGCACGTCCCCGAGACGGCCTCCCAATGCTTCAATGTCCTGATCCAGCTTGTAGCCAGACTGCTCCAGGAGCAGCTTGCGTACGAGCGAGAAGCCGTTGCTGTGCACGCCGCTAGACGCCAGTCCAATGACCGTGTCGCCGGCAGCGATATTTTGGCCAGTGATCATTTTGCGCTTGTCCACGATGCCTACCGTAAAGCCGGCGATATCATATTCGCCTTCGCTGTACATTCCTGGCATTTCCGCGGTCTCGCCGCCGATCAAGGAGCAGCCCGCCTGGTTACAGCCGTCTGCGATGCCTTTCACGATGGATTCAATTTTTGCAGGAATGACCTTGTCACAGGCCAGGTAGTCCAGAAAAAAGAGCGGCTCTGCACCCTGCACCACGACATCATTGACACACATCGCTACAGCATCGATCCCGATCGTATCATGGCGGTCCATCGAGAATGCGAGCTTCAGCTTGGTGCCTACGCCGTCGGTACCGGAGACGAGAACCGGCTCTTCATATTGATCCTTATTCAGCTGAAACAAAGCGCCAAATCCGCCCAGATCCGTCATGACCTCCGGCCTGAACGTTGTTTTGACGTGTTTTTTCATCCGTTCTACCGCTTCATTGCCTGCCGCAATATCGACTCCGGCGTTTTTATAAGTATCAGACACGCGCGAAACACTCCTTTAAAGAAATTAATGGATACGTATTTGATGACACAGACAGAACCATCCGGCCAGTCCAGCAGGAATCCACAGGACTTCCTTTTCAACTGCCGGATGATGTTCGTGCCGGTATCAAGCGTGTTGCTTTATGGCTTGAATCATTTATGGACTTAACTTCATTGCATGCAGGATACCAGATCATAGGTGCACTGGTTGTTGAAAGCTAAGCCGCCTTCCTTAACAGCTGCACCCCATCTTCTCTTCCCCGCCGAAATCAATCTGTGTCGGATACTCATTATCGAAGCAGGCCAGGCACAAGCCGCCCTTCGGGCTGTTCTCGTCGTAGCCCCCAATGGCCGATATGAGGCCATCCGGCGTCAGAAAGGAGAGGCTGTCCGCGTTAATTTCCCGGCAGATCTCGTCCACGCTCTTGGAAGAAGCAATCAGCTCCCTCCGGTCCGGCGTGTCGATGCCGTAGAAGCACGGATTCTGGAACGGCGGCGACGTAATCCGCACATGCACCTCAGTCGCTCCGGCCTCACGCAGCAGATTCACGATTCTCCGCGACGTCGTTCCACGCACGATCGAATCATCAATCATGACTACCCGCTTGCCTTCCACGACCCGCCGTACGGCGCTGAGCTTCATCTTGACGCCCTGCTCCCGCAGCTCCTGGCTGGGCTGAATAAACGTTCTGCCCGTGTACTTGTTCTTGATCAGTCCCAGCTCGTACGGAATACCCGTCTGCTCGGCATAGCCGATGGCAGCGGAGATACTGGAGTCCGGAACTCCGGTAACGACGTCGGCATCCACGAAGGATTCCAGCGCCATCCGGCTGCCCATCCGCTTGCGGGCGGAATGCAGGTTCGAGCCGTTCATGTCACTGTCCGGACGGGAGAAATAGATATACTCCATCGCACACAGCGCTTTTCTGCCGGCTTCGGTATAACGGTCCTCGTGCAGTCCGTCAGCATCCAGCACCAGCAGCTCGCCTGGTGCAATGTCGCGGACCGGCTCGGCACCGATGACCTCCATCGCGCAGGTCTCCGATGCGAAGACGTAGGCGTCTCCAAGACGCCCCATCGTCAGCGGACGCAGACCGTTCGGATCCGAAGCCACAATCATCTTATCGCCCGTCATCAGCAGAAAGGCGAATCCGCCTACCAGACGCTGCAAAGCATCCTTGGCTGCTTCAACAAAATTTTTAGGGGACCGGGCAATAAGATGCGCGATGACCTCGGTGTCGCTGGTCGTCTGAAAGATGGAGCCGGAATCCTCCAGCTCCCGGCGCAGTGCCGGTTCATTGACGATGTTGCCATTCGTAGCAATCGCAAGATTACCCTGGCGATATTTAAAGACGAGCGGCTGGGCATTCGTAATCTGGCTGTCGCCGCTCGTAGAGTAGCGGACATGTCCGATAGAGCGGTCTCCCTGCAGAGACTCCAGCAGCTCCCGCCCGAACACCTCTTTGACGAGCCCCATGCCGCGATGATAACGGAACTGTACACCGTCCGCTACACAAATACCGGCACTCTCCTCACCGCGGTGCTGCAGAGCATGCAGTCCGTAGTAGGAGAGTGAAGCCGCGTCGTGATGTCCGAACACGCCGAACACCCCGCACTCCTCCTTCAATTTATCAAAGACGCCGTCCTTGCCGCTGCCTTCGTTGTAATAATCGCCAGTCCATAAGCCTTCAGGCATTATTTCATTCGGCATGGGATGGCATCCTCCCAGACGGCTTTCAAAGCCTCCACCGGTTCTTGTACCGCGGAAGCACCGTTGATCGAAATATGCAGCTCGCTGCCGCCAACCCGTCCGATCGCAGCAAACGGAACGCCGGCTTCCTTCAGCAGCTGCTCCAGATTGGACTCATTCCCCGGGGTAACCGAAACGATAATCCGGGACTGGCTTTCACTGAAGAGCGTCATGTCATTTCTGAGCTCACTCTGCAGCTCAATGCTTGCGCCAATCTGTCCGCTGATGCAGCTCTCGGCCAGAGCAGCGGCAAGTCCGCCCTCGGATACGTCATGCGCGGAGCAGATGAAGCCGGACTGGATACCTGTCAGCACGCCGCTGAGCAGTCTTTTTTCCTTAGCCAGATCAAGCACCGGCGGACGTCCCTCGGAAACGCCGTGGATTACCGATTGGAATTCACTTCCGCCCAGCTCCGCAAATGTTTCGCCCAGCAGATACACCAGATCGCCTTCCGCCTTGAAGTCCTGTGTCGTGATATGGTCTACATCATGGATCAGACCGACCATGCCAACGACCGGCGTCGGGTAAATCGCTCCCTTGGCATTTTCGTTATACAGGCTGACGTTACCGCCGATGACTGGAGCATTGAGCTCGCGGCATGCTTCTGCCATGCCGTCAACAGCCCGCTCCATCTGCCAGAAGATTTCCGGCTTCTCCGGAGATCCGAAATTCAGGTTATCCGTAATGGCCAGCGGCTCTGCGCCGGAGCAGACGATGTTCCGCGCTGCTTCGCTGACAGCAATCTTGCCGCCGGTTTCCGGATCCAGATATACATAACGGCCGTTGCAGTCCGTTGTCATAGCCAGCGCCTTGCGTGTGCCGTCCACGGTTACAACCGCAGCGTCCGAGCCCGGACGTACTGCCGTGCTGGTGCGTACCATATAATCGTACTGGTTGTATACCCAGGCCTTGCTCGCAAGGCTAGGGGAGCCCAGCACCTTTTTCAACGCGCCGCCAAGGTCTGTGACTTCCGCATAACGTGTCGTATCCACCTTGGCCTGTTCGGCGAAGTAAGCCGGCTCCGAGGAAGGCTTGTTATACACCGGGCACTCATCCACGAGCGCCGTAACCGGCATATCGCCGACCACCTCACCGTGATGGAACAGCTTCAGGCGGCCGTCGTCTGTAACCTTGCCGACCTTCGCACAAATCACGCCCCAGCGTTCAAAAATTTCCCGCGCCTGCGCTTCATCCTTCGGCTCAACAACGAAAAGCATACGCTCCTGGGATTCCGACAGCATCATCTCATAAGGCGTCATGCCTTCTTCGCGCTGCGGAACCTGATCCAGATACAGCTCCAGGCCGTTGCCGGCTTTACTTGCCATTTCAGCACTGGAGCACGTGAGGCCGGCTGCGCCCATATCCTGAATGCCCAGCACGATCCCGGAGTCGATCAGCTCCAGGCACGATTCCATGACAAGCTTCTCCATAAACGGATCGCCAACCTGAACCGCAGTACGGTTCGCTTCCGATTCCTCAGTCAGCTCTACCGAAGCAAAGGTTGCTCCGTGAATGCCATCACGGCCGGTAGGAGGTCCTACATAGAAGACCGGGTTACCTACACCCTTGGCGACACCGCGCTGAATTTTGTCATGGTCGATGACGCCGACACACATCGCGTTTACAAGCGGGTTGCCTTCATAGCTCTCATCGAACACTACCTCACCGCCGACGGTCGGAATGCCGATGCAGTTGCCGTAGCCGGCGATGCCGGAAACGACGTGCTCAAACAAATATTTCACCCGATCGCTCTCTAGCTTGCCAAAACGAAGCGAGTTCAGAATCGCTACCGGTCTTGCACCCATGGAGAAAATATCACGGATAATGCCGCCGACTCCGGTCGCTGCGCCCTGAAACGGCTCTACAGCGGAGGGGTGGTTATGGCTTTCGATTTTGAATACAACGGCCTGATTGTCGCCGATGTCAACGATCCCTGCGCCTTCGCCGGGTCCCATCAGCACGCGCGGACCGCTCGTTGGAAAACGGCGGAGCAGCGGCTTGGAATTTTTGTAGGCACAGTGCTCGGACCACATGACGCTGAATACGCCAATCTCCGTATAATTCGGCTTGCGTCCCATGAACGAACAGATCAGATCATACTCGCTGTCCGACACGCCCATCTGCTCATATAGTCGGTGTTCCGCAATCTGTTCTGCGGTAGGTTCTTTAGCGGACACTTGCTGCGCCATGTGTATCCCTCCAGGTCTGAATGATGGATGTAAACATTGCCTTTCCGTCTTCCGAGCCAAGCAGGCTGGACACCGCCCGCTCCGGATGCGGCATCATGCCCAGCACGTTGCCACGCTCGTTGCAAATGCCAGCGATGTCCGCAACGGAGCCGTTCGGATTGTCGCTGTACGTAAATACGATCTGGTTACGGTCACGCAGCTGCTGCAGTGTCTCTTCATCACAGTAGTAGTTGCCTTCTCCATGTGCGATCGGGATGACGATCTCCTGTCCCTCACTATAGTGGCGGGTAAATGGAGTTTCGTTGTTCACGACCTTCAGAACGCTGTCATGACAGCGGAATTTCATCGATTCATTGCGGCGCAGAGCGCCTGGCAGCAAGCCCGCCTCCGTCAAGATCTGGAAGCCATTGCAAATGCCCAGAATAAACTTGCCCTGCTCTGCTGCCTTCGCGACCTCGCTCATTACCGGAGCGAAGCGAGAAATGGCGCCGCAGCGCAGATAGTCGCCGTAGGAAAAGCCGCCGGGTACCAGAATGGCATCATATGCCGACAGGTCGGTTGCGGTATGCCAAACGTAATCAACAGGCTCACCAACCGTTTGCTCTACCGCCTTGTAGCAGTCAATATCACAGTTGGAGCCGGGAAACACGAGTACTGCAAATCTCATGATACTTAGCCCTCCAGTTCGAAGCGGTAATTTTCAACCACGGTGTTGGCAAGCAGCTTCTCGCACATGACTTTCAAACGCGCTTCCGCCTCTTCACGGTCATCCGTATTCAGCTCTACTTCCATATACTTGCCGATCCGAAGGCTTTCCACTTCCTGAAAACCCATGGAATGAAGAGCGCCCTGAACGGCAACTCCCTGTGGATCCAAAACGCTCTGCTTAATGGTGACATAGACCTTTGCTTTTAACATGTCTTTGATGTTCCTCCTCGGTATCGTATAGGAATTAAGAGTTTGATTGAACGGGTGCCGTAATGCGGCGGTAAATATCGGTATACCGGCGAGTCGTCTCTTCAACGACACCGGCCGGAAGCTCCTCCGGCTTGCTGTTCTTGTCCCAGTCGGTTCCCGCCAGGTAGCTGCGGACCGGCTCCTTGTCCATGCTGTCAATTTCAATATCCAGCTCGTACTTGCTCTGATCCCAGAATCTTGAGGAATCGGGAGTGAAGATTTCATCAATGAGAATCACCTTGCCGTCCAGCAGGCCGAATTCGAACTTGCAGTCTGCCAGGATGATGCCCCGCTCGGCGCAGTAATTATGGGCATAGTGGTAGAGCATCAGGCTTTTCTCCTGCAGCTCCAGTGCGAGCTCTGCCCCCACCATGTCCTTCATCGTATCCATGGAGATATCCTCATCATGGCCGACGTCGTTCTTGGCTGCAGGCGTAAAGATGGGCTCTTTAAAGGCCTCATTCTTCCGCATGCCTTCCGGAAGATGAATGCCGTTGATCTCTCCGGTGGACTGGTATTGCCGCCAGCCTCCTCCGGTAATGTAGCCGCGGACCACACACTCAATATCAATGCGCTCGGCCCGCTTGGACACCATCACTCTTCCCTCCAGCGCCTCCGGGTCCTTGACGATTGCGCCTAATGCATGAACATCGGTATGCACCACGTGGTTATCCATGAGATGCTTCGTAAGGTCAAACCAAAAAGCGCTGAGCTGGTTCAGCACTGTTCCCTTGGCGGGAACCGGCGGGTCCAGCACGTAATCAAACGCCGAGATGCGGTCCGTGACCACAATCAGCAGATGTTCCCCAAGATCATAAAGCTCTCTGACCTTGCCTTTGTACAGCAGCGGCGCATCAATCAGATCCACAGCTGTGGACAGTGCGCGAGATCCCATATTCTCCACTCCCTTTGAAGGGGCAGCTCCAGCCGGAGCCGCCTTACTTCTATTTCAAGCCCAGCTTGTCAAAAATCGTATCCACATGCTTCAGATGCCATGAAGGATTGAACGCATCCTCAATCTCCTCTGCACTCAGCACTTCAGTAATTTCCGGCGTGCTCTCCACAATCTCGCGGAACTGGCGCTGCTCTTCCCACGCCTGCATCGCTCTCGGCTGCACTGTATCGTAGGCCTGCTCCCGGCTGAAGCCCTTGTCGATCAGCTTCGTCATGACGCGGCCGGAGAACGGAACACCGAATGTACGGGCCATGTTGCGCTTCATGTTGTCCGGGAACACCGTCAAATTCTTCACAATGTTGCCGAAGCGGTTCAGCATGTAGTTCAGCAGCATGGTTGCATCCGGCAAAATGATCCGCTCCACGGAGGAGTGTGAAATATCGCGCTCATGCCACAGCGGCACGTTCTCATACGCTGACACCATATGGCCGCGGATGACGCGGGCCAGGCCGGAGATGTTCTCCGAGCCGATCGGGTTGCGCTTGTGCGGCATTGCCGAGGAGCCCTTCTGCCCCTTGGCAAAAGCTTCCTCCACCTCCCGGACCTCACTCTTTTGCAGCGCGCGGACCTCGGTAGCGAACTTGTCCAGAGACGTCGCGATCAGCGCCAGCGTCGCCATATATTCCGCATGGCGGTCACGCTGCAGCGTCTGGGTGGAGATCGGAGCCGCTTTTGTACCCAGCTTGCGGCACACAAACTCCTCTACGAACGGATCAATGTTCGCGTATGTGCCAACTGCGCCGGAGATCTTGCCGTACTGCACCGCATCTGCGGCGTGGCGGAAGCGCTCCAGATTGCGGACCATTTCCTCATGCCACAGCGCCATCTTCAAACCGAAGGTCGTCGGCTCGGCATGAACGCCGTGTGTGCGTCCCATCATCGGGGTATGCTTGTAGGAGAGCGCCTTCTCGCGCAAAATGTCGATGAAGCGCAGCAGATCCTGCTCCAGAATTTCATTAGCCTGCTTCAGCAGATAGCCGTTGGCCGTGTCCACAACATCTGTGGAGGTCAAACCGTAGTGAACCCATTTGCGCTCATTGCCCAAGCTTTCCGAGACTGCGCGGGTAAAGGCAATAACGTCATGGCGCGTCTCCTGCTCGATTTCGTAGATCCGGTCAATATTAAAAGAAGCATTCTGGCGCAGGGTGACGGTATCCTCTTTCGGAATTACGCCCAGCTCTGCCCAAGCCTCACAGGCGCAAAGCTCAACCTCCAGCCAGGCTCTGAATTTGTTCTCCTCGGTCCAAACGGCCCGCATTTCCGGTCTGCTGTAACGTTCAATCATTGATTCAGCCTCCAAATATTAGTCTGCTCGATCCATTTCAACGCATCTTCCACATCACCGCACAACAGGTTGATATGCCCCATCTTGCGGCCGTGCTTGCTTTCACTCTTTCCATATAAATGAAGCTTCGGCACGATGCCAAGCGACTCTGCAAGTTCATCCTTGCCTGTGAGGCGCTCCACAGCCGGCTCGACATGCTGGCCCAGCAGGTTCACCATCACAACAGGACTCAGCAGCGCGGTGTCTCCGAGAGGAAGGCTGCAGATCGCACGCACATGCTGCTCAAACTGTGAGGTAGCGCAGGCTTCCATCGTATAGTGACCCGAGTTATGCGGCCTAGGAGCCACCTCGTTCACATAAATATCGCCCTGGTCTGTCAAGAACATTTCAACGGCCAGCAGACCAACAGCTTCTAAGCCCTCTGCTACCTTCTCCGCCACCTGGCAGGCCCGGCGCTGAACCTCTGTAGGAATTCGGGCGGGCACAATGGATACGTGCAAAATATTGTCTACATGCACATTCTCCGCCGGCGGGAAGCTCTTGACCTCACCAGCCGGTGTTCGCGCTGCAATGACAGAAATTTCACTGCTAAAGGTGATGAATTTCTCCAGCACGAGCTGTGTTCCAGCTGCTGCCAGAGTGTCGTAGGCTTCAGCCAGCTGGCCTTCTTCCCTCAGCACCGCCTGTCCCTTGCCGTCATAGCCGCCTGTTGCGGTCTTCAGCACACAGGGCAGGCCCAGAGCTGCCGCAGCAGCCTGAAGCTCCTCAAGACTGTGTATCTCCCGGTAAGGAGCAACCGGAACGCCAGCAGCTTCAATCGCCGCCTTTTCCCGCAGACGATTCTGCGTCGTATAGAGCAGTCGGCTGCCTTGAGGAACATAGGACTGCTCTTCCAGCAATGAAGCTACGGCTGCGTCAACATTCTCGAATTCATAAGTGATGACATCTGACCTGGAGGCCAGCTCCGCAGCCGCCTCACGGTCAGAGTAAGACGCCGTAATCTGCGGAGCCAGCTGGCCCAGCGGACAATCCGGGACGGGGTCCAGCGTCATGAACCGATACCCCATCTTCATTCCGTCCAGAGCCATCATGCGGCCGAGTTGACCGCCTCCGAGCACCCCAATGACGGAGCCTGGCGGAAGCACTGGAGCAGCTTGTCCTTCATTGATACGTTTGCTCATAACAGGTCACTGCCCTTCAGCACCTCATCGCGGGTGCGGTCACGCCGCTCCTGCACCTTGGCCCGGATCGCCTCATCGGCGGTTCCGAGAATCTGGGCGGCCAGCAAGCCTGCATTGACTGCCCCCGCGCGGCCGATCGCCACCGTTGCTACCGGCACGCCGCCGGGCATCTGCACGATGGACAGAAGAGAATCCAGACCGTTCAGCGCTTTCGACTGCACCGGCACACCAATCACCGGCAGCACGGTCTTCGCCGCCACCATACCCGGCAGATGGGCTGCCCCGCCCGCTCCGGCAATAATTACGCGAATGCCCCGTCCTTCTGCCTCTTCAGCATATTTAAACATCAAGTCCGGCGTCCGGTGGGCGGATACCACTTTCTTCTCATAGGGGATGCCTAGCTCCTCCAGCACCTCGCATGCGTGGGACATCGTATCCCAATCCGATTGACTGCCCATAATGACTGCTGCTTTTACCGACATCATGCACCTGCTTTCTCAGGATTCAACTACACTTAGCTATTAAAAAAATCCGGCTCTTTCTGCAGCTGTGCAGAAGGACCGGACTTCCAAGGGAACACCGGACCTGCTCTATGATGAAATCATAATGGCGATTAAAGTCCGGGCACAAAAAATACCTGTCAGGGCGGTCTTCTGCAGTCATCGACACATGGCCCTGCTGACTTATGCCCTGTTCCCTCGTAGTCCGAAAATTTACGGTTTTCGGGTAGAAACCTCCGGGCCTTATCCCCGGCTTTATACGAGACCTATACAATTAGGCCGTTATTTCATGGGATAGATCATTCATGAGATAAATAAGCCCTGATAATTTCAGTTTAACAATCTCTAACACCGGGTGTCAACCTAAACACGAACGTTTAGTTGTTCGTAAAATCTAATGTTCGCTTTTTGTAAAATCAAGGCTCCTGTTCCTATAAAAAAAGGAACACCCATGGTGTCCCTGAAGCCGTGTCCCCGCTCTCGAATTATGATTTAACGACCAGCACCGGCACGCCGGCGTGCTGAACGACATGATGGCTGACGCTTCCCAGCATAAATTCCTGGATACCGCTGCGACCGCGGCTGCCGATCACAATCAGGTCATTCCCGTTCTGAACAGCAAATTCTACCAGCACCTCTCCCGGTGCACCTTGAATCATCTGTACGTTCCCGTCCACACCGGCTTCGCGCAGCCGGGTTTTCAGCTCGTTCGTCGTCTGCTCCGCCACATCAAAAATCTCCTTATTCACCGTTCCCGGAACCGGCGCAATGCCCTCTCCGATGAAAAAGCGAGGAAATTCATAAGCGTGCACGATATCCAGCGCTGCCTCCGGCATGACCTTCAGCAGCCCCAGCGCCTGCTCCAGTGCCTTCTCGGACAGCTCCGATCCGTCATAAGCCAGCAATATATTTTTGAACAGCATATAGCCCACCTCATTCCCAGGTTAAAGAAAGAATTGCCCTTCATTAACCTTCAACCCGGTAAGGTGAAACCCCGGAGCATGCCCTTTAGCCTGCTTATTATGTCCATAGGTACCCGTAAATGACCGCGTTTACAAACAACAGCAGCGGTATTCCTAGTCGAAAGGAGAGATGCCTGGTCTTGTGACGTTTGCGGTACATCGCTGCCAGCACTCCCGGTGCCCCGCCTCCTGCCGCAAGCAGGAACAGCGTCTGCTCCGGGATCCGTTCGCGGCCCAGCCGTGCCCGGCGCTTGTCCTCGGACATCACCAAATATGAGGTCAGATTAATAAACAGAAACCATATGATCAGTGCTGTCCTCATTATAAAAGCCCCCTATCCCGCGTTCTTCTTCCGTTTTATTATAAAAGTGACGGGAGGAGAACACAAACTAAGGGGCTCTATGCTATATCATTCCGGCAAAATGCTTACGATTCCTGCTTCGGGATTCCGTTCAGGCTCGGCGGTGTATGAGCTGCTTTTTGCGGCTTCACCGTCTGGCTTTCCTCCAGAATGCTGGAGTGGTTTTGTTGATTCTTGATCTTTCTTGGCTTATGGATCGGCATTTCACTTCACCCCCCTGTACTACCTAGAGTGAGCCAACGAAGGGAAGCTTATGCCCCGTTTTTTTTATTCAACCTCGTACTGAAGTCCCCACTGCTCCCGCACCCCATCCAGCAGCTTCATAATGGCCAGGGATTCATCCAAAGGCATTACAGCGCTCTCCAGGGCGCCGTTCATGAGACAGCGTCCAACCTCTTCGGCTTCAAAGGCATAGCCGTCACTGACCCGGTCATCCTGATAGGCCTCGGTCTGCTGATCTCCTTCATAAAGAAAGGCTTCACGGGCATTGAAAAAGCCAGGAATCCGGATCCGCCCTTCCGTTCCATAAATGACGGCGTCATTGGTCAAGGCCAGGCGCGTAGCGCTGCTTAAAGAGGCTGACTTTCCATCCTCATACTCCAGCAGCAGCGTAAACTGATCGTCAACCCCGGTCTCGCAAAAGTGTACCGTGCTGCTAAGGTTTGAAGGAGCACTTCCCAGCACCATAGAAGCGAACGAAACCGGATAGATGCCCGCATCCAGCAGTGCACCGCCTCCCAGCTCCGGCTTGAACAGACGGTGCTCCGGGTTCATCTCCGTCCTGAAGCCAAATTCCGCCTTCAACATACGCACCTCGCCAATCCGGCCATCCGCAATCCATTGTCTTGCCTGTACAATAGGCGGAAGAAAGCGGGTCCACATGCCTTCCATCAGGAACAGCTTGTGGTCTCTCGCAGTCTGGATCACTTCCTCCAGCTCGCGGCTGTTCATCGTAAAGGGCTTCTCACACAGCACAGCCTTGCCGGCGCGAAGTGCAAGCAGCACATTGTCCTTGTGCAGCGGATGCGGCGTTGCTACATAAATGGCATCCAGTGCCGGATCCTGCACGAGCTCTTCATAAGAGCCATATGTACGAGGAATATCAAAGCGCTCCCCAAAGCGCCGGGCGCTGTCGTCAGTTCTCGACCCGCAGGCCGCAAGGCTTCCGTTATTAGCATACTTCAAATCGGCAGCAAACTTTTCGGCAATCCAGCCTGTCCCCATAATGCCCCATTGAATGCGGCTTGCTGTTTCTTCCATGCCATACTCCTCCTTCACCTCATCTAATTGGAATGAAATGGCTATCCAGTCACTCCATCCTATTCTATAATTAAAGTGCCGCGCAAAGGTTACAATGCAGCGCCATTTTCCGCCATTTTCAATAAAAAAAAGGCCCCTGGTCTACGGATGAAGCCTCTAGCTTCACGCCTCAAAGACCAGGGGCCTCACTGTCAGGACTTTCTGGATATCAGAGTGCCTCCATGATCAGAAGCACAGCCGCTTTACGGGTCAGACTTTTCGCCTCTCCGGTAACGTCGTAGCTGTCCGAGATTGCGCGGAGCAGCGTTGCTGCTTCAGATGCTGTCATCGGCTCCATAGGCTTGAATGCCATGCCCGGCCATGCCTTCAGCAGTCCGGCTCCATCCAATGCAGCGATAGAATCCTGCGCCCAGGAAGGAATAAGATGGGCGTCCGTAAACTCCGCTGCCGCTGCATCTCCTGCCTTCTTCATGTCAAATGCCCGGCTGATCAAGACGGCGAATTCCGCCCGTGTAACGACCCGGTCCGGACGGAAGGTGCCATCCTCATAGCCCTTGATGATCCCCGCTTCTGCTGCCTCCTGAATCATAGTCAGAGCCGGATCATTGACGATGTCCTTGAATACAGGGCCGTTAGTGGCACCAGCGTTTCCTCCGGCTTCAGCCGGAAGCGCCGCTCCTAACAGATCGGTGATCCGTCCTTCGGTAGAGATCTTGACGTTCCCCACCTGATCCAGATGCTCGCGAAACACCTCATAATCGACCAGATTCAGCTCATATAAACGCCCGTCCTCTTTGGCTTGCTTCATGGAGCTGTAGAAGTCGCCGCCATCGGCAACATAGGAGTTCGTGGCAACGATATAGTAAGCATCCGGGTCTATATCGGAATACGTGCCATCTTCATTCAGAATCTGCACACTTGCGATCCGCTGGCCTTCCTGCTCTGTTGTTCCGGTTACGCTGTCCACCTTCTCCGGCTGCTTCGTGGAATCATAGTAGAAGCGCAAACCGGACACCTGCGGGAACCTTCCCGCTCCGTCCTCCACGCCGCTGACTCCGTTCTCCAGCGCAGCAACAATCTCTTCCCCGGTCATCTTCAAAGCCGTCAGATTATTGCCATAAGGCATCGTCGTCAGCAGATGCCCCAGGGTAATATCGCCCGCCCCAATCGAGGCGCGGATGCCGCCGCTGTTCTGAATGGTTACATAAGCTTTGGCATCCGGGTCCTTGACGATGCTCATCACCTTGGAGCGCATTCCGTCCGCCATCAGATTGCCGAGGTTTGTCTCTTCCTTGCGCACTGATTCACGCTCGCCGTTCAGCTCCACGCCGGATTTCCCGACTACGGTTTTCTTCAGCTCCTCCAGCGCCTTTGCATACTCAGCCAGCTTCTCAGCAGCAGCCGGATCGCTGGCAATGGTGTAGTTGCCTGCATCATCCTTCTTGTTCAGAGGAATCAGCTGGCCCTTCCAGGCTGTAACCACGCCTTCATCATTGAAGGTGACGTCAAGCTGGCCCAGGTTGTTGTCGTACTCACCCGTCTGTACGATGAGCGTAGGCTCTTCATCCGCATGCACCACTTTAGGTTCATTCAGGATTGTGTGGGAATGACCGCCCACAATAATATCGAGTCCCTTTACCTGCTCGGCAAGCGCCACGTCGGCATTGTAGCCCAAATGAGTCAATGCAATGATCATCTCAATTCCCATTTCTTCAAAGGCATCCACCTGCTGCTGTGCACTCTCCACCTCGTCCTGAAATTTGATGTTCTGACCCGGAGAAGAGAGCACCGCGGTGTCCGGAGTCGTCAGTCCAATAATGCCAACCTTCTCTCCGTTTACTTCCTTGATCATTGCCGGATAGATTTTGCCGTTGCTTGCGGGCACGCCGATGGCCTGATCAGACTCCTTCTGCAGTGCCGGCTCGGTGCTGAAATCAATATTCGCACTTAGCAGCGGAAACTTGGCCTGCTTGACGAAATCAGCCAGCACCTTGGGACCCTTATCAAACTCGTGGTTTCCGAGCACCATAGCGTCATAGCCCAGCAGGTTCATGAAATACAGATCGGCCAGTCCGTTATATTGATTGAAATACAGCGTCCCGGAGAATACATCGCCGGCATCCAGCAGCAAAGTGCTGTCGTTTCTCGCTGCATTCACTGCCGTCACCCTGCGGGCGACCTGGTCCAAATGCGCGTGGGTATCATTCGTATGTAAAATGCGGAGCTCAAACCCCTTGGATTCACCTGCTGTACCCGCTGCACCTGCTGCACCTGCTGTACCTGCCGCTCCTGCCAGGCCGGGAAGAACGGATGCTGCCACAACAACTGCGCTCAGCATGCTGCTGATCATTTTTTTCGCCAATACCTTTTCCATAGAATTATACTCCTCCTCGTTCGCTGTTTAGCGGAATGGATCTAACCACTGATCTATGAAAAAATGAATTTTCAAAGACGCTGCTTTCCTACCATAACGCGGAAAAATTTACGGGGAGCAGTTATTGAGTTAATTCTATGTAAAATTAAAGCCGATTTCTCCCTCTGTTCAAGAAGGGAAATCAGTCTTTGTTTTTCTCCATCGCAGCCTTCAGCAGCTCCCCCAGATTATTACCCAGAGATTCCTGCTTGCTACCATACTGCTGAACGAGCTTACGTTCCTCCCGTTTGTTAATATGCTTGCTGTCTTTATTCAGCGTCTCCGTAATGCCGCAGCCCAGGCACTGCACGAACATCCCGGCCTTGCCTTCCTTCAGCTCCATCTTCTTATGACACTGCGGACAGCGGCGGTTGGAGAGACGCTTCTCCCCGGAACGCTTATAGCCGCAGTCGTCGCTGGGACAGAGCAGCAGCTTGCCGCGCTTGCTCTTTTTCTCCAGGAGCCTCGTGCCGCAGTCCGGGCAATGGCTGGCCGATACATTATGCGGCGTATATTCCGCCGTGCTCCCCTTGACTCCCGCGACCAACTCCTTTGTCATCTCCCGAATGCCGCGGATGAACGGCTCCGCTTTGCCCTGGCCCTTGGCAATCATCTCCAGGTCCGCTTCCCAGCTTGCGGTCAGCTCCGGCGTACGCAGCTGCGGCGCCACCAGCTCAATCAGCTGCTTGCCCTTGCCTGTTGGATGCAGCGACGAGCCCTGCCGCTCAATCGTATCAGAGCTGACGAGCTTCTCGATAATGTCCGCGCGCGTTGCCGGAGTGCCGAGCCCATGCTTCTCCATCTGGGTCAGCAGCGCGGCTTCCGTGTACCGCTTCGGCGGCTGAGTGCGGCCCGGCTTGACGATGCAGCGGCGCACCTGAAGCTGCTCGCCTTCCTGCAGCGGAGGCAGCAGCTTTCCGGCTGACTCCGAAACGCCGAGATCTGCATCGTCCTCCTCCGCGGTCTCGTAATCCCCTCCGTACACCTCGCGCCAGCCGCTGTCTTTAACGGTCGTTCCCTTGGCGTACAGCTGCTCGCCTTCCAGCTTGAGGGTGACCGACACGGAATCATATTTCGCAGGAGGATAGAACAGGCTGATGAACCGGCGCACGATCAGGTCATACAGCTTGCGCTCCTCTGCGCTGAGCTTGTTCAGCAGCACCGTTTCCTCTGTTGGAATGATCGCATGGTGATCACTCACCTTGCTGTCATCAACGACTCGCTTGCCAGGCTGCATCGGCTTGCGAAGCAGTGGACGGGCCAGCGCAGCATACGGGCCGATGGCTACGCTCTCCAGCCGTTCTTTAAGCGTGGACACCATATCACTTGTTAAGTAACGGCTGTCTGTACGCGGATATGTAACGAGCTTATGCTGTTCATACAGACGCTGCAGCACACTGGACGTTTGCTTGGCTGAGAAGCCGAAACGGCGGTTCGCATCCCGCTGCAGTTCGGTCAAATCGTACGCCAGCGGGTGCGGCTCGGCTTTTTCACTTTTTTTCACCGTGATGACGCGGGCTGCTCCTGAAGACAGCTTGGCCCTCAGTTCCTCGGTCTGCTTGCGGTCAAAGATGCGTCCGTCACCGCCGGACGCCCGCCACGAGGCTTCAAAGCCCCCAAGATCCACTTGAATCGTATCAAATTCCTGGGAGCGGAAGCCGGTAATGTCCTTCTCTCGCTGCATAATCATGCCCAGCGTCGGCGTCTGTACCCGCCCGGCAGACAGCTGTGCATTGAATTTGCACGTCAGCGCGCGCGTCACGTTCAAGCCGACCATCCAATCTGCCTCAGCCCGGCAGCGTGCGGACTCGTACAGACGATCGAACTGGCTGCCCGGCTTAAGGGAAGCAAAGCCCTCCCGAATCGCCTTGTCTGTCTGGGAAGAAATCCATAGACGCTTGAACGGCTTGTTCCATTTCGCCATGCTCAGGATCCAGCGGGCCAGCAGCTCGCCTTCCCGTGCCGCGTCCGTGGCTACAATCATCTCCCCGATATCCTGGCGCTTCAAGAGATGCTGTACGGTCTTGAACTGATGGCTCGTTTCACGCAGCACCTTCAGATTCATGCGCTCCGGCAGGATCGGCAGATCCTCCAGCGCCCAGGTCTGGTATTTGGGATCATAATCCTCCGGCTCGGCCAGCCCTACCAAATGCCCCAGTGCCCAGGTAACTACATATTTCGGTCCTTCAAAATAGTTCTTATGCTTCTCGCGGCTCCCCATGACCCGCGCAATTTCTCTAGCTACCGACGGCTTCTCCGCCAACACCAATATCTTCATAAGCTCTCCCCTTTCTCGTAAATGATATTATACCATGGGCAGCTGCGGCAAAAGCTCCCGGATGTCCCCAGCATCCGGGAGTCAGGTCATATAAGAACGGTCCAGCCTCGGCCTACGGTCTGTCCTCTACATATTTGCCCTGCTTCGGTACAGCCATCTCTTTGAAATGTTCCGCGAGGCGGAGCAGCGACTCCTGCAGCTCGGCACCTGCCATGGAAACGCCATGTCCCGTAATTGCTACTTGAGGCTTTAATGCGGCAAGCTTCTGAACGGACTGCTCAGCGGCTTCCCAGTCAGGCGTAAAATACATCGGCGGTCCGTGAAGCTCCTTACTCTGGGTCACGACCGCCAAGGCCGATTCCTGCTTCACGGTAATGAACGCATCGCCTGCAATGAGGGCGCCGTCCCGCTCTCGGTATAGTGAAATATGGCCAGGACTGTGGCCTGGTGTGTGGATCCATCTCCATTCCGGCAGCTCCGGCAGTGATCCGTCCTTCGGTAAAGCGTGAACGCGTGTGCCAAGATTAATGCCTTCGTTCGGATACGCTAGCGCTGCCCGCGCCATCAAGCCTCCGCCCACCGTAGGATCTGCCGGCGGGTAGTTTGCCTTCCCTGTCAGATAGGGAAGCTCCAGCCCATGGGCATACACGGGAACATTCCAACGGTCTGCCAGCTCCTTCACCGTGCCGACATGGTCGAAATGCCCGTGCGTGAGCACAATGCATGCGGGCGGGCGGCCAAATCTCTGGACTGCAGTGTCTGCAATGGCGTCTGCAAACTTGGCCATGCCGGTATCCACCAGCACCCAGCTGCCTTGCTGCGGCTGTCCTACCATCAGCACATTGGCAATCAGCGTTCTCATGGACAATAGATCCGGGGTGACCTCCTCGGTATCGACTGCACCGGTTCTTAGCAAGCTGTGATTTTCCATGACAGACTCTCCCTCCATATCGTTATTTTTAATTTCTTATATATAACATACCCCTTACAACAGGATTCCATTTTTTCTGTGTCGCTAGCTGTTTAAACGGAGCTTCTTTGGTTAATAGTAAAGCACAGACAGTTAAAAAAATTTTAACGAGGTGATAATCATGGGTTTTCTTTGGTCTCTCATTGTTGGTGGTATCATTGGTTGGATCGCAGGTCTGATTATGGGAAGAGATATTCCCGGAGGCGTCATCGGTAACATTATTGCCGGTTTCATCGGCGCATGGCTCGGTAGCCTGATTCTTGGTGACTGGGGTCCAGAAATTGGTGACTTCTTCATCGTCCCTGCCATTATCGGTGCCGTTGCACTGGTCTTCATCGTCAGCCTGGTTATGGGTTCGATGAGACGCAACCGTTCGTAACCTTAACAACAGACAACGCATTTATTATTCCCAAAAAAACACCTTCCCGCATTTGCAAGGGAAGGTGTTTTTTATTGTGCACTTACCGACTCCCGGTATTCTGTAGGTGTATGACCGGTAACCTTTTTGAATACCTGAGTGAAATATCTGGGGTCCTGATAGCCGACAAGCGGCGCCACCTGATATACCTTCACACTCGTATTTCTCAGGATATGCTTCGCTTTCTCGATACGACAGAGAGTCAAATACTCCACGAAGGTATAGCCGGAGGACTGCTTGAACAACGTACAAAAGTGACTGATGCTAAGATGGCTATACTCTGACACCTCCTCGATCGATAAATCCTTCTGATAGTGCTCCTGAATATAGCTGCGGGCTTTCTCCATGACCGTGTGCATATCCTCCCTGGAGGGCTCGGCAGCACTGTCCTTCATCCACCGCGCCAGCGTGATCTGAAGCACGGACATCATATCCTTCAGGCTGTCGGAAGCATGGATGTCCTGAAGCAGCTCTTCCAATGACCATTCCTGCCCGGTCCTCATATCCTTAAATTGCCGATACAATACGACCGACAGCTCAACCAGAATCTGCTCCGCCGCCGGCCTCAGGCAGCCTTGTGCTTCCAGGTAAGCATACACCTCCTGAAGGCCTGAGCGCAGTCCTTCCTGATCCAGCGTTCTTACACGGTCCAACAGGGAGGCCTCCAGATTTTTTGGATAGGAGCTCCCGGCAGAGGTGCTAATCCTGCTATTCTGCTCCGCGCAGTAGACGCCTTCTCCATTCGTATAAAAACGCTGATACAGCGCCCGGGTGGCCGATTCATAGGCTTCTCCCAGCTGCTGCATACCCGACGCCGTCAAGCTGAAGCCGACGGAGGCGGAAAGCTTTGTATGCCGTTTTATCAAAGAAATAAGCTCATGACCAAGCTGCTTTTGCAGCTCCTTCATCCGCTCGGGAAAGATGAGCAGCCACTCTCCGCTCCGAAACGGAAACACAGTCAGGCCGCCGCTGTTCTCAAACCATTCCTCCAATATATTCCGAATTGCGAACAGCCACAGCCTTTTCTCATCCCGGCTCCAGGCCGCTTCCAGCTTCTCGAAACGGTCAAGCTGAAGCACCGCCATATACCAGCTCTGGTCCAGCTCATTATGCTCCAGCCACTGCAGCTGAAGGAGCGGGCTGCGGCTGCCCTCAATCAGCTCAGTAAAGAGGCGTTCTCTGGCCAGAAGGGACAGGGTTTGCATAGAGTGCAGCAGCCTGTCATTCTCCTCCTGCTTCTTCAAAGCCGCAACAGCTCTCAGAAGTGAAGCCGCCAGCTCCTCATGATCAATCGGCTTGAGCAAATAATCGAAGGCGCCTTCCCGCAGCGCTTCCCGGGCATACTCGAATTCCCCGTAGCCGCTTATAAAAATAAAAAACAGCTTCGGCTGCTCCTGCATTACTTCCTTCATTAAAGAAATTCCATCCAGGCCCGGCATACGGATATCGCTGATCAGTACGTGAGGCTGGAGCTGCTTGACGAGCTCCAGCGCCGCTTCTCCATTCTTTGCTTCACCGGCAACCTCCATCGACAGCTCTTCCCATGGAATTGCTGCTCTCAAGCTCCGGAGAATGATCGGCTCATCATCCACCAGGATAACACGATACCGCTTCTCCTCCATAAGCACACCAGCCTCCCTTTTTTGTCACCTGCGCGCATCCTTGCGCAGCTCCCAATACACCCGGGAGGACTGCTCAATTTGCTCAAGTGCTGCTCCTGCACTGGTTTTACCGCTGATAAGGTCCTCAATGACCTCCAGAAATGATGTTTTGACCTCCGGAGAAATGACGTTGTCATAAGCGAGAAAGCTCGCCGGGCTTTGCTCCAGCAAATCAATGACCTGGGCAAATACCGGTCCAGTCCGCTCCGGATCAAACGGAATTTTCATTGACGGAATCCTCCGACCCTCATACACGATGCGAGCCTGCACATCCTCCGTGTACAAGGCCTCCATTAACCCTAACGCCGCCTGCTTCTCTGGATCTACAAGCTCGGAGGACAGACCAATACCGATCGTATATCCGCCGGCCATAGACCTTGGCTCGCTGTTCCGAAGAGAAGGAAACGGGATGACACCCACCTTTTGCTGAAAATCCGGGTCTTCTTCACTTTGAAACAGATTAATATCCCAATTCCCGTTCAAATACATCGCGGCTTGCCCGCCGGTAAACAGGGCAATGGCCTCCTCTGTCGAGGAAGTGTTGGGCGAAGGGCCGAAGGCCCCCTGCTCAATCCAGGACTGGAAATGCTGAAAGGCACTCAAATATAGCTCATTGTCAAAACGGACGCCTTCATCTCCCCGTGCCAAGCGCTCAATCAAGGCAGCTCCGGCATATCGATCCATGAAATAATGGGCAAAAATTGCAGCCGGCCACCGGTCCTCATTGCCTAACGCAAATGGAATCACATCCCGCTTCAGCAGCTTCTCTATGATCTCATTCAGCTGGGCGAGCGTCCGGGGCGGCTGAAGTCCGAGCCGCTGAAACAGGTCCCTGTTATAATAGAGCGGCTCAGCATGCCCTTCGATGGGAAGCCCAAAGATTTTGCCATCAAAGGTCCATAATGAAAGGCTTGTAAACTCCCCGTTCAAACCGCGGGATTGCACAAACTCCGATAAATCCATTAGGCGCCCAGCCCGGGCGTAAGGCTCAATCTCCGCTCCGCCGAACAGTACAAACATATCCGGAGGCGTGCCGGTAACCATTTCACTCTTAAGCTTCTGCTCCCGGTGAATCGTCTGGTCCATTCCTTCAAAGTTAATTTTGATATTCGGGTGCTCCGCCTGATAGCTGCTGATGACCTCTGTTACGATGTCAAGCACTTGGCGGTCATGCTCCTTATTCCAAAAGTGTCGAAAGGTGAGCGTTATTTTCTCACCCTGCTCCTCTTCAATGACTTCCCGATCCTGCAGCAGCATCCAGCCTACAAGTAACGTCATCAGACACATATACAGTACAACCCATCCCCGGGCTCCCAATATTTTTGGAGTCTTCATGCTTGCTCTCCCTTCATGGCAGCATTTTCGGTATCCGGATACGGATCGTCGAGCCGAAGCCCGGCGCGGAGCAGATCATCATGCCATAACGCCCGCCAAAGCGAATCTGAAGGCGTTCATGAACATTTTTTAATCCCACACCGTTTTCCCGATACTTTCTCGCGGGTCCCTGTTCTTCACCATATAGCTTTTGAAGCCGTTCCTTAGAGAATCCAGGTCCGTTATCCGTAATATCAATGAATACCTCGTCTCCCGCATCGCTGACCGCAATACGAATCAGACCCGGCTCCTCCATAGGCTCAATGGCATGATATAGCGCGTTCTCTACAATGGGCTGCACAATCAGCTTCTGAGTGACGACAAATTTCAGCTCTTCGGGAATCGTAATCTCATAATCAAACTGATCCTCAAAGCGAAACTTCTGGATGTTCATGTAATGCCTGACGTGCTCCAGCTCCATACTAAGCGGGATTAGCTCCTGATTCTCGTTAATGCTGATCCGCAGGAGCTTGCCGAGCGAAATAACCATTTTGCTAATATTCCGGTTGCCCTCCAGCACCGCCATCGAATTGATCGACTCCAGAGAATTATATATAAAATGTGGATTGATCTGCGCCACCAGTGCCTGCATTTCAGCCTCCTTCTTGCGTGCCTGCTCGGTCTGAATCTGCTGCAGCAGCTCTTCAATCTGGGCGCTCATCCGATTAAAGCCATCAATTAAAAGATCGGTTTCATCATCCGCCCGCCCTGGTGAAGGAATCGGAACAAAGCTGCCCCGCTTCACCTGCTTCATGCCGTTGACCGCCCCAATGATGCTCTGCACGAGCCTCCGGACAAAGAAGCGGTCAAACAAAAACGCCGACAGCAGCGAGCTTCCGCCCAGCAGCAGCGCCAGATTGCGAATATAGGACGACTCCGAGGCGATCAGCTTCTTCTCGGTCACCGCGACCAGAAACCATTCCTTGTGATGTGAAGGCAGATAGGTAATGAGTGACGACTCCCCCAGATCATCATCTACATAATAGCCTTTGCCGTTGCTGTAGCCCGCCTCCAAAAAAGGAAACGCTGCATGCTCCCCGATCCGCTCCCCGGATTTATCGAATACGATGCGCCCCTCCTGATTGACCAGCAGGATGTCTCCCTGCTTTAACGTTGCCGCCTCCCAAAACACCTGGTCTAGCAAATCAGGCTTGACGTAAATGATGAGCGTCCCGATGTCCTCCAAAGAGTGGTAATCCTTAATGGTCCGCGCCTGAATAAGTGCCCCGGAAGCGATTTCAATACGCCCTGCGGAAGGGGCTTGATCAGAGATCAGCGCTCCCGCAGCACGGTCCTCTCCCGGTCCTGCCCACACCGGACGTCCCTGCGCTTCCACGACCCGGCCATACCATTCCTGGGCCTGGAGCTCTGCGAGGGTATAAGCGTCACTGTCGGAGTAGATAAGCCGGTCATGACTATACAGCGCAAAGGACAGAATCATCGGGTGATGGATTAAATTGTTCATTTCCTGCCGGCGGTTATAGGTCACAGCGGATTCCGGCTGCTTCAAGGCTTGCTGAACTGCCTGCTGGGTAATTGCAAAATTGGATATGGTCGTAATCTCATTCAGTGCAAATTTCAGACGGCGATCCGTTTCCTGAAGCGATATCCAGTAAAAATGACTGGACTTCTTCTCCATGGCCTGGGAGTACGTGTAGTAGGTCACACTCCCCATAGCGATCACCGGGATAAACACAAGAAGAATAATAGCCAGCAGGATTTTACGACGGAGCTTCACAGGCTTCCCCCCATTCTCCTCTGTCTATTATTCTTCATCGCTGCGCCACTTCCTTGTAGCTGGCTAACATGTTTGAGAAAACTCAGCTCTTAACCGCCCCCGAGGTCAACCCGGCAATCACCCAGCGGCTAAACAGCAGAAACACGATGAGCAGCGGCAGTGTCGCTGCAAAGGTTGCTGACATGATCATCCCGTAATCCAGCCCGTCCTTGTTCGTAAACAGCTGCTGAAGAGCGATCTGGATTGTATAATTCTCACGATTCTTCAGCACAACCAGGGGCCAGAAGAAATCATTCCATACGTTCATAAAGTTGATAATGCCAAGTGTAGCCATGGCCGGGGTCACCACCGGAATTGCAATATTCCAGAAGATCCGAAAATGTCCACCGCCATCCATCCGGCCTGCCTCAATCAGCTCATTATGCACAGCCGAGGCAATATACTGCCTCATCCAAAAAATACCGAACGCATTCACCATGGCCGGCACGATCAGTGCCTTGTAGCTGTCGATCCACTGCAGCTTGGCCATAATCACATACAGAGGCAGTACACTGAGCTGTGCAGGGACGAGCATCGTGCCGATCACGAACACGAACAGCGTTTTTTTGAGCGGAAATTCATATTTGGCGAACGCATATCCTGCCAGCGTACATAAGAAAACAACGGAGAGCGTAACCGTGGTGGACACCACAGCTGAATTCATCAGCGCTCTGAAGAAATCCGTACGCTCCAGCACGCGGGAGAAGTTATTGAAGAACTCCGTACCGGGAGTAAGCAGCGGCGGAATCTGAAAGGCGGCCGTCTTATCATTACTACCTACGACAAACATCCAATAGAACGGAAAGATGGAGAGTACAGCACCGAACAGCAGCAGCAGATAAAATAGTATCTTTGCGCCAATGCCCGGCTCATCCGGATTTTTTTTGGCCGTTACAGCGATGCTCATGCCTTACTCCCCCCTCTTTCTCCGCCCATCCGGCTGGATAGAAGCATATTCAGCAGGGAGAACATAATGGTCGCAATTAACAGCAGCACTGCCGTCGCCGCCGCCGTTCCAAAAAATCCATTCTTGAATGCCTCATCATACAAATACGTAACCATCGTAACCCCTTCCTGTCGAGTAGAGCCAGAGCCGGACTGCCCTAGAAACACATAAGGCTCGGTAAACAGCTGCAGCGCCCCGATTGTCGATACCAAGGTTACGAACAGAATGAACGGACGCAGGAGAGGCAGCGTAATATACAGCATTTGCTGACTGCGGCTGGCTCCATCAATGCGGGCGGCTTCGTATATATCAGTCGGTATACTCTGCAGGCCGGATAAAAAAATAATTGCGTTATACCCCATCCAGCGCCACATGACCATCGTCGATATGGCGATTTTGACACCCCACCAGCCGGAGTTAAAAGGAACACTGTCCAGGCCCAGGCTATTCAGCAGCCAGTTCACCATCCCGTTGTTGCCAAACATCGTACTGAACACTAATGCTACAGCGACGATGGACGTAATATTGGGCATGAAAAATAGTATACGGAATATGTTCTTGTACTTGTTCAGGGCCGAATTCAGCATGACGGCAACAAGCAGTGCAACGATAATCTGCGGTACGGTTCCCATAATTCCCATAATCAAAGTGTTACTAAACGAGATCCAAAAGGTCGGATCACTCGTAATGAGCTCGTAATTTTTGAAGCCTACATACCTCATTGGACCGAGCGCATCCCATTTGTAGAAGGACAGGTAGATCGTAAAAAGGATCGGATACAAGCCAAAAATACCGAACAGCACGAAAAACGGAGAAATAAACAGGTAGGCCGTCAGCCGGCTTTTTCTTTGCTCTGTCAGCCGTTTACGTGTGGCCGGATAGGATGCCGCTGCGGCTGCTGCGGGTTCTGCCATGGTGCACCTCCATGCTAAAGAATAGGTCCGAATGAACGTAAGGAAGTCCTCCCTGCATTCATCCGGACGGTTGTTATTTCAAAACTGCTTCTAATGATAATGATTGTGATGAACTCTTTGTCTGATATGCTTCCTGATTTCAATATCTGTACCTTGCTGTGCTATCTTTTTCTGTCTCTTTCTAGGTCTAGCTGCGGTCCACCAGCGTTTTAATTTGCTTCATGGCACCTTCCCACTCTGCTGCTGGATCCGCTTTTTTCTCCAGTACATTTTTCAGGGCGTTCTTGATAATCGTATCGGTTTGATCATGAAGCGGACCGTAATACACCGGCTGTACGCTCTTCGCTGCTTCGGCATATGCTTCTGCAATGATCTGGCCGCTGAAGAATTCGTCCTGCTCCGACTTGAATGCCGGATCATCGTACACTGCAGGAATGGACGGGAACAAGCCGCTGACCTTGAAGGATTTCAGCTGGTTCTCCTTGTTGACGAGCCAGGAAATAAATTCATATGCTTCTTTAGAATGCTTTCCTTCTTTCGGCAGCGTCAGGAAGGAGCCTCCCCAGTTGCCTGCGCCCTCTGGCATTTGAGCAATCTGCCACTTGCCGGAGGAGTCTTCTGCGTTACGAATCGTTCCCGCCATCCATGCCGGGCCCAGCAGCACGCCAAATTCACCATCATTCATGGCTTTATTCCATTCCGGAGACCAGAGCACCCAGTTGCCAATCCAGCCCTCCTGAATCCCTTTGACTGTGAAATCGTAAGCTTTCTTCACCTGCGGGTTAGAATCCCCGATGAATGAACCATCCTCTTTACTGAAATAAATCTGGTTTGGAGACTGATCCCGAAGACCGTTATAGACCAGATCCGTCAAATCCGCGAATGGCTTGCCTGTTTTGTCCTTGAACTGCTTGCCGACCTCAGCAAACTTATCCCAAGTGTTAATGGCTGCCGAGAATTCCTGCGGGTCTGTTGGGAGACCTGCTGCTTCTGCGAGATCTGTCCGGTAGTAGACTACGGTCGGAGCGACGTCAGTAGGAAGTCCCAGCTGGAAGCTGCCGTCTACGGAAGTAGCTTGCTTCCATTTCCAGTCCAGGTAATCTCCCTGTACATCCTTCGCACCGAGATCATACAGGTTATAGAATTTATCCTGAGCATTGATAAAGCGCTCAATGAATGCGATTTCAAGCATGAAAATGTCTGGGGCACCTGATCCCGCCGATAGGGCTGTCGTTAAATTGGCATGATGTGCGGTCTGATCAGAAGTGTTCTGAAACTTGAACGTAATGTTGGGATGCTCTTTCGTGTACTCCTTGGCCAGCTCCTCATAATTCGTCGTACCGAGCGACCAGAAAGAAAGCTCAACGTTTTCCGTAGATGCTCCTTCGTTACTGCTACCTTGCTGCTCTCCATTCGTTCCTTCCGATGAACCTTCGTTGTTTCCAGAACTCCCGCCGCTGCAGGCCGCCAGCGAGAACACCATCATCACGCTCAGGAGCATGACGCCCCAGGTTTTAAATCTACTCATGCTTTTTACCCCTCTCATTTAGGTTGCTTTCTACTTCTTCAGTGTAATCAAAGCAGCACCTTATGTTGAGGAGGCAAACTTCTGAATCTAGGTTGAATATTTTACGATCCTGCCGCCATGCCAAAAAGGCCAGGAACCATCCTGGCCTCGCTTAAGCTATTAATCCACAATAATCGCTGGGGGTGCGCAAACAAGCTGTCATTTAGATGGTCCAGTGAATGATAGAGCCGGCATAGGTCATGCCTCCGCCAAAGCCGTACAGCAGCACATTCTGACCTGCCTTCAGTTTCCCGTTATCCACAGCCAGCTGCAATGCAAGCGGTATCGATGCCGCTGAGGTGTTGCCGAAATACTCAACGCTCGTTAAAGTTCGTTCAAATGGAACCGGTCCCCGCTCACAAATCGCTTCAATCATCCGAAGATTCGCACTATGCGGGACGAACCAATCTACATCCTCAGGAGCTAGCTGCGCCCGCTGGATTAAGCGCTGAGTGCCTTCCGGTACATTCCGCACCGCCCATTTATAAATCTCCCGTCCGTTCTGGACTATGCATTCGCTGCCAAGATCCTGTCCATCCATTTGCTTGGCAAGGCCGGTTTTATATAAATTCATGCCGCCTTCCCCATAAGTGCCGGTAATCGAGGCAAGGAATCCCGGCTGCTCCTCATCACGCTCTACCAGCACCGCACCGGCGCCATCACCAAACAATATACACGTCGCTCGATCAGTATAATCTGTAATCTTGGATATCGTCTCCGCGCCAATGATCAGAATTTTACGGTACATTCCACTGGTAATCCATCCGTCCGCGATTTGCAGCGCATACCCGAAACCGGCACAAGCAGCATTCATATCCAGGGCACCGGTGTTCTGAATTCCGAGCTTGGCCTGCAGCCTTGCTGCCGTACTTGGAAAAACAAAATCCGGTGTACTTGTCGCCACCAGAATCATATCCACATCCTGAACAGAAACACCATACCGGCGGACCATATCCTTTACGGCCTGCTCAGCCAGATCAGACGTGAATTGTCCCTCTGCCGCAATCCGCCGTTCCCGCATTCCCGTCCGCTGTACTATCCATTCATCACTGGTATCAACCATCTTCTGCAAATCCTCGTTCGTCAGAATCCGTTCCGGCACATAGGCTCCTATTGCCGTGACTCTTGATTGGGATTGGATCACCGTGGATACCTCCATCTGTTTTCGTTTATTATAACACTAAGTATTAGGACTTAGTACTAAATTTGTGGATAAGAATGTATTACATTTTGTAAGATAGACATGCAGAACACTGAATCTTATGCAGGTCTGGGGATGAAGCTGAGGATAACCGCTTTGTTCAACATGAATTAAAAGCTTTCCTGTGAAGATGTATCCAGGTCATGTTGATAAACTGTGCTTAATGAGCGTGATCTTCATGCTTATGTACAGCTTGTTCACATCATAGGGATAACTCCAATCATGATACGCGGGTTTGAAGTGATGCGCTGTGGATGATTGGAATGGAACAAAAAAACCGTTACTGCATTAGCTGCAGTAACGGTTTCTTCTTTGCTTGGCGGCGTCCTACTCTCCCGGGACCCTGCGGTCCAAGTACCATCGGCGCTGGAAGGCTTAACGTTCGTGTTCGGGATGGGTACGCGTGGAACCCTTCC